>NZ_SMMF01000243.1:0-422 GCF_009711355.1 Roseibium sp. RKSG952 | reverse complement strand
CTCTCAACGTTTTCAGTTGTATCACTGTGAATTTTGAGGGTTCGCCGCCGGATAGGCGGCTCTGAAGTGTCCGGCAGCCCAAAGCGAAACCGGCATGACGTTCGCCGCCGGATAGGCGGCTCTGAAGGTCAAACCACTGTGGAAACGAGCGGTCGGGCTGTTTGCCGCCGGATAGGCGGCTCTGAAGTTTGGAAAGATCGCCGGACGCAGATTTCAAAAGTTCTCCGCCGGATAGGCGGCTCTGAAGAGCGGGCCTCACGCACTGAATCCTTTTCAATGTTCTCCGCCGGATAGGCGGCTCTGAAGATCACGGGAAAATTGCTGATCTGACCAGTCTAGTTCTCCGCCGCACAGGCGGCTCTGAAGTCGTCGCAGCCGTTGAAGGTATCGATGTTAACGTCTTCCCCGCCCTGAAGGACGGG
>NZ_SMMF01000383.1:0-783 GCF_009711355.1 Roseibium sp. RKSG952 | reverse complement strand
GTAGAAGCTCCAGCGAAAGCCCGAGATCAGATAGACGACGGGGTTGAACAGCGCAACGGTTTGCCAAAACTCCGGTAACATCTTGATTGAATAAAACGTCCCCCCCAGAAATGCCAGGGGGGTCACCAGCAGAAGCGGCACAAACTGCAACTGCTCGAAATTTTTCGACAAGATCCCGATGATGAAACCGAACATCGCAAAGGCGATTGCCGTCAGCACCAGAAAGATCACCATCCAGACCGGATGCTCGATCTTGTAATCGACAAAAAACCAAGCGGTTACGAGGATAATGATAGAGACTATAATGGATTTGGTTGCCGCCGCACCGACATATCCGATGACGATTTCAAAAAACGAGACAGGCGCCGACATGATCTCATAGATGGTTCCGGTAAACCGCGGGAAGAAAATCCCGAAGGCCGCCAATCCCAAGCTCTGGGTCAGAAGCGACAGCATCGTCAGTCCAGGGACGATAAAAGCCGCATAGCTCAGTCCGTCCACATCGGAAATACGGCTGCCAATCGCCGCCCCGAAAACAACAAAATAGAGCGCGGTCGAAAGAACCGGCGCAATGATATTTTGCATGACCGTACGCTTGCTTCTTGCCATTTCGAATTTGTAGATTGCTAAGACCGCCAGGTAGTTCATGCGCCGTGATTCCAATTCAAATTTCGTGATCCATGAAATGCAATAATGTATGCAGGCAGGGATACTGGCTGGCGTCCCCGGAAAATCGTTTCACATCCAACTGCAAGAAAAATCCGCACCATTTGCGAAGCCGAA
>NZ_SMMF01000263.1:0-462 GCF_009711355.1 Roseibium sp. RKSG952 | reverse complement strand
GCGCTTCAAGTCGAAGCACGGGCGCCAGGCAATCTCGTGCCCGCAACGGATCAGTGTCGTTGACGGCTTGCCGAAGGTCGGCACTGTTCGCGCGGTGTTGCGCCGCCCGATCAGCCATCAAAAATGCCGAGCTTACCGGACGGACACCCTCCAACCAATAGTTTTCAGTTTTTCTTTTTGAAATATTTCTCTCGGTGGTATCTTATGTATTTAAGCTCCTTGGAGTTAACAATAATTTTTCTCGAAATATCAACGCCCCATTTTTTCAATATTCTCTTTACATCATTAGATTTAATTAAAATATTTCCTTCATCCGAGAAGCTAATTTGTCCCTTATCGAAAAGTTTATCTATGTGAGGAGCTAGTAAAAGGCCATTATTTGGATCAAGCCTTTCCATATTGTTTGAATGGCGCCAACCCTTAATATGGCTGGCAACTAAATAATTTGGATCTCTTGTATCT
>NZ_SMMF01000044.1:0-222 GCF_009711355.1 Roseibium sp. RKSG952 | reverse complement strand
GTCGACTGTTCCAGCGTCGTGATTGATGCCTTGTTCTCGCCAACGGTTGTTTCGACCGTCTCGACCTTGCCCGACAGCGCCGTGATGTCATCGCCGTTTTTGGCGACATCCACCTGGATCTCGCTGATGACAGTCGCCTGACCGGCTGTGACACCGTCGAGCCCCGCGACACTGGCATCCAGAGCGGTGAGTCGGTTGCCATGGGCGTTCAGCGTCGTTCCG
>NZ_SMMF01000668.1:0-3636 GCF_009711355.1 Roseibium sp. RKSG952 | reverse complement strand
CTTCAATCCAAACGTTGCACTTCGTGGCTGTATCCACCCCGATAAAACTATCTGTAATAATATGAAAATATTTATTTAATACAGACTATCTATTATTTGCTTCATCTAAATTATTAATCGCGGCACGGCAAGGCTGACTCTCGATTGTAGAATGAAAAACACAATCTGTGTGGAAGCAGCGCAGCCGGAAAATGGTGTGCTGACGGGCAAGCACTATAACCAGCAGCTTCTGTACGGATTTTTGCGGGTCAGCGCCTAGGGATCGCACCTTCATCCCCGACAGATGCTCCGCAAGTGTTCTATTTCGATTGCAACTCAAAAGTGGCTTCTGAAGAGACCCGAAAGGCCAGCCAATGGGATGTCAGCACCGCCTGTACGGTCAGACGCCGCTGATTGAGTTGCGGGGTCTCGGTATTCCGGAGCATGTCCGAATCTTCGCAAAACTGGAATTTCTCAATCCGGGCGGCTCCATCAAGGACCGGATTGTCTGGCATATTGTCGATCAGGCGGAGCGCGATGGTCTGCTTGAGCCGGGTGCCACAATCATCGAAGGCTCCTCCGGCAATACGGGGGCTGCTGTGGCCATGATTGCCGCCATGAAGGGATATCATGCCGTCATAACAGTGCCTGCCAAGATCAGTGTCGAAAAGGAAAGCGTACTGCGGGCGTTGGGGGCCGAGGTGATTGTGTCACCGGCCGGGACCCCGCCGGACAGCCCCAGGCATTACGGCAATGCGGCCCTACGCATTCATCAGCAAAGACCCGGATCATTTTTGCTGAACCAATACAGTAATCCGCTGAATGTGGACGCCCATTACAGGACCACCGGACCGGAAATCCACCGTCAGATGGACGGGCAGGTGACTGCCTTTGTCGCAGCAGGAAGCTCCGGCGGGACGATCTCGGGAGTTGGCCGGTATTTGAAGGAGCAGGACCCGTCGATGGAGGTGGTCCTCATGGACCCCGCCGGGTCGGTCTATGCGGGATATTTTCAAAACGGCGTGCTCGATCCTGCGGCGATCCGGCCCTACCAGACGGAGGGAGCCGGAAAGGATCATATTGCGGGGTGCATGGATTTCTCCGTCTTGAGCGATGTGATCCGGTTTTCCGATGAGGCGGCCTTTTCCATGTGCTGGCAGCTTGCCCGCCAACACGGGCTTTTGGTGGGGGGGTCTGGCGGCGCGAATGTGTGGGGGTGCGTTCAACTTGCCCGCCGAATGCGTGGCCCGGCACGGATTGTGACGGTACTTCCGGATTCCGGGACCAGATACCTGTCCAAGATCTACAATCCGGCCTGGCTGGACCAGCACGGCATCACAATAGGGAACGGCATATCGAGGCAACAGGGGAAATGTCCTGTCCCATTCTGTTGATCATTCAAGACGGCGTTGGGGACAAGCCGGTGTCCCTGGCAGCACCCATTTCAAGGAAAGGCTTGCCATGAACAAGCATATGAAAACGCCGTTGACCCTCGGCGGCCTTTTGATCCGAAGGGCTAAGGAAATGCCGGACAAACCGGCTTTCTGGTTCCACAGTTTCCCCGACGCGGGGCCATCCCGGTGTCTTGGTCTTTCTTATGGGGAGCTGTACCGGCAAGCCGCTGGGATCGGGTCGAGGTTGCGGAAAACGCTTGAGCAGGGGGACAGGGCGCTGATCCTGTGCCCGCCCGGTCTGGACTATATTTCTGCGTTTTTCGCTTGTCAGTTGGCGGGGGTTACGGCTGTTCCGGCATATCCGCCGCGCAATGCCAAGCACATGGCTCGCCTCGAAGCCATTCTCGCAGATGCCGGCACAACTACAGTTCTGTGTCTGGCAGTTCAGAAAAGACAGCTTGAAGAATGGGCGCATGCCAGCAAGGAGCTGTCATTTTGTCAAGTTGACAAGATCGCCTCGGAGTGTGCAGGTGATTGGAAACCGCTTGCCGGTAACCCTAAGGCCATTGCTTTCCTTCAATACACATCCGGCACAACCGGTTCGCCCAAAGGAGTAATGGTTACGCATCGTCAGGTTGTCACTAACTTGGCGTTGATGGATGAATATTTCGGTTTCAGAACCAGAGTGCCCCATCGTACGATCGAAATCATGTGCGGATGGGTTCCACCATATCACGATATGGGCTTGGTTGGGACAATTCTCCTGCCCCTTTATTCCGGAATGGCATCACATTTGATGACCCCGGCGAGCTTTATACAAAAACCGGGCCGTTGGTTGAAGCTCATGTCAAAGGAAAAGGTGACCATCACAACAGCGCCAAACTTTGCCTGGCAGTTGTGCTGTAATTCCGTGTCTGATGAAGAAATCGCCGCACTCGATCTTACGCCTCTGAGACATGCTGTGAATGGCGCAGAGCCGATAAGATATGAAACGCTCAAAGATTTCTGTATAAAATTTGGCCCCTGCGGGTTTAATCCAGAACACTTCCGGCTTGTTTACGGGATGGCAGAAACCGTTCTGGTCAATACTGGCCAATCCGTGGAAATGCATCCCGGAACTCCCCATTGGCAACGTGGCGTTCTCGACAGCGGATCCTTTTCGGGCAAACGCTTTGCAGCGCGAACCCGCCTTAACCTCTCGGAAAACATGGGGAAGGAGGCGCGCAAAATTGTTTCGTGCGGCAAGGTCTATTCCAGCCACCAGTTGGTACTTGCAGAACCAGAGACGCACGAAAGAATAATGGACGGGCAGCCCGGCGAGATCTGGATCTCCGGCCCTTGTGTTGCGTCCGGCTACTGGAACAAGCCGGAACTGACGGAAGAGGTGTTCCGGGCACGTCTTGCAGGCGACGACAGCGGGCGGACCTGGCTGCGCACAGGGGATCTGGGAACGCTGATTGACGGCGAGCTCTATGTGCTCGGCCGGATCAAGGAAATGGTGATTGTCCGGGGACAGAACCATTACGCAGTGGATCTGGAAATCACCGCCAATGACAGTAGTCCGCTACTTGGTCACGACCGGACGATCGCTTTCGGGGTGGAAGACGAGGGCGGCGAGCAATTGGTTCTGGTCCATGAACTGAACCGTTCGGCGCTGCGCCGGTTTGATCCGAATGCGCTTGCAAGGGCCATGCGGCGGGCGGTGCTGGAGGCCCATGAGATTGACGTTGCTACGGTTGTGTTCATTCGGCCCGCAACGCTTCCAAGGACAACCTCGGGCAAATTGCAGCGCACAAAGGCGCGCCAGCAGTTCAAAGACGGAATGCTCACCCAAGTGGCCCGCTGGGAGGCGGCCGGTGATGTGTCGGTTCTGTCCGAACCCGGTGTGATCCGCCGCCTTGGCGGACTGGACCCTTCGACGGAAATCCCCTCTGGCGCAGCCGTTGGTGAGCAACTGTCGGATGTGCCCGGAATGGATGAGGCACGTGCTTTCTGGTGCCTTGAAGCCGATGGACAGGTGCAGCTGCGGGTAGCCGTGGCACGTGGGGCCGAAGCCCCGTCCCGGATCGGCGACGCGCAGGAAGGCAACGGGCGGATGCGGTTCGGGCTGTTTTTCTTTGGCTCGGATGATCCGGAAACAGGTGAAGAGAGCGGCTATGACCTGCTCCTTAAGGCGGCGGATATTGCCGATGATGCAGGTCTTGAGGCGGTCTGGACCCCGGAACGGCACTTTGGCCAGTTTGGCGGCCACTATCCGAGCCCG
>NZ_SMMF01000458.1:0-1115 GCF_009711355.1 Roseibium sp. RKSG952 | reverse complement strand
GGACCGGGTTTTACGGCGCAGCTTGATAAAGGAAGGGGTTTGCCACGCCTCTGGATCAGCGGGACTAGGAAAACCAGAGTCGGTCTTCAAGCCGCCATACCCGGCTTCGCGACCACTTTTGGGGCACTTTCCGCATTTTCCAGTCGCATCGCCGCGAGCTTCTCGTTAATATAGGCTGCCGCCTCGGGTGTCATCTTGTAGTTCCACTCGTATTCGCGAATACGAACCACCTTCTTCGCCGCCAGTGCCGCGGAAGCCCGACGTTGCATGAAGATAAAATTCGCCGACGGTTTTCTCAGCGCTCTCGCCGATTTCAGAATGGCCATCGCCTCGGAGCGGTCGTAGTTGGCCTCCGAAAACTGGCGCGCACGCTTCACCAGCTTGATCTCGGAAGACGTGCCTGCACGCCAGTTGCCTTCTTCCTTACCTAGTGCCACCCGGCCGATCTCCGAGACGACCGTCTCCAGGATGAAATCGCTTGCGAGCCTCTCTTTCCCAAAGATGCCCTTCTTGTGGGCGCGGCGACGAATCTCCGTTTCGATCTCGTGGAGATGCCAGAAGAAGACTTCGACATCCCGGTCGAGTCCGATGCCGTCGTCAACCGGATCGAGATAAAAGATGCAGCTCTCCAGAATACGACCGTCAATCTTGGCGATAGACGACATTTGCCCATGTCCAAGGGAAACGTCGATGGAGACATCGCCGGCGCGCATCTCAAACGTCCTAGGGAAAGGCATCTCGACCTCGAGTGCCAGTCCGGCAGCGCTTGCGGTCTTCCTGTATAGGTCAAGGATTTCCTGACTATTGAGCATATCCGTCTCCATTGTTCTCGGATTCATTTTCGACCCAAAAACGGAAAGAGACAAAGCCGACAACACGAAGTATTTAGCAAAAGGTGCCATAAACCCTCGGCCAGTACGGGCGGGGATGTGAGGTGCTACTCCGGCGTTTTCTGATTTTGCGCATACTTGTGCAGGACATCCATAGTTGCTCCACCCGCGCTACAGGCAAAATACAATCTGGACCAAAAGACTGCACTCTTGCTTTGCCTTGGAATGTGCGTGTTCAAGTGCCTGATTGACGAAAACCAAGCGGTCTGCGTGGAGACGTTGAAA
>NZ_SMMF01000757.1:0-7006 GCF_009711355.1 Roseibium sp. RKSG952 | reverse complement strand
GAATCCTTCGAGCTTTGGATATCAGGATTTGGCTGCCGGGAGATGCCTTGTGAAAATAGTTGCTTTTGCGCAGCGCCGACATCTTGGGTTCTATTCGTCGCCACGCCACCGTCCTTCAAAGCTGTCTCCCAATAGAAGATACTTGAATCCTTGTTGTAGCCTTGTCAATCAAAGGAGGCGCCCTCTACCTTGCTCTGAAGAACAGGGTTTCCAGCGCACAGTTCAGATAAATCTTCAACGGAACAATGATCAGAACGGGTTCCCTCCCAAACCCGGTTCGCGAACCTCACCTTGCTCTCGAACGAATCGGCCGTCGAAGAATTCGAAAGCTGTCCGGCACCAGATTTCGCGCGGATCTGCAAACTTTCCGTAATAGACGACCGCCGGCTCGAGCGTCGCCTCCTGGATGACGTGCATATTCACGACATATAGTTGACCGGACTTGAGGTGGCGCCACTCCGAGAAATATGGCGCTCTATCGCGATTTTCAGCGACTCGTCGCAGAACCGGTTCCAGACCGTCCTTTGAATCCCGACCACCAACCTCAGCACCCTCGGCAGACCGTTTTTCGTCCTCGAGAACCTTAAGCTGTTCCCAGACGTATATCGGAACGACCTTTTCGATGTCAGCGAGATCCGCCGCATGCCTGTCCCTCAGACCCACCGCTTCCGGCGTTCCGTCGCAAAACGCGTTCAACGAGCCATTAATGGGCTTAAGCCGCTTTGACCTGATTACTGTCAAAAGCTTAACGAGATCTGCTTGATTGATATCGATCATCGACATTCCTTTCGTCAGCTTCCACAGAAGACGGCCTCGCCGCGGTCCTTGATCGCCGAGTTCAAGGTGGTGCCACCGCGCGTCACCTCGAATACCTGACAAGTACCCCGCAAACCCTTGCGCTTAACCCAGAATTTGGTTGTTCCGTCGGACGCCGTATGAGCGGATGATCCCGAACTCACCGCCTTCAGAACCGCGATATCGAGGTCCATCCGAAGTTCCGGTGTGAGGACGTGATCTCCCCAAGGTGACCTGACTCTTTCGTCCGGCTTGGGGGCAATTGCCACAGCCATCTCGATTACTTCCCGAGGGTCGGTCGTTTCGACTTCCGCCTTCGTCTTGAGGGCCTGGCGCTCGTCTGCGAATTGCACTTCCGGCGACAGCATTACTACACGAGCAGATACCGAAGTCGAACCAGAGTTCGGACGAGGAGCTGACACTGCTATTGCGGGCAACTGCGTCAATTGCGGCGCCTCAAGTTCCTGCGCATTAATGACGGTTGACGACAGTTGGACCGGTTGAATTGGTTGCGCGTTGGGTTTCACGGGTTCGGCCAGTGGTGCCCGAACGAGTTTGCCCAACCCCGGCTGCATAGACGGTACGGACGGAGGATCAACGACCGACGGCCTAAGCGTTCTCGTCTCGGCGCCCCTATCCACCTTCAGCGCACCCTGGATATCGACGAAGTCTTCCGAAGACGAGAACCTCGGTCTCGAAAGAGCCGGGGTCGGCTTCGTTTCTTCGATGTCCGGAAGCAGTGCCGCGACGACCTCCTTCCTTTCTTTAGGGGGATTTCCCCACGCGCTCTGAGCGCTCCACGAACTGTTCGACCCGTCGTCCTTCGTCGAATACTCAGCCCATTCGTCCGACCACTCCGGCGACACCGCAGTGTCGCTGGACGGAACCCTCGATGTTAGGCCACAGCCGGACAGAAGCAAAGCCGCCAACGAGGCGCAGAAAACCGTTCTCTTCATGCTTGATCGCCTTTCCCGTTTCATGCGACGCGTTTCAGATAGGCCGCGCACTTCACGGCCCTGATTCTGTCCGCACAAGTCCTAACGACGGTCATGGACGCAAAATCGAGGTGAATGTAACTCTCGGATACCTTCTCGCCATTGATACAAAGACCGCCCTTCGGCTGGTACGTCGACATGTTACTCCGTCTCCCGCTTCGAGGTCGCTTCGGATATCTTCGCTACCGCCGAGTCCAGAACCTCAAGACCGTCCGGATGCGCGAATACCTGCCCGCCCGCGTATTGACGGCCGTCGCGGGAGGTCGAGGACTGAACGACCATGATCAGCTCAAAGGATTTGAGGACTGATATTGTCCACTCCCAAAGCTCGATGGGCATCTGGGGAAACGACCTGTATTCCAGATGATCCTTATCCTTGAATCCCATCTCCGACGGTCTCGGTGTCAGGAGGTCCATCAATTCGTCCAGCGTAAGATTAGTCACGTCCGTTTCCTTTTTCTGATCCACTCACGGGCGAATTCGTCCGGATGAACGGCCCTGAGAAGCGCCCGAGCGGCACCCTTCAGGAACGGGGGCCGCTCCTCCTCCGGAATCGCGTCCCACAGATATTTCTCGAGCGACGGCGGTCTTCTTGTGGTCGTTTCCTCATTGTGATCCGAAGAATTCACGGAGAGTCCTTCGCCGGCCGCGGAACCATTGTCCGCGCCAGCGTTCCCGACCGTTATCCCCTCGTCATTTGCAATCGTCATTGATCCGGCGTGTCCTGTTATCTTCCTCCGAAATCGGAGGCGAGAACCGAAAGATATCGAATCCAAAATCAGTTGACAAGGAATCCTTGACATGTGAGGTAGCGCTTAAGGATTCATAAGAAAGGGGCGAGCGTGAGTTTCGATGCGCTGAGGGATTTGGCCGACATCTTCGGGGGCGCGGCGCGGCCCGTGGTCGAAGACGACGGTGCCTCGTCGCTCGAGCACATGTACAAGCCCGCCGAGACGATCTTCGCAGCCAACGCGCGCGAGATGGTTGCGGCGGGGTGGAGCATCTTCCCGCAGGAGGCCACCGGGCGACGCATGCCCGGCCGCGTCAACGGCGAGGTCATCAGATGGGTAGAAGAGCACAGACTCGTAGATCGCCGACCCTCCCGAGAGACGCTCGAACTTTGGCGCGGCCATTGCGCGACGCTCAACACAGCCGTTGTCTTCGGTCCCGCGTCCGGGAACACCTTTGCGATCGACATCGACGTCGTCGAGGAAACGCTCAGCTCCCAAATTCAGGAACTCGCGGAGCGCCTCCTCGGCCCGACGCCGCTCCGAAGGGTGGGGCGCTGGCCGAAGATCGCTCTGATTTATCGTCACCACGAAGATGACGAGGTCCCCAACGTTTCGCCGAAATTCTCTTACGTTCCGTCCCCCGAGAACCCGGGAGAGTCCGACCAAGGTCTCGAAGTCCTGTCTGCGGGCAAGCCGATGACCTTCTTCGGCAAGCACCACGTGACGGGCCGATATTTCCGTTGGCTGGACGGTACGCCGGATATGCTCGGCCCCGAATCCACCCCCGTCGTCACGTCCGAAAAGGTCGCCGAGTTCATCGAAGCCGTTGACGTGCTGCGCGCCTTCCACAGATCCCCGGTGATGGAGGAAATGGAGGAGGAGTGGGTCTTCGACGAAACTCAAGGTATCTACATCCCAAGGCTTCGCGCGGGCGGAACGGATACCCGCTGGGTGGAGAACGACGAAGGCAAGGTCAGTGATGGCCGTGAAGCCTACCTGACGACCCTCAGTGCGCGCGTCGTTACCTCCAACAGGAAGATCGCCCTCGACAGCGTCAGCGGACAGCCCATGCTCGCCAAGGTCGTCGAGGAGGAGTTCCGTCAGAATGCCGTGCTCAGCGGTCGATGGACCGGCAACTCCCTGAGGCGGGAGTGTCTGACCAAGGTCAAGTCAGCCGCTAGGAGCCTGAAGGCGGGCAAGCTGAAGGGGCGCAACTTCCTGCCGCCTGAAAAGGACGGCAAACTCATCCGCATGCCGTCAGCCGATAGTCACATTCCGCCGCAACCGCGTAATACGGAAGGTGATAGCCTCGACTTCCTGCCGCCATTTGTGGACACCTCTTCGCCGTCCTACGTGCCGCATGCCCGGTATCAGCGCAGCCCTATCAAATGCAAGGTTCTCCCTCCCGCACCGGGGGCCAAGGAAGAACGAGAGATTCAGCGCGACCGCAGGCCGACCGCGGAAGCGGTTTCGTCCGGTCTAATGAAGGCGTTCAAGACCTTCTGGGACGAGGTCTATGACGAAACGCACCTCAACACCCGCGTCCACATCCTGAAGGCTCCAACGGGGGCGGGCAAAACCTCGCGCGGCATCAGCTTCATCGCTGAGGACCCCCGCACCAAGGATGACTATACAGTTCGCGGAAGCGACGGAGAAATCATCTTCGAGGGGCGCAGTCCGATTCTGTTCCTGCTCCCGACCTACGCCAACATCGAGGAACTACGTCATCGCTCTCAAGTCCTGAACCTCGATTCCTCTCTTTCCGACAACGATTTGCGCAAGCAGGCGGAAGACCGCGGCCTTATCCATGAGGACGATCTTCCCGGCCGGCTCGCCGAACTACGCCGGGACGCGAAGAACGCCGGCCTCGAGACGATGATCTATCAAGGCAAGCTCAAGGCTGGTTGCCAGATGGCCGACAAGGTAGCTATGGCGATGGAAGCAGGCATCGGCACGGCTGGCTTCTGCAAGGCGGAAAAGCAGCTCGATGAAATCGATCCCGATACCGGGAAACCGATGAAGGAAGAAATTCTCTGTCCGTATTACAATGATTGTGAAGCAATCAAACAAAAAAAACGAATCGAGCGGAGTCACGTCGTCTTTATGCCGCATGCCTTTCTGTCCTTGAATGTCCCTGAGGAGCTTCAGCACGTCAGGGCGGTTGTGGCGGATGAGCGCATTCACCACCTCTTCCTTCATACCGCAACGCTTGACAGTGACACCTTCAACGCACCGCGCAAGCCACCGCGCCTCTCCAAGAAGGAGAAGGCAGACGGCGTTTCCGCAGAAGAGTTCGGCGAAGACCGCCGCATGGCCGTCCAGGTCGCCAACGATGCCCTCATGAGGAAGGAATGTCCTGTCGAGGCTCTCCTCAAGATCACCGAAAAGGACCCTCAAACAGGCGCTCAGGTGTGCTTCACGTGGGTCGAGTCCGCGCTGCGCGTTTGCGGCGCATCAATCCAACGCGACGGCACGGTTACCCCGGACATCACGATGGAGGAACTCGAGGAAATCTGTTCCCAGCCAACAGGCACCCAGGTTCGCGAGGAATACAGGTTCTGGAAGATCGTCTATGAGCGGATGCAGAAGCGCCGCGACGAGATCATCATGGACGACCTGCGCCGCGCCAAATACGGCCCTGCCGCGGAGTCCCCCAACACGCCCAAAAAGAAGATCAAGGACTACCGGATTCAGCCTCTCGAGGACATTACTGCGAAGGGCGAGACCCGGCATACGATCAGAATTTCCTGGCGTGAAACCCCTAACTGGGTGGATCGTCCGCTTCTCCTCCTCGACGCATCCGCCGCGCCCGACATGATTTCCAAGATCTGGTCCGGGAAGGAGGTCGTCGTTCACGACATTCCGGCGAGCCTGAACGTCAGAATCGTCGCCATAGCCGACCGGACGTATTCGAACGCCTCCGTCGTGGCCCCGCCCTCGGCGACGAAGCAGGAGAAATCGAGTTCTGGCAAGCTTCTTCAGGATGTCCGCAGGGCTCTGACGATGACTTCTGCTCTCTACGGGTGGAGCAGGGTGGTGGCGGGCGGCTCCATTCTCGTGCGACGCACGGTCAATCTTGACTGGGAAGGCCCACACAACATCGACTGGTGTCATTTCGGCGCGATGCGCGGTCTCGATTTTGCCAAGTTCCACGCGGCCGCAATCTCCGTCGGGCGCATGGAACTCCCCATTCGAACAATCGACGGTCTGGTCGCCGCCCTGACGTATGACGACGACGATCCAGAGGAGCCTTACGACAACCTCGGCACCGGCCTGAGCCGAGAGAGGAAGCCTCTCATGGTTCCAGCCGGAGTGCAGACCGTCCGTATGCGCTCGGGTCACGATGTCAAGATGGCGGTACCGATGTTTCCGGGCAAATGGGGCCGGATGATCCAGCGCCAGTACCGCGAGGAGGAACTCCTTCAGTTCCTCGGACGCCTTCGCCCGGTTTACCGCGAGGGCGATGCTCCGATCTGGTTCTCACTCTCTTCGGTCATCCCCGAAGAGGTGATCGTCGACGACATCGTCACTCTAGACGACTTCCTGAGGCAATCGATCAAGAGAACCCAGAGCAACGCATGGGAGGCCATGCGCCGAGGCTATGGGGTTCTCGACGCGGAATTGGCGGCCACCACATGCCCCGACCTCTACAAGGACAGAAAAGCAGCCACGACCGATTTGCGCTCCCTCGGGCTGAACCCGATCGACGGCTCCGCAAAGGGCCGTCTGGCGTGGTCGGTCTACTCCTATCGCTGGCGCTGTGAAGACGAGACGGGACATTCCTTCGTGCGCGGTGATATCGGCGACCCGGAAGCCGCCTTGCGCGAAATCCTGCGAGAAATCCTCGGCAAACACATATCAAACGTCGAACTCCTTTCCGAGCCTAAGGAGAGAACGCTCGCGCGCGGACGCAAGGAGGACAAGATCGAGGTCGAACTCGGTTCACTTCAGGACCGCCGCGAATCCGAGCGGGAGCACCTCGAGCGGGTTGCAATGAAGGTCCTTATGCAGACATCCAGAAATGAGATGGAGGCCCTCCTCAAGGGCAAACGCCTGCCATTGCGTCTTCCGACGGGACTTGAGCACGAGAACGGACGAACGCGCCGGGGGCAGGACACGAGCATGGTCCAGTTCCCAGACATCGAGGCGAAAGAAACGATCAACAAGATGTGGAAGGCTCTCGGGGTCGAGCCGGACGAAGTGAGTTCCGAAGTTCCAGACCTCGGGGTCAAGGCGACACTCGAAGCGGCGACGAACAAGAGTACGGATATGCCATCCTATGAGCAGGTCGGTGATCACCTGAGAGACATGACACCGGAAGCCCTGTTGAACGCGGGCGATCTCTACGACACCGAGATCCCGTACTGATTGTTGTGGCTGCCGGGCGTCCACTAAATATAATCCTGTCCAAGTCCCAGACAGGCGAAGTTAACGTCTTTTCCACCCTGAAGGACAGGGAAGACGTTAAACGCAGGCCGTCAGGCT
>NZ_SMMF01000122.1:0-275 GCF_009711355.1 Roseibium sp. RKSG952 | reverse complement strand
GGAGATGTGCCTCGAGGCGGTCAGGCAAAAAGGCAGTGCACTGCAACATGTGCCGCGAGTCCTTCGAGCGGAGGAGATCTGCGTCGAGGCGGTGAGGCAAGACGGCAGGATGCTGCAATGGGTGCCGAAAGACCACCGGACGCGAGAGATGTGCCTCGAAGCGGTGAAGCAAGATAGATGGGCGCTGGAAGATGTGCCGGAGAGCCTCCGGACGGAGGAGACATGCCTCGAGGCAGTGAAACAATGCGGCAGGGCGTTGGCATATGTTCCGGAAG
>NZ_SMMF01000175.1:0-331 GCF_009711355.1 Roseibium sp. RKSG952 | reverse complement strand
CGAAGTCGACGCCCTGGATGACTTAGGCGACGTTGTTGCACAAATTGACTTGATGGGGTCAGAATAAGATTTGTAAAAAATCCTGCGCTAACACCAAACCTAACCTGTCCGAATACGGACGTTTTTGGACAGCTTGTTTCATGGTGTCTAAAAATTAGGAAAACAGATATTTGGACACCTGCAAGAAACGGACAGTGGTTTCGGACATAGTTTCACCGCCAGAAAATCGATATGAACTGGGTTGTCTCATTAACCGCAGAGTTGTGCCGCTTTGGAGAGCTCCGTTCTCCTTCCGTTCGATCTTAGCGCAGGATTTTTTACAAATCTTGTT
>NZ_SMMF01000912.1:0-53768 GCF_009711355.1 Roseibium sp. RKSG952 | reverse complement strand
ACTGTCAGGTGATTACTAAAGCAGGACACTCGGGGCACAGCGCAATCGGAGCTATACGAAGTCACGCTCAAGGTTTTGAAAGTCTGTAGGATCAGTTCCTTCCCGCCTCTCCGGTCCCGGGGCGCGCTGTCGCTTGCCCGGGATGACGAACGCAAGTCTCCCGGATTCCATGGCAAGCCACCCTTGCATATCGGCGTGAACCATCTGCGGCGGCATACAAAAAGCCCCGGCTTTTGGCCGGGGCGATTGGTTTTGTGAACCAGCGCCAAAGCGCGGATTTTCCTAGAAATGGACCGACTTGGTGTCCAGCGGCTTTTGCAGCGGCGGGGCGAACTTGGTCAGGTCAATGCCTTCGACCGCGTCCTTGTACTCGTCGATGCTCGGCGTGCGGCCAAGGATCGCCGACAGGACCACGACCGGGGTCGAAGCCAGCAGCGACTCGCCCTTCTTCCCGGCAGCATCTTCCACCACACGGCCCTTGAACAGGCGTGTGGACGTGGCCAGCACCGTGTCGCCCTTGGCGGCCTTTTCCTGGTTGCCCATGCAAAGGTTACAGCCCGGACGCTCGAGATAGAGAATGTTCTCGTACTCGGTCCGCGCGGTGCTCTTCGGTGCGGCATCATCGAATTCAAAGCCGGAGTATTTCTGCAGGACGTCCCAGTCGCCTTCTGCCTTCAGCTCGTCGATGATGTTGTAGGTCGGCGCTGCGACCACAAGCGGGGCCTTGAATTCGACCTTGCCCTTGGCTTTCTCAAGGTTCTTGAGCATGCCGGCCACGATCTTCATGTCGCCCTTGTGCACCATGCAGGAGCCGACAAAGCCGAGATCAACCTTCTTTTCGGCACCATAATAGGACACCGGGCGAATGGTGTCGTGGGTGTAGCGCCGGGACACGTCCTCGTTGTTCACGTCCGGGTCGGCGATCATCGGCTCGTTGATCTCGTCGAGATCGACGACGACCTCGGCAAAGTATTTGGCATCTGCATCCGGGGTCAGGGCAGGCTTATCACCGGACCGGATTTCGGCAATGCGCTTGTCGGCCTTGTCAATCAGGCCCTGAAGCACCTGCTTGCCATTGTCCATGCCCTTGTCGATCATCACCTGGATGCGCGCCTTGGCGAGTTCCAGAGACCCGATCAGCGTGTCGTCGTTGGAAATGCAGATCGAGGCCTTTGCCTTCATCTCCGCGGTCCAGTCGGTAAAGGTAAAGGCCTGGTCGGCAAGCAGGGTGCCGATATGCACTTCGATGACGCGGCCCTGGAACACGTTGTCGCCATGCTGCTTCAGCATCTGCGCCTGGGTGGCATGCACCACATCGCGGAAGTCCATGTGATCGGCCATCGTGCCCTTGAAGGTCACCTTGACGCTTTCGGGGATCGGCATGGTTGCCTCACCGGTGGCAAGTGCCAGCGCCACGGTGCCGGAGTCCGCGCCAAAGGCAACGCCCTTGGACATGCGGGTGTGGCTGTCGCCGCCGATGATGATGTCCCAGTCATCGACGGTGATGTCGTTCAGCACCTTGTGGATCACGTCCGTCATGGCGTGATATTCGCCCTTCGGATCGCGGGCGGTGATCAGGCCGAACTTGTTCATGAACTTCATGAGTTTCGGAATGTTAGCCTGTGCCTTCAGATCCCAGACGGAAGCCGTGTGGCAGCCGGACTGGTAGGCGCCGTCAACCGTCGGCGAGATGACGGTGGCCGCCATGGCTTCCAGTTCCTGAGAGGTCATCAGGCCGGTCGTGTCCTGCGAGCCGACGATGTTGACCTTCACCCGGACGTCGGAACCGGCATGCAGGGTCTTGCCCGGCGTGGAGCCGACCGCGTTGCGGTTGAAGATCTTCTCGACCGCTGTCAGGCCCTGGCCTTCATGGGAGATTTCCTTGGACGGCGCAAAGACCAGCGGCGCCTCGACACCAAGGGTTTCTGCAGCAAATGTCTGCAGCTTCTTGCCGAAGACAACGGCGTAGGAACCGCCCGCCTTCATGAACTCGACCTTTTGCGGCGTGAAGGCGGAGGAAACATCAGCGAGTTCCTCGCTGCCGTCTTCGCTGACGAGCTTTCTGGTCCGGGTGTTGATCTTCAGGACGGTGCCGGTCTCGACAGAGTATTTCTGCTCCAGAACCGGGGCATCGTCATTGTTGAGGATCGGCTTGCCGTCCGGCCCGAGCTTCTTGACCCAGTTTTTCAGGTCGATGCCGATGCCGCCTGTCACGCCAACAGTGGTGAGGAAGATCGGCGAAATGCCGTTGGTTCCGGCCACAACCGGTGCGATGTTGACGAAAGGCACATAGGGGCTTGCCTGCTTGCCGGTCCAAAGCGCGACATTGTTGACGCCGGACATGCGGGACGAGCCGACGCCCATGGTGCCCTTTTCGGCAACCAGCATCACGCGCTTGTCCGGATGCTGAAGCTTCAGTGCCTCGATTTCCTTCTGCGCCGCCTCGGAGATCATGCATTTGCCGTGCAGCTCACGGTCGGAGCGCGAATGGGCCTGATTGCCCGGCGACAGAAGGTCGGTGGAGATATCGCCTTCGGCGGCAACATATGTGACGACCTTGATCTCTTCCTCGATATCGGGAAGCTTGGTGAAGAACTCGGCCTTCGCGTAGCTTTCCAGAATGTCCCGGGCGACTTCGTTGCCGGCCTCGAAAGCGGCCTTCAGGCGGTCAGTATCGGCCTCATAGAGAAACACCTGGGTCTTCAGGACCTCTGCGGCCTGTGTCGCAATCGCCTTGTCTTGCCCAAGTGCCAGATCAAGCAGGACTTCGACGGACGGTCCGCCCTTCATGTGCGACAGCAACTCGAACGCGAAAGCCGGTGCGATTTCCGCAACTTCAGCTTCGCCGAGGATGATTTCCTTCAGGAACTTCGCCTTTTCACCCGCCGCACTCGTGGTGCCGGGCAGGGTGTTGTAGATGAAGAAATTCAGCGAGTCGGCCCGGTGCTCATGTCCGGTGTCCTTGATCTGGGCGATCAGTTCGGCAACAAGGGCCCCGTCTTCGATCGGCTTGGGATGAAGGCCCTGGCCTTTGCGGGTTTCAATCTCTTTGAGGTAGTCAGTGTAAAGGCTCATGAAACCTCCGGCGTTTTGTGATGGGAAGAGCTTCAGCGCCGGACTGCACATTCGATGGCTCGCCGGGGAAGCTCGCTGGGCTCTACATAGTTCAGTATACAACGGTATGCAATCCTTTTCCGGTGCGGAAAACAAGGCTGCGGAACTCGTGAGATTGCTGGAATCCGCCGCGGATGCGCCATATGCAACAAATTGGCCCGGAGATAATCAACGGTGGTTTCCGCCATTGACAGCGTTCCTTGAAGAAGACTCGAAACGGCAGCGCATGTCCGCCCGCTCATGTTTTTTGGCATGGCGCGCGTGTTCCTCTCATTCCGCAGACTTTGCCGGATCAGCGGATGAAAAATCGGGGCTCCCGCCCTACATGAAGACCGTCTGGAGATTTTGATCGTAATTCTGTAATCAGACCTATCAGGAATTGCAGCGGCAAGAATGGGGGAGAGGTCCTGTTTGCGGTCGTTGCCAAGGCCCCCAATGATGTCTTGGGGTGTCCCGGGCTTTTGGTCCTCAAAAGCCTTCTGAAACGTGTAGACCGGCGGCCGGCAAGACGCGGCTTGGCTGCTGTAGATGCGAAGGAGACCGTACGCCGTGACCCAATCCCTCGACAGCTTCAACTGCAAGAGAACGCTTCAAGCCGGTGGCAAGACCTACACCTATTTTTCCATTCCCGAAGCAGAGGAAAACGGCCTTGAAGGTGTGTCCCAGCTGCCGTTTTCGCTGAAGGTCGTGCTTGAAAACCTGTTGCGCCACGAAGACGGCCAAACGGTCAGGAAACGGGACATCGTGGCAATGGCCCAGTGGCTTCTGGAGAAGAAATCCACCCACGAGATCGCCTACCGCCCGGCCCGCGTCCTGATGCAGGATTTTACCGGCGTTCCGGCTGTGGTCGATCTGGCAGCCATGCGCGATGCGGCGGTGAAGCTCGGAGGGGATCCGCAAAAGATCAACCCGCAAGTGCCGGTCGATCTCGTCATCGACCACTCGGTGATGGTCGATTATTTCGGCACGGGAGACGCCTTCAAGAAAAACGTCGAGCTGGAATACGAACGCAACGGCGAGCGTTACGCCTTCCTGCGCTGGGGCCAGTCGGCGTTCGACAATTTCCGCGCCGTGCCGCCGGGCACCGGCATCTGTCATCAGGTCAATCTGGAGTATCTTGCCCAGACCGTCTGGAGCAGGGAGGAAAACGGCGAAACACTCGCCTATCCGGACACGCTGGTCGGCACCGACAGCCATACCACCATGGTCAACGGCCTTGCGGTGCTTGGCTGGGGCGTGGGCGGCATCGAGGCGGAGGCTGCCATGCTCGGCCAGCCGATTTCCATGATGATCCCGGAAGTGATCGGGTTCCGATTGACCGGCGCGCTCAACGAGGGCATCACCGCGACCGATCTGGTCCTCACCGTGGTCCAGATGCTGCGCGCCAAGGGCGTGGTCGGCAAGTTCGTCGAGTTCTACGGCCCCGGCCTTGACAATCTCAGCCTTGAGGATGCGGCCACCATCGCCAACATGGCACCCGAATATGGCGCGACCTGCGGGTTCTTCCCCGTGGATGCCGACACGCTGAAATATCTGGAAGCCACTGGCCGCGACAAGGACCGGATCGCGCTGGTGGAGGCCTATGCAAGGGCGCAAGGCATGTTCCGCGATGGCGCGGAAGAACCGGAGTTCACCGACACGCTCCATCTCGACATTTCCACCGTGGTGCCCTCGCTTGCCGGACCGAAGCGGCCGCAGGACCGGGTACCGCTCGACGTGGCGGATGTGAAATTCTCCGATGCGCTCAAGGAAATCAAGAGCGCCACAGCCCCAGCCGGCGATCTGGAGGTGCTCGACAGGCCCGATACCCGTTTTGCCGTCGAGGGCCGCGATCACGGTCTGTCCGATGGCGATGTGGTGATTGCCGCAATCACGTCCTGCACCAACACCTCCAACCCGTCGGTGCTGATCGGCGCTGGTCTTGTTGCCCGCAAGGCGCTGGAAAAGGGCATGAAGGTCAAGCCCTGGGTCAAGACGTCGCTTGCACCGGGCTCTCAGGTTGTCACCGACTATCTGGAAAAGGCCGACGTTCAGAAGGATCTCGACGCGCTCGGCTTCAACCTGACCGGCTATGGCTGCACCACGTGCATCGGCAACTCCGGACCGCTCGACCAGGCGATTTCCGAGACGATCAACAAGAACGATCTGGTGGTCTGTTCGGTTCTGTCCGGAAACCGGAATTTCGAGGGCCGGGTCAATCCGGATGTGCGCGCTAACTATCTGGCCTCGCCGCCGCTGGTGGTGGCCTACGCGCTCGCCGGATCGCTCAACATCAACGTGGCGAACGATCCGCTCGGCGAGGACCGTGACGGCAACCCGGTCTATCTCAAGGACCTCTGGCCCACGACGGAGGAAATCACCGCGCTGATCCGCTCCTCGATCACGGAAGAGATGTTCCGCACCCGTTATGCCGACGTCTTCAAGGGGGATGAACACTGGCAGGCGATCACGGTGGAAGGCGGCATGACCTATGGCTGGCCGTCCGCCTCCACCTATGTGCAGAACCCGCCCTATTTCGAGGGCATGACCATGGAGCCGAAACCGCTTGAGGACATCGACAATGCGGCGGTGATGGGCCTGTTCCTCGATTCAATCACCACCGACCACATTTCACCGGCGGGCGCGATCAAGGAAAACAGCCCGGCCGGGAAATACCTGTCCGGGCATCAGGTCGCGCGCAAGGATTTCAATTCCTACGGTTCGCGCCGGGGCAACCACGAGGTCATGATGCGCGGCACGTTTGCCAACATACGCATCAAGAATCAGATGGTTCCAGGCGTCGAGGGCGGCGTGACCATGAAGGACGGCAAGCAGGAGTGGATCTACGACGCCTGCATGGAATACAGCGAAGCCGGCATTCCGCTGGTGATCTTTGCGGGCAAGGAATACGGCACCGGTTCCTCGCGCGACTGGGCCGCCAAGGGCACCAAGCTGCTTGGTGTGCGCGCCGTGATCGCCCAGTCGTTCGAGCGCATTCACCGCTCCAACCTGGTCGGCATGGGCGTCATCCCGCTCACCTTCAAGGATGGCGAGAGCTGGCAAAGCCACAACATCACCGGCAAGGAACGCGTCACCATCAAGGGCATCGCCGACATCACCCCGCGCCAGATGATGGATGTGGAGGTGACCTATGAGGACGGCACGACCAAAACCATCGAATGCCTGTGCCGGGTCGATACCGAGGACGAGCTGGAATATGTCCGCGCTGGCGGCATCCTCCAGTATGTGCTCAGGAATCTTGTGGCGGGGTGAGGTTTTTGGGATGCCGAGCGGCCCATGGGCCGCTCGGAATTTGATGGCTTGATGGCGTAGAGTAGTATTCAAAAATTTTATTTTTAATTGACATTTGGGTCATTTTTGTCCTAAATTCATTTTAGCTTAATGGGCATAGAGGCCCGGCTTCCGGTTTTGGGAAGGGTATGGAGACCCGCCCTCGGAACGAGCATTTTGTTGTTTCGTTCAAGGGGGGGCTGATGCCTACTCGAACCCAGTTTATTCGCGATATTCGCAAGCAGGCTGCGGCTCTCGGTCTCGACATCGTCGTCGATACGAAAAAGGGCAAAGGCAATCACTACCGTGTGACAGCCGGTGACAGGACGACGACAGTGCCGGAAAGGATATCGCCATTGATGGCGAAGATTATTCGCCGGCAACTCGGTCTCGATTGACCGCGAAGGAAATGTTCATGGGCGCTACGTTTTACGCTGAGCTTACCGCTGACCCGGATGGCGGGTTTGTTGTGACCTTTCGGGATTTGCCGGAGGCGATTACCGGCGGTGGAACGCGGGCGGAAGCATTGGAGATGGCGGCAGACGCGTTGGCAGTTGCTTTGCTTGGTCGCCTTGATGATGGTGAAACCCTGCCACTGGTGCAAGACATGTCCGGTGTCCCGGTGACTGTACCTGCCCAGTTTGCGGCCAAAATTGCGCTGATCGAGGCTTTCGAGAAAGCCCGAAAAACAGATCCGGACCTGTCCCAAAGCTCTTTGGCGAGAAGATTGGGCATCGACCACAAGGAAATCAGGCGGCGTCTGGACCCTAATCACAAGACGAAACTTTCGGCCCTTGAGGAAACCCTGAAGGCCTTGGGCAAGCGGCTTGTCATCCAGATCGAAGACGCTGCGTGAGGATTCGATCTGCTAGTGAGTGTATGGATGTCATAACGCAATCAAAAAATGAAATCTAACACTGCCTTTCGCCCTTTCCGTACCTGCTCACATGGGTCTGGTGGGGAGAGTTCCTCAGCAGGGAGCAGGTGGGCCTGGGCTGATGCCGGGCGGTAAGGCAGCCTGACGAGGTCCGGCGGCTGGCTCGCGGCAGACAGCTGTACCTGAGCAGACCCCGATGCACCGGTTGTGCTGTGGGGCGGGAGGAGCGGGCAACGGCTCCTGCCGTCATCCGACCCTGATGCGGGTTAGTCCGTCTGACGCAAGAAACAGCCCGGCGGGACCGTCAGGTCATGCCGAAGAAACGGTTTTTACTCAAGATGCGCAGGCAATGCCTGACGCGTCCCGCCGCTTCCCTGGCTTCACGGGATCAATACCGAAAAAACAGCGGCGGCAGACCACGCGGCGGATTTTTGTGCCGGGCGGCGGCTCAAAGGAACGCGACCTTGCCGGTTGCGATGTCGTAGACCCCGGCACGGGATACGAGCGCGCCGGAACCGTGCAGCTCCGATAGGATCGGGTGGGATGTGCTTGCGGCCTCGGCATTGAGCCTGGCGTTCCGGGCGATCGCCGCCTCCAGCAGATCGGGCGGGTTGTCCGGCAGCACGTCATAGACCGCGGGCCGGATCGCGTTGACCAGGCTCGGTAGATGGCCGGGCGGAAGATCCCGGTCCTCGATCGACTGGATCGTGGCATTGACGGCGCCGCAGCCGGTATGCCCCAGCACCACGATGGCCTGGACCCCAAGGACCGCCGCGGCAAATTCAAGGCTCGCAAGGCCATCCTCATTGATGAAGTTACCGGCCACCCGCACCACAAACAGGTCGCCCAGCCCCTGATCGAAAATGATCTCCGGCGCCACACGGGAATCGGAACAGGCGACAATCGCCGCGAACGGCTGCTGGCCCGCCGCGCGTTGTGCCCGTTCCACCGAGTGATCGGCGTTGAGCGGTTCATTGGCAACATAGCGCGCGTTTCCCGCAGCCAGCCGCTCCAACGCTTCATCCGGTGTGGCCGGCGGCGACAGCGGCGGGGCAGGGGGCGTTTGTGCCTGAGCTGCCGAAAAACCTGCCGGTCCGCCGACTGCTGCCAGACCGCCTGCTGCCACAGTGCTTGCCATCAGCCTGCGCCTGCTGATGCCGGTATTCAAAGGGGTCTTGCACACAGGTCCTCCTCCCGGCCCCCCGGCCGCGTTATGCCATGTTCGGATGACTTTAGGGCAAGTTTGTCCGGACCCCAAGGAAAAGACGTCGCAAGAGGCAGGGGTTTGGGATCGAGCTCAATTGTATTTGTAACCAACTTGCTTTGCGGTTTGCGCGCAGGCCTGATTAACTGGGCCAGAGGGTTTTGAAACTGCCATGGGAAAGGGCAAAGATGGGGTCGACGCTCAGCCGCCGGTTTGTCATGTTGGGGCTCGCCGCGACGCTGGCTTCTTGCCAGAGCAGGCCGCAAAGCGTTGTTCAGGGCGGATTGGCACCGTTTTATGATGACAAGCCGGATTATGCGACCGCCTATGCCCCGGTCCGTGATGGCGGTTTTGATCTTCCACGGATCGACTATCAGAACGTGGATCCGATCTATCTCCGGCAGTCTGTTTGGTATTCAACGCCTTATGAGCCGGGCACGATTGTCGTCGATCCGAACAACAAGTTTCTCTATTTCATTGAGCCAGGTGGCCGTGCCATCCGGTATGGCATCGGTGTCGGGCGGGCTGGATTTGCCTGGAACGGCGAGGCCGTGATCCGGTTCAAGCGAGAATGGCCGAAGTGGTTCCCGCCCGACGAAATGATTGCACGGGAGCCGTATCTGGAAAAATACCGCGACGGACAGGAGGGCGGCCCAGGCAATCCGATCGGTGCCCGCGGCCTCTATCTTTGGCAGGACAACAAGGACACGCTTTACCGGATCCACGGAACGAATCAGCCGCAAAGCATCGGCACCAATGCATCGAGCGGCTGCATCCGCATGTGGCAGCAGGATATTATCGATCTCTATGATCGCGTGCCGTTGGGGGCCAAGGTTGTTGTGTTGAGCTAACCCCGGCCGCGATACGGCGCGACGCCCTGATCCGGGATCCAGACCCCTTCAGGTGCCGGGCCGGTCTGGTAGAACACGTCGATCGGAATACCGCCGCGTGGATACCAGTAGCCGCCGATGCGCAGCCATTTGGGTTCAAGAAGCGCGACAAGACGTTTTCCGATCGAAACCGTGCAGTCCTCGTGGAAAGCGCCATGATTTCGGAAGGAGCCAAGGAACAGCTTCAGCGACTTGCTCTCGACTAGAAAGTCCTGCGGCACATAGTCGATCACCAGATGGGCGAAATCCGGTGCGCCGGTGATCGGGCACAGAGAGGTGAATTCCGGGGCTACGAAGCGCACCATGTAGCCGGTGCCTGCCTGTGGGTTCGGCACCTTTTCGAGAACGGCGTCTTCCGGTGAGGCGGGCAGGTCGGTCGAGGTGCCGAGCTGTGTCAGGTTTTGGTAAATGCTTTGATCGCTCATCAGGTTAAACGCCTCTGAGATTGCCCCAGATCAGGGTGTGAAGTTGCGGCAGTACGGTCGCTTCGAACCAGCGGTCGGCTGTTGCCTTGTCGATCAGCCAGCGCATGCGCTCCATGATGCCGTCGATGTCGATGACGCCGTCGGCCTTGTCGGGCGGCGGCGGGGTGTGGTTGCCCGGCTGGAGATAGACCGGCAGTTTCGGAAACCGCGCGGCCGCCTGCCGGGCATAATCATAGTCTTTATCGTCGAAGACCACGATTTTCAGGACGGTTTCCGGACGAGGCCCGGCTGCCGAAAGGCAATCTGCAAAAGCTGCCCAATCCGTTGTCATGCCGCTTGACGGTGGCTTCGGGCTGAGCGTCAGGACATCGAGATCCGCAAACCAGTCCTTTGCCAGACTCCCTTGGGTTTCCAGTCCGAAGCGGTAGCCCTTTTCGCGGCCCAACCGGATCAGGCCCCCAAGGGGCTGAATGGCCGGATTGCCGCCGGAGAGTGAAACGGTCAGCGGTGTCCCGCCCGAGAGCCGCTCGACTTCCGCAAAAATCCCGGCCGCATCCATTGGATGCCAGTCATGGCGGTAGCTGCTGTCGACCGCATGCAGCGTGTCGCACCATGAACAGCGGTAATCGCAGCCGCCGGTGCGTACGAACACGGTCGGCTGGCCGATCAGGGCCCCTTCCCCCTGAATGGTCGGGCCGAAAATCTCGCTGACCCGGATCAGGCTCTCGCTCACGCTGCAATCCCTATCGGGCGGTATTCGGCACAGGTCTTCGGCGTTTCCTTGACCCGGACCGCGGAGGTCTCCGGCCAATGCTGCTTGCACCAGTTGTAAAAATGCCGGGCCATGGTTTCCGCCGTCACACAATCATCCCCGAGCACGTCGTTCAGGTGCCGGTGGTCGAGACAGTCATCAAGATAGGTTTTGAATGCGCCGAGCTCCCGGTAGTCGCGGACAAAACCGATCCGGTTCAGCTCCGAAGATTCCAGCTCAACCTCGACCACATAATTGTGTCCATGGAGACGCGCGCAAGGGTGGTCCTCTTCCAGTCCGAAAAGCTGGTGGCTGGCGGAGAAATGAAATTCCTTGGTAATTCTAAACATCGCAAGCTGCCTTCCAGAAGTCCGGATCCGCATAGTCCGTGGGGTCGATCCCGCCAGCGAGATGAAACGCTTCGCGCCGTTCCACGCAGGTGCCGCAACGGCCGCAATGGATGGCGCCGCCCTTGTAGCAGGACCAGGTCTTCCGGTAGTCGACGCCGAGTTTCAAACCTTCGGCCGCAATCGCATCCTTGGGCTTGTGGACATAGGGCGTGTACAGCTTGACCTCGCCGAGGCCGTCGAGGGCATGACGCTGCATGGTCTCGAAGCTTTCGGTGAAGGCCGGGCGGCAGTCGGGATAGATGAAGTGATCGCCGCCATGAACTGCCGTTGCAACGGCTTCAGCCCCGCGTGCAGAGGCAATTCCATAGGCAATGGTCAGCATGATCGCATTCCGGTTCGGAACCACCGTAATGCGCATGCTTTCTTCGGCATAATGTCCGTCCGGCACCTCCACATCATCGGTCAGCGCCGAGCCGGTCAGCTGTGCACCGATATGGGCAATGTCGATCAGGACATATTCGGTTTTCAGGTCGTCGGCACAGGCCCTGGCGAAGTCGAGTTCTTTCTTGTGCCGTTGGCCATAGTCGAATGACACGAGGCCGATCAGCTCGTGCTCTCGCGCAACCTTGTGCGCAAGGGTGACGGAATCCATTCCGCCGGAACAGATGACAAGTGTTTTCAATTTTGGTCCCTTGTTTTCGCTGGCACCGGGTAGGCTGCGACCGGTGAACTGTCCATTGAACAGATGTGGCGCCTTTTAACAGGCTCGGCGGAAAAGGGAAGGGGACCAGGCTAGAAACGGATCGGAACAAATAAGTTCGTGATCAGCCCTGCCCCGATCAAAAGCACGAAACTTGCCAGGATCAGGAGGATTTGGATTGCCATCGGCAGGGATTTCATGGCCATCCCGCCATGCCCTTCATGGCTGCCGCCGTGCTGGTGGCTGCCATGGTCATGATCCATATGCCCGTGCATGGCGTTTAGGCCGTGCCCGGATTCAGGCGCATCCTTGTCTGACATCGTGTGGTCTGACATCTTGTGGCCGCCGTGGCTCGAATGGTCCATTTTACCTTGAGGGTGATGGCTCATCCCGCTGCCGTGACCGCCATGGTCATGGGTCATACCCGTTTCAGACACGATGGAGTGTTCCGGAGACCGGTGGCCGATCGAGATCGTGTCGGCGCCGGGAAGGGTCATGCAGCCGTGTTTCAGATTGGCTGCAACCAGCCAGTAATTCACCGGGAAGGCGGTGATCAGACCGACAACGGAGGCCAGACTCATGCGAAACCAGAATTCGGCCGCAAGCGGGTCTGTCGAGCCGGGCCAGATCGCTGCAAACACAATCATGGTCGGCAACATGCCGAACATGACGCAGTTCATCGAAACCGTTTCGGCAAAGATGGTTTTCCTGACGGCGAGCCAATAATCGCCATTATACATGCCGCGCATCATCAGGGCCTGAAAGATGAACAGCCCGCAGACAAAGCCCGCAATATACTCGAAGATGCTGTCCCAGCCGTTGGTCAGTCCGAGAAGTGGAACAATTGACGCGGCGATCAAAATTCCCGTGGCATCCCCCGCAAGACAGTGCATTTCGCTGTTGATGCCCTGTTTCCAGGGAACGTTGGTGAAGGCGTCATGTCCTCCGGGAAACGGTCTCCGGCAGGCCAGCAGATAGACAAAACAGCCGACAGGGCCGGTATAGGCGACAACCAGAATCCAGGCGAGTTTCTGCACCCAGCTGGTAACGCCGTTGAAGATCGAATCCCAGATGACGAAGATCAGGCTGGCGGCGGTGAGAAGAAACCAGACAATCATGGCCCCTTGAAGCATGGGCAGGTCCCCCGTCTTGATGTTGGTTTTACTCTACCCGTCCCTTGCTTGATCTCCAGTGATTATTGAGATTTCTGTATGAATCTGCTCAGGCCGCCTTGTCGGCCCGGGCCGAGACGATTTTCACGACGTCGCCCATAATGTCGGTCAGCTGGAAGTCCTTGGGCGTATAGACAGCTGCCACGCCCATGGCCTTGAGTTGGGCCGAATCCTCGTCCGGAATGATGCCACCGACCACGACCGGGATGTCATCGGCACCTGACGCGCGCAGGCGGTCCATGACGTCGCGCACAAGGGCCAGATGCGAGCCGGACAGGATCGACAGGCCGATCACATGGACATCTTCCTCGATGGCCGTGTTGACGATCTGGGCCGGGGTCAGGCGGATGCCCTCGTAAACCACTTCCATGCCGCAATCGCGGGCCCGGACGGCGATTTGTTCGGCCCCGTTGGAATGGCCGTCAAGCCCGGGCTTGCCGACAAGGAATTTCAGACGCCGGCCAAGGGCTTTCGACAGCGTGTCGACATCGGTCCGGACGGCTGCGAGATCTCCCGCATCGTCGCTGACCGACTGGCCGACGCCGGTCGGGGCCCGGTATTCGCCGAAGATTTCGCGCAAGGTGCGGCCCCATTCGCCGGTGGTAACACCCGCTTTTGCTGCGGCGATCGAAGGCTCCATGATATTGCGGCCTTCGCTTGCCGCCGACTTGAGATCCGCAAGAGCCGCGTCAACAGCGGACTGATCGCGGGCCTCGCGCCAGGCCTTCACCTTCTCGATGGCTTCGCCTTCGACATGCTCGGGCACGGTCAGGATGCCGCCATCCTCGCCGGCCGCCAGCGGTGAAGGTTCGGACTCGATGTATTTGTTGACGCCGACGACCACCTGATCGCCGGTCTCGATCCCGGCCAACCGGCTGGAATTGGCTTCCACCAGCTTGCGTTTCATGTAGCTGGATTCAACCGCTGCGACGGCGCCGCCCATGGCATCGATGCGCGCAAGTTCGTCCCGCGCCTCGTCCTTGAGCGCCTCGACCTTGCGGGTGATTTCCGCCGAGCCGTCGAAGATATCCGCATATTCCAGAAGGTCGGTCTCGTAGGCGACGATTTGCTGCATCCGCAGGGACCATTGCTGATCGAACGGGCGCGGCAGGCCGAGCGCTTCGTTCCACGCAGGCAACTGGACGGCCCGGGCCCTTGCATTCTTGGACAGGACCACAGCCAGCATTTCGATCAGGATGCGGTAGACATTGTTTTCCGGCTGCTGCTCGGTCAGTCCGAGTGAATTGACCTGAACGCCATAGCGGAACCGGCGGTAGCGTTCGTCCTCAACGCCATAGCGTTCGCGGCAGATTTCGTCCCAAAGTTCGGTGAAGGCGCGCATCTTGCACATTTCGGTGACGAAACGCATGCCGGCATTCACGAAGAAGGAGATGCGGCCGACCGCTTTCGGGAAATCCTCTGCCGGAATGGCACCATTTGCCTTCAGCCCGTCCAGAATCGCGATGGCGGTTGCGAGCGCAAACGAGAGTTCCTGCACCGGTGTCGCACCTGCCTCCTGCAAGTGATAGGAGCAGACATTCATCGGGTTCCATTTCGGCATTTCCGAATAGGTCCAGGCGATGACATCCGTGGTCAGGCGCAAGGACGGCGCTGGCGGAAACACATAGGTGCCGCGCGACAGATACTCCTTGATGATATCGTTCTGCGTGGTGCCCGAGAGAAGTTTCCGGTCCGCGCCCTGTTCGTCGGCGGCGGCGGCATAGAGAGAAAGCAGCCAAGGCGCGGTCGCATTGATCGTCATGGACGTGTTCATGCGCTCAAGCGGGATGTCGTTGAAAAGGGTGCGCATGTCGCCGAGATGGGCGACCGGGACACCGACCTTTCCGACTTCACCGCGTGCAAGCAGGTCATCCGGGTCATAGCCCGTCTGGGTCGGCAGGTCGAAGGCGACCGACAGACCGGTCTGGCCCTTCGCGAGATTGCCGCGGTACAACTTGTTGGATTCCGCCGCCGTCGAATGGCCTGCATAGGTGCGGAAGATCCAGGGGCGGTCTCGCCTTTCCGGCTTTGCGTCCGACATGGTGTTGTCTTTCCTCCTCGGTGGCCTGCCTCTCGAGCGTTGGCGTCAGGCAGCCAGTCCGCGCGTCTGGTCAAGAGTGACCAAGAGCTTCCTTTAACGTCAACCCAGCCTTTCGTTGGTACGGCAGGATAAGGGTTTTATATGCGATGCAAAAAGCGACTTGGCTCGAAAGGCAAGTTAAGCAATAGTCGTATAGATACTTATCCGATTTCGAACGATAGTTGCGCAAATTCGGGCTTTCGGCCCGGTTTGCCTTGTGCGTTTGCGAAAAAGCGCAGGCTAACAACGAATTGGGAGGACGGATCAATGACGTCAACGGCCCAGGCCAACGACAACCGCACGGCGGAGGCAGCGCCGATGAAGGACCTTTACGAAATCGGGGAAATTCCCCCTTTGGGCCATGTTCCGAAAAACATGTACGCCTGGGCAATCCGGCGCGAGCGTCACGGCCCGCCGGAAGACGCCATGAAGCTCGAAGTCGTGCCGACCTGGACCTTGGACAGCAACGAGGTTCTGGTTCTCGTCATGGCCGCCGGTGTCAATTACAATGGCATCTGGGCCGGTCTTGGCCAGCCGATCAGCCCGTTTGACGGTCATGGCGCGGCCTATCATATCGCAGGATCCGATGCCTCGGGCATCGTTTGGGCCGTTGGCGACAAGGTCAAGCGCTGGAAGGTTGGCGACGAGGTCGTGGTTCACTGTAATCAGGACGATGGCGACGACGAGGAGTGCAACGGTGGCGATCCGATGTTCTCCAATTCCCAGCGGATCTGGGGCTACGAGACCCCGGACGGATCGTTTGCCCAGTTCACAAAGGTGCAGGCCCAGCAGCTGATGCCGCGCCCGAAACATCTGACCTGGGAAGAGGCCGCCTGTTACACGCTGACGCTTGCCACCGCTTACCGGATGCTGTTTGGTCACGAGCCGCATGAGCTGAAACCGGGCCAAAACGTTCTGGTTTGGGGCGCATCCGGCGGTCTTGGCTCCTACGCGATCCAGCTGATCAACACCGCAGGTGCCAACGCCATTGGCGTGATCTCGGATGAGGACAAGCGCGATTTCGTCATGGGGCTTGGCGCCAAGGGCGTGATCAACCGCAAGGACTTCAATTGCTGGGGCCAGTTGCCGACGGTCAACTCACCCGAGTATGCCGAATGGTTCAAGGAAGCCCGCCGGTTCGGCAAGGCGATCTGGGACATCACCGGCAAGGGCAACAATGTTGACATCGTCTTCGAGCATCCGGGCGAGGCAACGTTCCCGATCTCGACCTTCGTCTGCAAGAAGGGCGGCATGGTCGTGATCTGTGCAGGCACCACCGGCTTTAACACGACGTTCGATGTCCGCTACATGTGGATGCACCAGAAGCGCTTGCAAGGCTCGCATTTCGCTCACCTGAAACAGGCGTCTGCAGCCAACAAGCTGATGATCGAACGGCGGATCGATCCTTACATGTCCGAGGTGTTCCCCTGGGACGAGATCCCGCAGGCCCACACCAAGATGTGGAAGAACCAGCATGCACCGGGTAACATGGCGGTTCTGGTTTCCGCACCGACCACAGGCCTCAGGACCTTTGAAGATACGCTTGAGGCCGCCCGCCGTTAAAGGCCGGACAAGATCAACCGGCTGCCGCGCCTCTTGATTCGGTGCGGCAGTTCAAACGGCTAAATATCAATTTCAGCTCCCGGATGTTCGAGCCCTCTCGAGCAGCCCAGCCTTGCCGGTCTGCCCTGTGCAGGCCGGCAGTTTTTTTGTTTTTTCATCATCTGTTGCGTTCAGGCTGATGCGCGCTCTGTGCAAAACGGCTTTTTCTGCCGCGACCCCGAAATCCGCCCACAAGAGCGTGTCCCGTTCAATCGGAGCCAAATGCGGGAGACCCGCTCTGGTCGCAACCGCGGCGGTTCGATACACTCTTAGAAAATGCTGCCTCAATTCCGCTTGCTTCGCGGCGCAGTCACATCCGCAGCACGGCCAATTGAAAGACAGATGCATGCTCTTCACCTCCCGCACCGCTGCTCCGGCGAAGACTGTCCGGGCGTCGCTATTCGCTCTGGCCGGGTTGGTGCTTTCCGGTTGTGTTAGCGACCCGGATCCAACACCGCCGCTCTACAGGGACCTCGGCAGGCAGGGCGTGGAGGTCAATGCCGCTGCGGCAGCTGGGATGATTTCGCAATATCGCATGAACAAAGGGCTTGGCCCGGTAACTGTGGATCCGTCATTGAATGCGATTGCGGAACGTCAGGCCGATGCCATGGCCAAGGCCGGGACGGTGAAGGCATCCTTGGCCCGGGATCAGCAGCTCGATGCCCGGCTTGCGGCTATCGGCGAACCATCGACACAGGCTGTTGAAAACGTCAGTGCCGGCTACAGGACTTTGGCAAAGGCCTTTTCCGGTTGGCGGGATTCGCCAAAACACAATGCGGTCATGCTGGACAGGTCCGCAACGCGGCTCGGAATCGCAACCGCATATTCACCAAATGCAAAGCATAAGGTTTTCTGGTCTCTTGTGATGGCCGGTCCGGAGAATGACGGCAAGGGGGCGAAGTGAGCTTCGGAGGTGAAATGACGGCGGGACGACATCGGTCAGGAACACGGGCGGCGGCAGTTATGGCCAGCGTCCTGCTGGTGTTCGCCTGCATGTTGTTTGGTGGCAATTCGGCCATTGCTCAAACATCTCACAATGCACCTTTCGGGTTGCTTGGGGATGATGGCACGATCCAGCATACGCAGCCTGAGCCGGTTTCCGGCAGCGGTGACGCGTCCGTTTCCGGAAACGGGGGTTCGTCCGGGGACACAACGGCCGCGTCACAAAACAAGGGAAGCGCGCAGACGAACAGCTCTGCTCGAACATTCCGTATTCAAAGCGCGATTGCGTCAGACCTGCTTGACCCTGGCGTTGCCGCTGATGTGCAGAAAGACATCGACGGCTGGATTTCGCGTTTGAACACCATTGAAGTGGCGATTCAGCGTGGAGGCTTGAGCCCGGATCAGCTCAAGGGGCTTGAAAGCCGGGTTCTGGAAGTTGATCGGGAAGCCGAAAGATTCCTGCGTGCTGTCCAACCTATGCTGAAGTCCGTGGATGAGCGTCTCAGCGGTCTCGAGGATGTGGCGAGCGGCGACAAACAAGCTGCGAAAATTCCTGAAACGGAAAGCCTGATCCGGCAGCGCGAGAGTTTGCAAGCGGTTCAAAAGTTCCTGAATTCGTTCATCAAGCAGGCCGAAGTGGTCAAGATCCAGGCCTATGACCTGTCGGCACGTGTGGCCACGCAGCGGCGCAAGGTGTTCATCGACAGCTTGCTGGTCAGAACCTACAGCGTCGCGGATCCCGCACTTTGGAAGGAAGCATTGGAGGAAATCCCGACGGTTGACAATTCTGCAAGATTGTTGTTGCGGGATTGGTACAGTCTTGTCCGGCAAAAGGTCGGCGGGCCACTCTCAATCGCGGTCATGGCAGCATTTCTGATTGCCCTGCTCTCGATCTGGCCGATGAGACGCCGGTTGTTGAAACACACCGACCGGCATCAGGAGGTGGTCGATCCGTCGCCCCTGCGGCGTTCTTCTGCCGCACTCGTCATGGTGCTGGCGGCAACATTCGTTCCGGCCCTGTTCTGGTATGCGTTCTATACGATTATCAACCTGCTCAATGTCGCGCCCCCGAGGGTCGAAGGCGCGATCAATGCCATGTTTCTCACGGGGACCTTTGCCGCTTTCAGCCTGGGCTTGATTACGGCGGTGACAGCGCCGTCCTTACCGGCCTGGCGCATGATCCCGGTAAGTGATCAAACGGCTCTCAAGCTTTACCGCCACAGCGTGATCATCATACCTCTTTACAGTGCCTTCATCTTGATTTCGGGCTTGCTAAACGTCCTTTTTGCAAAGGATGGGCTCAAACTGGTTGTCGGCAGCGCGATGACGGTTATTGCGGCTCTAATGCTGATGCGCGGACTCAGGATCATTGCGACCGACCAGGAGGAGGACGAGGAAGCGGTTGAAGAACTCCAGTCGGGCATTCTGGCAATCTGGGGCTGGATTGCACCGCTTTTCTGGATAGGCTCCGTTTTCTCCATCGGGGCGGTCCTTGCCGGATACATCTGGTTTGGGTGGTTTGTTGCCGCGCAGATGGTCTGGATCGTGATTGTGTTTTCGTTCACGCATCTATTGCTGCAGTTCACCGATGATGCGATGTCCGATCTATTCCGCTACGGGACAAGGGTGACACGGGCCTTGCGCAGCGCGATGGGGTTCCGGTCACAAACAAGCGAGCAGATCGGGGTTATCCTGTCCGGCCTGCTGCGTCTCCTGATCATCTTGTTTGCCCTGTTCAGTCTGATTGTGCCCTGGGGGTTCACCTCTGGCGACCTCACCGGCATGTTCCGGCCGGTCCTGAATGCCGTTCACCTGGGTTCCTTGCGCTTCTCCCTGGCCAGTTTGTTGGGGGCCTTGATTGTTTTTGCAGCCATTTTGGGTCTGACCCGCATTTCCAAGCGCTGGCTTGAAGACCGCTTCTTGCCCAAGACCCGCATGGATATCGGCTTGCGGAGTTCGATCAGTATCGGGTTCGGTTACATCGGTTTCATCATCGCAACCCTGCTTGCCCTGGCATATGCCGGGCTCAATCTTCAAAATATTGCGATCGTTGCCGGTGCGCTTTCGGTTGGTATCGGTCTTGGCCTGCAAGGGATCGTCAACAACTTCGTTTCAGGTCTGATCATGCTGGCCGAACGCCCGATCAAGGTCGGTGATTGGGTCGTGGTCGGTGCAGACCAGGGCTATGTGCGGCGGATCAATGTCCGCGCCACGGAAATCGAGACCTTTGAACGCTCCACCGTGATCGTGCCGAACTCAAACCTGATTTCGGGTGTGGTGAAGAACTGGATGCATGGCAGCTCTCTCGGGCGGATAATCGTGCCCGTACGGGTGACCTTTGGCACCGATCCGGAGCTGGTGCGTGACATTCTATATGCAGCCGCACGCACGCATCCGAAAATCACCAGCTATCCGCCGCCGGATGTATTTTTCATGGCATTCGGCGAAAACGGCCTGAATTTCGAGCTCAGGGTCTACCTGCCGGATATCAACGACTTTCTGATCGTGGCGTCGGATCTGCATTTTGAAGTGTTCAAGCGCCTGCGGGAAGCAAACATAGAAATTCCGCTGCCGCAACGCGATCTGCATCTGCGCAGTGGTTTTGATGACAAGGCAGACCGGCCGAGAGTGGAAGCGGTCGAGATCGACGATTTGCCGAAGCCGAAAGCCTAACCGGGAAGAAACAGGAAACATTTGTTCGGGGGGAATGCAAGCTTGACCCTGGGTCTCGATAGAAGGTCGAGCTTGCATGGGAAAGTGCGAAGCTGCTTAATCGCGCCAGATCAATGAAGCAGCGGGGACCCTGCCGTGAGCAAGACGAATGCCGGCAATTTTTTCGAGGATTTCAGCGTTGGGCAGGTGATCAAACATGCCACGCCGCGCACGGTGACAGACGGTGACGTCGCGCTTTACACTGCGCTTTACGGGTCCCGCTTTGCAGTTCAGTCGTCCGATTCCTTCGCACACAGGATCGGTTACCGGAAAGCACCTATCGACGACTTGCTGACGTTTCACATTGTTTTCGGCAAAACCGTGCCGGATATTTCCCTGAATGCGGTGGCCAATCTGGGCTATGCCGGTGGACGGTTTCTCGCCCCGGTCTATCCGGGAGACACGCTGTCAGCGGTGTCCGAGGTCATCGGCAAGAAGGAAAATTCCAACGGCCGGACCGGTGTCGTTTATGTTCGGTCAACCGGATACACATCGGACGGGACCGAGGTGCTGGACTATGTGCGTTGGGTCATGGTCAACAAGCGCGATCCCGGCAGTCCGGCGCCGCAACCGGTCGTGCCGGAGCTTCCGGCGGTTCTGGACCCAAGTGCGTTGGGCAATGCAGCGCCCATGCTGGACCTGGCCCATTGGGACAACGAGCTGGCCGGATCCCGGTTCCGGTTTGGCGATTATGAAATTGGTGAAAAAATCGATCATGTCGACGGCATGACCGTTGAAGAAGCCGAGCACCAGATCGCCACGCGGCTTTATCAGAACACCGCCAAGGTGCATTTCAACCAGCATACGGAGGGCCGCGGCCGGTTCGGGTGCCGCCTGATTTACGGCGGGCATGTCATCAGTCTGGCACGTGCCTTGTCTTTCAACGGTCTTGGCAACGCCTTTCATATCACCGGTATCAATGGCGGGCGGCATGTCAGTCCGCTGTTTGCCGGTGACACCGTCTATGCCTGGTCCGAGGTGCTGGATGCGCAGGAAATCGAGGGCCGTAAGGATGTAGGCGCTTTGCGCCTACGGCTGGTGGCAACCAAAAATGCTCCCTGTACGGATTATCCTTTCAAGGGCGAGGATGGAAAATATGCCAATCCCGTCGTTCTCGATTTCGACTATTGGGCATTGTTGCCAATGTGATCGGGGCCATGGCGAAGTTTCCTTCGCGACCCTGCTGATTACACTGTCTGGTAGGAAAGCTTCCGAGAGCTGTCGAGAACCGGATCAGGCCGGGTTTGTGTTTTTGTGATTGAACCCGGACTGAAATACCGGTTTGCTGCTGCGTGGGCGCTTGCAGGCCGCAGAATGGTTCTCTTGGGCCGGGTTTTGCCCATATCCTGTTTCGGTCCCAACAAGTGCGGAGCGGGCGATGAAGACGGTTTCATTCAGACAGATGAAGGATGGCACCAAGGCCGATTACGAGCTTCTGGCCGAGGCCGAAAAGCCCTTTCTTGCAGCCACGGCACGGCGTGTTCTCGACGAGCTGGAGCGGCAGGGGGCCGGCACCATGCCCGGATACCGGATCCCGCGATCGGAGCATGGCCTACAGGCGGCGACCCGGGCCCATCGCGACGGGGCCGATACCGACTGGATTGTCGGCGCGTTGCTGCACGATATCGGGGACGGTCTGGCCCCGCAAAACCACGACCGGATTTCAGCGGAGATAATCCGTCCGTTTGTCCGCGAAGAAGTGGCCTGGGTGGTCGAGCATCACGGCATTTTCCAAATGGTCTATTTCGCGCATCACTATGGCTGGGATGCCAATGCCCGTGACCGCTTCAAGGATCATATCTATTTCCGGTCCTGTGCGGACTTCTGCGAACGCTGGGATCAAATCTCGTTCGATCCGGATTATCCGTCGGAGAACCTGTCGTTTTTCGAGCCCATGGTCGAAGAGGTTTTTGCACGCAAGGCCTATGACCCGGAGGTCGTCCGGAAGGGCGTTGTGGCCGGTCTGCCTTCCGTGACCTGATGCTGGCAAGGGCGCCTCATGGCTCCTTTCGCGCCAATGGATGAGCCGCTTCGACCAGTTCGGTCAGCCTTGCGTCGAGCACGTGCGTGTAGATTTGAGTGGTCGAAATGTCGGCATGTCCCAGCAATTGCTGGACAACCCGCAGATCCGCGCCGTTTTGCAGGAGATGAGACGCAAAGGCATGTCGGAGGACGTGGGGCGAGATTTTGGTGGGGTCAATGCCTGCCCGGATGGCCAGATCCTTGAGGTCGCGGGCAAAGGCCTGACGGGTGAAGTGCCCGCTTGCGCCATGGGAGGGAAACAGCCAGGGGCTGGTTTCGAACGCGCCTTCTGCCATTCGCAGTCCCAGATAGTCCCGCATTGCGGTCTGGGCCGTGGCCGACAGGGGAACCAGCCGTTCCTTGTTGCCTTTGCCGCGCACGTCCATCATTCTGGCATTGCGTTTTGCGGCGCTTGCCGGAAGGGAGACCAGTTCGCTAACGCGCAAGCCGGTTGCATAGAGGACTTCCAGCAAAGTGTAGAGCCGGTGCGCCCTCAAACGGGCGGCGCCCGACTTGTGGGATTTGAGCGTCTCGCCCTGGGCCGAAGTAATCAGTGTATCGACATCCTCCACCGAGAGGACCTTGGGCAGAGCCTGCCGTTTTTTTGGGGCTGACAGGGTGCGGGTCGGATCCGCATCTCGCAGACCCTCCGCATAGAGAAATTTGAAATATTGCTTCAAAGCGGAAAGTTTTCGGGCCTGGCTGGTTGCCGCATATCCGCGCCGTGAGAGTGAACCCATATAGGCGGATACATCACCGGCTTCGGCCAGGGCGGGCTTGGTCTTGCCCAAAAACGAATCAAAATCCTCCAGATCCCGGCGGTAGCTGGACAGGGTGTTCTGCGAAGCGCCGCGTTCGGCTGCCAGCATTTCCAGAAAGCTCTCCAGCGTGTGGTCCATGAGCTGCTCCGGCCTAGCGGCCGAATCCTTCCTTTTTCACCCGGATGGTGATCTCTCGTTCCCTGGGTTCCACAAAATTCCCCAGCGCATAGACGGCGCCATAGCCGATCGCTGCCAGCAGGATCAAGACAAGAACGAGGCGCGTCAGGGTTGGCAATGGTGAAAAACTCCGGGCAGTTCGACTCTCTTTGTTTCATCATTTCGCGATTAACGGCAAGGAGCAAGCGCAGCAAAATGGGGGAGGGGCCAATTTCAAGCCACTGCGGGCCTGCCTTTTTTTCCAGATATGCTAAAACGCGGTCATGAATGACACGAATGAAAAACCGCCTCAGGATGCGGCCCTCACGTTCGACACGCCGGAATACCCGGGCCACGCGGCGCTTTTGCAGCGACTTGGCGACCGGTCGATCGTGCTTGTGGGTATCATGGGTTGTGGCAAATCCACCGTTGGAAGGCGGTTGGCGCAACGGCTGCACTTGCCTTTCGTCGATGCGGATACCGAAATCGAACGGGCCGCGAACATGACCGTGTCCGAGATATTTGCGACCCATGGCGAACCCTATTTCCGCAGCGGCGAGGAACGGGTGATTTCAAGGCTCTTGGGGGAGGGACCGCAGGTTCTGGCAACCGGTGGCGGCGCCTTCATGAGCGAGGCAACCCGCGCCGAGATCGCTGCACACGGTGTGTCAGTCTGGCTTCGCGCCGATCTTGAAACGGTGATGACCCGCGTGCGCAAACGCCCGACCCGGCCGCTTTTGCAAAACCCGGATCCGGAGGGCACCATGCGCGCCTTGCTGGAAAAGCGGAATCCGGTCTATGCGCTAGCCGAAATGGAAGTGCATTCGCGCGACGTGCCACATGAAACCGTGGTTGACGACATTATCGCCGCGCTTGAAGCCAACCTTCCAGGTCGTGATGCCTGAACCAATTCGATGCCAAAGAAGATCCTCATGAGTGACAGCCTAGTTGAAGACCGGACCCGTTCAAACGATGTGCGCGTAGAGCTCGCAGAGCGCAGCTACGATATTCGGATCGGGCGCGGATTGTTGCAAACCGCGGGAGAGGCCATTGCAGGGGTTGCCGAAGGGGCAAGACTTGCGGTGATCACGGACGACACCGTCAATGCGCTTCATATGGAGGCGTTCGGAGCGTCGCTTGAGACAGCGGGCATCGGCTATGAGGTGCTCACGGTTCCTGCGGGCGAAAAAAGCAAGTCTTACGCCCAGTTCGAGCGGATGTGCGACGGCGTCCTGGCTGCAAGGCTGGAGCGGGGCGATGCGGTGGTTGCGCTTGGCGGAGGTGTCGTCGGCGACCTGGCAGGCTATGTCGCGGCATCGGTCCGGCGTGGCATGACATTCATTCAGGTGCCCACCACACTGCTTGCGCAGGTCGATAGCTCGGTGGGCGGCAAGACGGGGATCAACTCCCGCCATGGCAAGAACCTGATCGGTGCCTTTTATCAGCCGAAGCTGGTGATCGCCGACACAGCGGTTCTCGACACATTGCCGCCCCGTGACTTCCGGGCGGGCTATGCCGAAGTCGCAAAATACGGGCTTCTTGGTGATGAGCCTTTCTTCTCCTGGCTTGAAGACAATTGGCATGGGGTTTTCAAGGGGGGGGCTGAGCGCGACGAGGCTGTCGCCCGCTCCTGTCAGGCGAAGGCGGATGTGGTTGCGGCCGACGAACACGAGGCTGGCCGCCGGGCGCTGCTCAATCTCGGGCACACTTTCGGCCATGCGCTTGAGGCGGCGGTCGAATATGAAACCGTTCGTCTGGTCCATGGCGAAGGCGTTTCGATCGGCATGATGCTCGCCCACGAATTCTCGCAGGAGTTGGGTTTGATCGGCCCGGATACTGTTGCAAGGGTTGAAAAGCACCTATCTGAGGTCGGATTGCCGGTTCGTCTCAGCCAGATTCCTGGCCAGATGCCTCCGGCGGAAACGCTCATGGAGGCTATCATGCAGGACAAGAAGGTCAGCCGGGGTCAGCTGACATTCATTCTGACCCGCGGTATCGGGCAGGCATTTGTGGAAAAGGCTGTAGACCCTGCCGCAGTCAAGTCGTTCCTCACTGAGAAACTGGAGGCCTGATGCTCGCCGAGCTTTGGTTGGCCATCGTCGCAATTCTTTTGCTTATCGGGTTGTCGGGGTTCTTTTCCGGCTCGGAAACCGCGTTGACAGCAGCGTCGCGTGCGCGCATCCACCAGATGGAAAAAAGCGGTGATTGGCGCGCGGTAATTGTCGGACGCCTGATCGCTTCGCGCGAGCGGCTGATCGGGGCGCTGCTGCTTGGCAACAATCTGGTCAATATTCTGGCCTCTGCGCTGGCAACAACCGTGTTCCTCGAGCTTTTTGGTGAAGCTGGGGTCGCGATTGCAACCATTGTCATGACTGCGCTGGTCCTCATTTTCGCCGAGGTCCTGCCGAAAACATGGGCGATCTCAAACCCTGAACGGTTCGGTCTTGCGGTCTCGCCGATTGTGCGTGTGGTTGTGGCCCTGTTTGCACCGATTGTGGTCGGGGTGGAATACATCGTTCGCAATCTGCTCAAGCTTTTTGGCGTGGATGTGAGCAACAATGCGTCGATCCTGTCGGCGCATGAAGAATTGCGCGGAGCCGTCGATCTTCAGCATATGGAAGGTGGCCTGATCAAGGCGGACCGCGACCGTTTGGGCGGCCTTCTGGATCTGGCGGAGCTTGAAGTCTCCGATGTCATGGTCCACCGGACCAACATGATTGCCCTGAATGCAGACGAGGAACTCGACAAGCTGATTCAGGCAGCGCTGGCATCGCCCTATACGCGTCTGCCGCTTTGGCGCGGTGAGACAGACAATTTTGTCGGTGTTCTCCATGCCAAGGACCTGCTGCGTGCGCTTCATGCCGCTGGCGGAGACACGGAGAAGCTCGACATTCTGGAGATTGCGACCGCGCCCTGGTTCGTCCCGGATACGACCAGCCTTCAGGACCAGCTCAATGCCTTTTTGAAGCACAAGGCACATTTTGCCCTCGTCGTGGACGAGTATGGCGAGGTGATGGGGCTGGTTACCCTTGAAGACATTCTGGAAGAGATCGTCGGCGAGATCGCGGATGAGCATGACGTCGAACTGGAAGGTGTCCGGCCCCAGGCGGACGGTTCGGTGATTGTTGACGGGTCGGTCCCGATCCGGGATCTCAACCGGGCAACGGATTGGACCCTGCCGGACGACGAGGCGACCACCATCGCGGGGCTGGTTATCCATGAAGCGCGAATGATCCCGGAAGAACGCCAGATCTTTACGTTTTACGGCTTCCGGTTCACGGTTCTACGCCGGGAAAAGAACCGGATCACCCGGTTGCGGATCATGCCGCTTGGCCAACAAAAACCACTGACCCCTCAGACGGTTCCGCTTGCGCTTCAAAAAGCCACGTCCGGCAAATGAGAAAGAAAAAGCCCCGGATCAGACCGGGGCTTGAAGTTGAGTGGTATTGGAGCTCAAATGAAACCTTGCATCCAGTGCCGTCGCCGGAAAATCCTGAGGCAGCCAAATGGCGGATGGCCCACTATTCGGCTTGGTGGAGCCTGAGAGACATTCCGAACCGACAACACGATGACCTTACGTCCTTCTCAAAACGAGAGCAAAGTCTTTTGTGCGTGTTTTTGAATAAAAACAGCGGTCAATAATGACTTTAAAATACTATATGGTTATTATTGACAGTATTGTTTCCACGCGAAGCTGAATTGGATCAGCCTTTGCTCTCGTTGGAACTGCGGATACGCGCCGCACGCGGATCGGGTTCTTCCGGAGATCGGACTTCGATGGCAAGCGCGTGAACACCGGTAGTCAGTTCGTCGGAGAGCGTTTCGTTGATCGCCCGGTGCCGGTTGACGCGGCTCATGCCTTCGAAGGCCTTCGAAACGATCTGAACCCTGAAATGGGTTTCGCCACCCTCCCGCCAGCCGCCATGCCCCCTGTGCTTGTCGGATTCGTCGATCACGGTGAGCTGTGATGGCTGAAAGCGTGCAGCCAGTTTGGATTCGATGGTTGCTTTTACGGTCATGAATCTCGAGATGACCGCGTTGCGTGAAAAGGTCAAGTCTGTTTCTTGTGCGGCCACGCTGATATGGTGCCGGATTGTATCCGCTCCGGTCCTCCCCGGGCGGATATTTCGGATCGCAGCTCAAGAAAATCTTCCAACAACGCTGCTTGAAAGTGGCGTGTCAACGACCCAGAATTTGCCGAATGAAACTGGATTCCAAAATCTTTGACAGCATACGCGTTAAACGGGGCAGCGAGCGGGTTGAAGAAACCCGCCATCCGCGCTGCGAACATCCCGGCTGTGACCGGCCTGGCGTTTACAAGGCTCCGAAAGGCCGGGATCGCGAAGGCGAATATTTTCGGTTCTGCGTCGATCACGTGCGTGAATACAACAAGTCCTACAATTATTTTTCCGGCATGCAGGACGATGATGTGCGCAGCTATCAAAAAGACAGCCTGACCGGACATCGTCCGACCTGGAAAATGGGTGTCAACCGGCAGGCAGCGGACGGGCCGGACGGCTATGATCCGCGTGCCCACATGCGCGAAAATGCGCATCGCAGAAATGCGAATGTGCGGCGGCCCCGCCAGCGAAAGTTGCTGGCGCTTGAAAAACGGTCGCTAGATGTGCTCAATCTTCCTGAGACTGCGCGTGGCGAAGAGATCAAGGCGCGCTATAAGGAGCTTGTGAAATTGAATCATCCGGATGCCAATGGCGGGGACCGTTCTTGCGAGGACCGCCTGCGGGAGATCATTCACGCATATAACGTGCTGAAGAAGGCCGGTTTTCTCTAAGCCCCTTGTTCTACTGGGCTTTCCCCACAATCACCCACCCCGGTCCGCCGGGGCAGCGGAGGACCGATGACTGAGACGACGACTGCGGCAATGAGCATGCCCGACACCGAGATTTCCGTTCAGGAGGTATTCGGCTTCGAATCGAACCTGAAGGTGCCGGCATTCTCGACGCCGTCGGAACATGTGCCCGAACGCGATGACGATTATCTGTTTGACCGTCCGACAACCCTGGCAATCCTTGCAGGCTTTGCCCATAACCGCCGTGTCATGGTGACCGGCTATCACGGAACCGGCAAGTCGACGCATATCGAGCAGGTGGCAGCACGTCTCAATTGGCCTTGCGTCCGCGTCAATCTCGACAGCCACATCTCCCGTATCGACCTTGTCGGCAAGGACGCCATCGTGATCCGGGACGGGCAGCAGATCACCGAATTCAAGGACGGCATTCTGCCCTGGGCCTATCAGCACAATATTGCGCTGGTGTTCGACGAGTATGATGCGGGCCGCCCGGATGTGATGTTCGTCATCCAGCGGATCCTCGAATCCTCCGGCCGGCTGACGCTGCTCGACCAGAGCCGGGTTTTGCGCCCGCATGCGGCCTTCCGCCTGTTCGCGACTGCCAACACCGTTGGTCTGGGGGATACGTCCGGGCTTTATCACGGCACGCAACAGATCAACCAGGCCCAGATGGACCGCTGGTCGATCGTCACGACCCTGAATTATCTGCCTCACGACAACGAGGTCGATATCGTTCTGTCCAAGGCAAAGCACTTGCAGACCGCCGAAGGCCGCACAGAGGCGTCGAAGATGGTGCGTCTTGCCGACATGACCCGGAACGCCTTCGTCAATGGCGACCTGTCGACGGTGATGTCGCCGCGGACCGTGATCACCTGGGCGGAAAACGCGCAAATCTTCGGCGACTTGGGCTTCGCCTTCCGGCTGACCTTCCTGAACAAGTGTGACGACATGGAGCAGTCGCTCGTCGCCGAATTCTATCAGCGGTGTTTCGGGCTCGAACTGCCCGAATCTTCCGTTAATGTCGTAATGAGCTGAGGACGGCATGGCACCACGGCCAGGCAGCAACGCCATTCCGGGAAACGCGCCCGCACCAACAACCGAGCCCTTCAAGCAGTCGGTTGCCGGGACCATGCGGGCAATTTCCGGCGAACCCGAACTGGAGGTCATCTTTTCCGGTGACCGCCCCGGCTTGTCGGGCACAACAGCGCGGCTGCCTGACCCTGCGCGCAAGATCGGATTGCGGGAACTTGCGGTGACCCGCGGGCTCAGCGATTCGATGGCCTTGAGGATCGCCTGCCACGACAAGCAGGTCCACGCAAAGGCAATGCCGCAAGGCCCCGATGCGCGGGCGATTTTCGAGGCGGTGGAGCAGGCGCGTTGCGAATCGGTCGGGGCGCGGCGCATGGAGGGGGTCAAGGACAACCTCACCGCCATGCTCAATGACCGGTATCTGAAGACCAATGCCCCGGACATCAACAGCCGCGAGGAAGCCCCGCTTCAGGACGCCCTGTCGCTGATCGTGCGTGAGCGTCTCACGGGTGCGCCGCCGCCCGAAAGCGCTGCCAAGCTGGTCGACATGTGGCGCGATTGGGTGGAGCAGAAGGCTGCCAGCAACCTCGACAATCTGGTGGCTTCAGTCGACGATCAGGCAGAATTTGCCCAGAGGTTCCGGGATGTTCTGCGGGATCTGGACATGTCCGACGAACTCGGGGATGCGGACCAGCAGGACGATCCGGAAGAGAACGAGGATCAGGGCAACAACGACGACGCCGAGACCGGCGCCGAGAATGACGAGGACACCAGCCAGGAAGACGCGCCGCCGCAGGACATGGAAATGTCCGGTCAGGAGCAGGATGCCGGTGAGACCGAAGCGGCCGATGCGGAAATGGACGAGCTGGCCGAAGAGGACATGGCCGGTGATTCCGAGGAGCCGGGCGAATCCCAGCGCCGCGAGCAGCCCAAAACCAATGCTCCGCCCGCGCCGGATTACCGCGTCTTCAACATGCAGTTCGACGAGACGATCCACGCCGAGGATCTGTGTGATTCGGCGGAACTCGACAGGTTGCGCGGGTTTCTCGACAAGCAGTTGACCCATTTGCAAGGGGCGGTCGCCCGGCTTGCCAACCGGCTGCAACGCAAACTGATGGCCCAGCAGGCACGGGCCTGGGATTTCGATCTCGAGGAAGGGTTGCTGGACACGGCCCGGTTGACCCGTGCTGTTACCGACCCGATGGCACCGCTCGCCTTCAAGCAGGAGCGGGACACGAATTTCCGCGACACGGTTGTGACGCTGTTGCTGGACAATTCCGGCTCCATGCGCGGCCGCCCGATTACCGTTGCCGCCACTTGTGCCGACATTCTGGCCCGCACGCTGGAACGCTGCGGTGTGAAGGTCGAGATCCTCGGCTTCACCACCAAGGCATGGAAGGGCGGGCAATCGCGCGAGAGCTGGATCGGGGCCGGGAAACCGCCATCGCCCGGACGGCTCAATGATTTGCGTCACATCATCTACAAATCTGCCGATGCACCGTGGCGCCGGGCACGCCGGAATCTCGGCCTGATGATGCGCGAAGGCCTTCTGAAGGAAAACATCGACGGCGAAGCACTTTTATGGGCCCATGACCGGCTGATGGGACGGCCCGAACAGCGCCGGATCCTGATGATGATTTCCGACGGCGCGCCGGTCGACGACTGCACCTTGTCGGTCAATCCGGGGAACTATCTGGAACGGCATCTACGCTATGTGATCGAGGAAATCGAGACGCGTTCGCCGGTCGAGTTGATCGCAATCGGTATCGGGCATGATGTCACCCGCTACTACCGGCGTGCTGTCACGATCGTCGATGCCGAGGAACTGGCGGGGGCGATGACCAACCAGTTGGCAGACCTGTTCGACGACGAAGTGCAGCCCGATCAATCGATCCGTGGCCGCCGCCGTGCCCGGCGCGGGCGGTGAGAAACGGGGCAGGGGCGGCGTTTTGGGCTGCCGCCGCCTTGATGGTGGTCTGCCAGCCGGACGCCGTCCCGGCTCGCGCTGCCGAGCCGCTTTTGTCTCAAGGCGAGAACGTCGCCGTCAAGACACGGCGGATTGATCATTTCGAAATTGGACAGAAAACCCGGTCTTTTGGGGATCTCACCTTTCTGGGCGGGCTGGAGCTGATTTCCGCCAACCGGGACCTTGGGGGGCTTTCCGGACTTGTCAGTCTGGATGCCGGCAGCGAGATTCTGGCCGTGACCGACAATGGCAATTGGGTTGCGGCAAATATCGACCAGGGACCGGATGGAGCGCTTTTGGGCGTGAGCGACGTGCGGATCCATCCGCTCGAACCGGAAGACGGCAATAGCCTGCGTGCCAAATGGGGGCACGATACGGAAGCTCTCGCGCTCGACGGGGATCGTTTATTGGTCTCGGCGGAACGCGTGAATGCCATTTACGAATACCCCTGGCCCTTGAGGACAGGTGCCGAAAAGATGCTCGGGCAGCTTGATGTCAGCCGGGGGATCGGTGCGCTTCGTGCAAATAAGGGGCTGGAGGCTCTGGCGGCCGGACCGGAAGGAACGCCGCTTGCCGCAACGGTGGTTGCCATCGGGGAGCGGGGCAAGACGGAAGGCCACGATCTGCCGGGGTTTTTGTTCGCCGAAACGGGGATCGCGGAATTCAGCATTGTCCGCTCCGGCCGTTATGACGCCACCGATGCTGCCTTTTTACCGGATGGCGATCTCCTGCTTCTGGAGCGCAGGTTCAATGTCCGGGACTTTATCGGCATGCGCTTGAGGCGTTTTGAGGCGGACAGGATCCGGCCCGGTGCGCGTCTGACAGGGGAAGTCCTGCTGGAAGCCGATTTTGGCCACCAGATCGACAATATGGAGGGCCTCGCGGTCCATGAAACAGCCGGCGGGGATGTGATTCTCACCTTGTTGTCCGACAACAACCGATCGATCCTGCAGAGAACCCTGCTCTTGCGGTTTCGTTTGGAGCAATAGGGTTTAGCGAACCTCTGCCCTTGGTTGTCGGGGAGATATCCGCTCGTACACTGCCAAAAATGACATATCGGGGGATTGATGGCTCATCGCATTTTAAGAGTGCTTGCGTGTGGGACACTCTTGGCTTTGTCTGCATGTCAAACCAAACTGGAAGCCCCCACGGCCAGCTATGAAGAGCTCAAGGCTGCAGGATATAAAACAAGCAAGCTGACAAGCCGGGATTTCAAGGGATGGTATCTGACTGGCCCGAATGACAGGTATTTCTGTGTGGGTGCATTCAACATGGTCGAGTTTGCCCCAAACAAGATTGGGGTGCCGCTACAATCAGGAAAATATGGCGAAATCAATCTCGAAGACATAAAGCGCTATCGAGGCGTTGATGATTTGGTTCCGCCAAAACTGTGGGAGTTGCGTGCCGGTCGGCCCCGTTTTCAAGATGTAGGCGTTTGTCAGAGGGTCGATTCGTAACGTCGCCAAACCCATAAAAAAGCCCCAGCGACTAATCATCGCGCGGGGCTTTTCCTTTGAACGGCCTTGTGTTCGCCTTAGGCGGCAGAACCGCTGGGCGTTGGCTGAAAAAATGACAGCACGATCCGGTAGGGCGCGAGCATGGTGACGGACACCAGCATCTTGACGGCAAAATCGCCAAGGGCCCAGGACATCCAGCGGGCGGTCTCATACTCGATCACGCCAAGCAGTGGCGCCGCTTCGACGGCGAAATCGTCGTAAAATCCGAGGACGGCGGAAAAGCCGGCAGCAAAGGCAATCGAGAAAAACAGCAGCGTGTCGATGATCGAGCCGAGCAGGGAGGAGAAGAACGGGGCCTTCCACCACGCCATGCGGCGAAGCCGGTCGAAAAGCGTCACGTCGAGCAGTTGGGCGACCAGAAACGCCGAACCGGAGGCAATCGCGATTCTCGGTGTGGCAAGCCAGACGGACAGACCGACAGCTGTGATGAAGCCGGCCAGAACCACAAGACGCGCGGCCTGCGGCCCGAAACGGCGGTTGGTCAGGTCGGTGACCAGAAACGCTGCCGGATAGGTGAAGGCACCCCAAGTCAACAGATCGGCGAGGTTCATGCCTGCAAGCGTGCCGTTGACCGGATACTGAACCAGAAAGTTGGAGGCCACAACGACTGTTGCCATCGCGGCAACAGCAATGGCGAGAGAGGCAGCGGAAAGGGTCCTTGTATCTGTCATATCTTGTCCCCAAACAGAATTAGAGCACGTTTCGCGGCCGGATGGTCACAAAACATGCTCTAAAATGCGTTGGTGCATCTTGGATGCGGCGAAGCGTTGTTTGCTTCGCCGGAAAATGCCTTAGGCTGCAGCAGCTTCGTTCTGCTTGCGCTTGATGGCAACCTTCAGCTGGCGAGCCTTGATGGACAGGGTCTCGTCGGAGGCCTTCATGAGGTAGTTGTCCAGACCGCCACGGTGCTCGACGGAGCGCAGGGCATGTGCGCTGATGCGCATCTTGACGGTTTCGCCAAGCGTGTCGCTGATCAGGGACACGTTGACCAGGTTCGGGAGGAACCGGCGGCGGGACTTGTTGTTGGCGTGAGAGACATTGTTGCCTGTCATCACGTCCTTGCCGGAGAGTTCGCAACGGCGTGCCATGATATCACCTTTTGTTTTCGTGGCCGGCCCGTTACGAGGGATCCGGCAGTTTCAACCGGAAAAGGCGCGGTCCTGAGGATCGACGATCGTATCTCCGGCATTTCTCGGAAAAAGTTGCCCCGCTATAAAGGGCCGGCCTGCCATCGTCAAGGTGTTTGGGACGGTGTTGGCGCGATTCCTTGATTTGGGCATGCGGTTCCATGCTATGTTAACCTTGGAGTTACCATGATTACCAACAATCCGGGCACATTCCACACGTAGGTTTGGTAGTCTAACCTCGCGGAATGTGTAGGGGCGCAGTGTTCGTTGCCAGTTGGCGGCGCGGAGGAAAAACGTGTCGGTATTCAAGTTTCTCGGGCGGGCGATGGTCCTGCCGCTGATCATGACTGCAAGCCTGGGCGCGCCGGCAGATGCCAAGACGGCGAGTGTCGGCGGGCTCTATTCCGTGTCCATTGCCGGGTTCAAGATCGGCAAGGCAACCTTGTCGCTGGCCCTGCAGGGCAATGCCTATTCGGCCAAGGTCGGACTGGAGCCTGCGGGCATTGGCACCCTGTTTTCAACCGGCAAGGGGGGCGCGGAAGCTTCCGGCTGGCTGGTCGGGAGCAAGGTCGTGCCCTCCAAGTACCAGATGGCATCGCACGCGGCCAATCGGGATTTTTATGTCCTCCTGGCGCAAGGCTCCGGCCATATCCGGTCCATGCAGGTGGCGCCGCAATTCAAGCCGAACCCGGAGCGGGTCAAGATCACCAGGCGCCACCGGCGCAATGCGATGGATCCGTTGAGTGCGGCGCTGATGCCGGTCAAGGCCTCGCGCGACGGCCTTGGCCCCGAGGCCTGTGCCCGCAAACTACCGATCTTCGATGGCTGGACACGGTTCGACATTCAACTGAGTTTCCGCGAGATCAAGCAGGTGTCCGGACGGGGCTATGACGGGCCGGTTGTTGTGTGCAAGGCAAAGTGGATCCCGGTGGCCGGTCACCGGCCGTCAAAGGCAAGTGTGAAACACATGCAGCAAGCAGCCATGGAGACATGGCTTGCGCCCGCCGGCCGCGACGATGTTTTGATTCCCTATCGCATTTCCCTTCAAACCAGAACCGGGCGTCTCGTCGTCCAGGCCTCGAAACTCGACATTTCTTCCGATGAATCTGACCGGGCGCAGCGCTAGCGGTCCGGTCCTCTTGCCCCGGCGCTCTTGCGCCCATACGTCTGTCTTGCTAGAGCGCTAGCTCAAACCCGTTCCGTGAGGCGGACCCTTGGTTTCTGCCTTTCCGGCGTACACATGACCGCCGCCGCCCAGTTTCGGGCCCGGTCTGCATTCAGGTTGCCGAGTACATGCACAGCTATTTGGAATTCGAAAAACCCGTCGCCGATATCGAAGGCAAGATCCAGGAACTCCGTGCGCTTGCCGCCGGTGGGGAAGCTGTCAATGTTGACGAGGAAATCAAACGGCTCAAGGGCAAGTCTGCGTATACGCTGCAGGAGATCTACACCAAGCTAACGCCGTGGCAGAAAACCCTTGTGGCCCGTCATCCTGACCGGCCTCATGCGGCGGATTACATTGCCGGACTGATCGAGGATTTCACGCCTCTGGCGGGTGACCGGAAGTTTGCCGAGGATCATGCGATCATTGCCGGTCTTGGCCGGTTCCGTGGCCAGTCGGTCGCGATCCTTGCGCAGGAAAAGGGTGCGGACACCCAAACGCGCCTCAAGCACAATTTCGGCATGGCGCGCCCGGAAGGATACCGGAAGGCTGTGCGGATCATGGATATGGCCGAGCGGTATGGTTTGCCGGTGATTTCGCTGGTCGATACGGCCGGAGCCTATCCGGGCATCGGCGCCGAAGAGCGCGGCCAGTCGGAAGCGATTGCAAGGTCCACGGACAAGGGGCTCGGGCTTGGCGTGCCGAGCATTGCCATGGTGATCGGCGAGGGCGGATCGGGCGGTGCGATCGCGATTGCGACGGCCAACAAGGTGTTCATGCTCGAGCATGCCATCTATTCGGTGATTTCGCCGGAAGGCGCGGCCTCGATCCTGTGGCGCGACAGCGCGCGGGCGCAGGATGCGGCCATGAACATGAAGATCACGGCGCAGGATCTTTTGCAGCTCGGTGTCATTGACGGTATCGTTGAAGAACCGTCCGGCGGCGCACACCGTAGCCGCGAAACCGTGATCGACCGGGCAGGCAGGACGATCGAAACCGCATTGGCGGACATGGCGGACATGGATGCGGAAACCGTGCGTCAGAACCGGCGTGAAAAGTTCCTCTCAATTGGCCGCACCCTGTCCTGAGGTACGGCTGCAGGTCTTTTCTAACGTGAATGTGATGGCACTCCGTTTGGTGGAGTGCCGCACAATCGCCGTGTTTGCCGTTGTTTGGCCAGATTCTTCAGCCACGGCTTTTTGACTTTGAGTTGGTGGGCAGAAACTCTCTTGTGATCCTCACCCCGATAGGGGAGGGTCGTCTCCGGTAATGGTCTGTCAACCATAGTTCCATAGCCTGAGTGCGGGCAACGGGGTGTGGCGGCGGACAAGGTCCGGCGCGACTGGGTTCGGGACGATCACATGGCCACTTGGCAATCTTTGACGGCAAAAATGTTGAACCTTGGGGCGTCGCAGATGCCGCGTTTGGCCGGGCGCCGTGTGCGTCATGCCTTCGGCGCGGCGCTTGTCGCAGGTTTTCTCGCCGGCTGCCAGGCGGATGAATTCACCGATGCCAACAAGGCGCAGCGTCCGGTCAGCCTGGCGGTCAAGGCGAAGATGGCCCGCATGGACATGAGCGCGACCTCGCCGATCATGATCCGGATCTTCAAGGAGGAAAACCAGCTTGAAGTCTGGAAGGAAGCACGCAACGGCCGGTTCGAGCTTCTGGAGAGTTTCGAGATCTGCAAATGGTCCGGCGAACTTGGCCCAAAGTTCAAAGAGGGGGACCGTCAGGCGCCCGAGGGGTTCTACGAGATCACGCCCGGCCTGATGAACCCGTATTCCAGCTATCATCTTGCGTTCAATCTGGGTTTCCCGAACCGTTATGATCAGGCGCACGGCCGCACCGGCTCTCACCTGATGGTTCATGGGGCGTGTTCCTCGCGTGGTTGTTACGCCATGACCGATGAACAGGTGCAGGACATCTACGCGCTGGCGCGTGACAGCTTCAAGGGTGGTCAACGGACGTTTCAGGTACAGGCGTTCCCCTTTCGCATGACACCGGAAAACATGGCCAAGCATCGCGACAACGAACATTTGGAGTTTTGGCGCATGCTGAAAGTGGGCTATGACCACTTTGAGCTCACCAATGTTCCGCCGAAGATTTCGGTCTGCGAAAAGAGATATGTCTTCGATGCCACGCCGATTGTCGAGGGCGTTCCGTTCCGCGCGACTGCCAAGTGTCCGGATTATGAGGTCCCGGCGCGTCTTCAGCAGCTTGTCGACCAGAAGCAGAGCAAGGACAACGAAAAGTTCCAGCAGATTGTGGCCCGTATCGAGGCCCGGGAAGAACGCCAGCGCCGCTGGGAAGAGCGGCAGAGCCAGATTGCCGGCTTCCTCGGGGGCGGGGATGACGAAGAAGCGCCTGTTGCCACTGCGGTGGAAGAAGATAGCACCGCACTGGCAACGGCAGATACCGTGTCGGGCGAGGCTGCTTCCGGTGCTGTGGCGGCAGCACCTGTTCGCCCGGGCAGCGCAACTGGCGTAGCTTCCGCCTTTGCGGCTCCAAGCCAGCAGGACGATGACGGCGTTGGAGCGGTCATCAAGCGGTGGCTGCCCTTTGGTGGAACCCGTGAGGCGGAAGCCTCGGTGTCGTTCGACCCGGTCGAGCCTGCTGCGGTTCCGGAGGCCAAGCCCCAATAATCCTGAAGTGCATATTTTGCGCTGCCGCATCCTCTATTGCGCTGCATAACCGGGGCAGCTAGTGTCTGTGCCCTGTTTTTGTGCAGCGGATGCCTTTTCATGCTTCAATCAGCCGGTGACCTCGAAACGCTTAAGGCGCGGTTTTCGTGGCGCCTTCCCGAGGCCTACAACATCGCCCAAAGTGTCAGTGATCACTGGGCGTCAGCGCAGCCCGGCCTTTTGGCGATCCGGCACATCCATGAGGATGGCCGGCGGGAGGATTGGAGTCACCTTGCGCTCAATCGTGCGGCCAACCGGTTTGCGAATGTGCTTCAGGCACAGGGCCTGCGCCGGGGGGACCGGGTTGCCTTGTTACTCCCGCAATGTCCGCAAACCGCGATTGCGCATCTCGGTATCTACAAGATGGGCGGTATTGCCGTTCCGCTGGCCTCCCTGTTTGGTCTGGATGCGCTGGCTTACAGACTGCGGGATTCCGGTGCTCTCGCGCTGATCACCGATGCGGCCGGGCTTGAAAAGCTCGACCTCATTCGCGCGGATCTGCCGGGTCTTGAGCTGATTGTCTCTATCGAGGGCGGGGACGCCGGGGTCCTTGAGTTCAATACCTTGCTGGAACAGGCAAGTGACCGCTTCGAGACGCTTGCAACGCGCGCTGATGATCCGGCGCTGATGATCTACACATCCGGCACGACGGGGCAGCCCAAAGGCGTGCTTCATGGGCACCGGGTTTTGCCGGGACATCTGCCGGGCATTCAGATGTCGCAGAATTTCATGCCGCAAGCGGGCGACCTTTTGTGGACCCCGGCCGATTGGGCTTGGGCAGGCGGGCTTTTGAATGCTCTGTTTCCGGCGTTGCATTTCGGTGTGCCGGTTGTGTCTTGCGGTGTCCGGAAATTCGATCCGGAGCGTGCTTTCCGCCTCATGCAGGACGAACAGGTCCGCAATGCCTTCATTCCGCCAACGGCCTTGAAGATGCTGCGGGCAGTTGACCGCCCGGCTGCCCGCTTCGACTTGAAATTGCGCAGTGTCGGGTCGGCGGGTGAGGCGCTCGGGCGGGAAGCCTATGACTGGTTTGAAAATGAGTTCGGCTTTGCCGTCAATGAGTTCTACGGCCAGACGGAATGTAATGCGGTTCTGGGGTCCTGTGCGGCAGCCGGTGTTTCGCGCAGCGGTGCGATCGGCAAGCCGGTTCCAGGGCACGAGGTGGCGATCATCGATGAGACCGGAACCCCCTTGCCTCCGGAAACCCTGGGGCAGATCGCAATCCGCCGTCCGGACCCGGTGATGTTCCTGGAATATTGGAACAACCCGCAGGCCACGGCCGGAAAATTTGTCGGGGACTGGATGATCACCGGAGACCAGGGCCTGTGCGACGCCGACGGTTACATCCATTTTATCGGTCGGGATGATGACGTGATCACCTCGGCAAGTTACCGGATCGGACCGGGCGAAATCGAGGACTGCTTGCTGACCCATCCGGCTGTGGCGCTGTCTGCAGCCGTCGGGAAACCTGACCCGATCCGGACCGAAATCGTCAAGGCCTATGTGGTGCTCAAAGAGGGGTGTCCGGCGTTGGACACACTAGCGGCAGACATTCAGAACCATGTGCGCATGCGCCTTTCGGCGCATGAGTATCCGAGGGAAATTTCGTTCGTTTCCGAACTGCCGATGACCACAACGGGCAAGGTCATCCGGCGCAGGCTGCGTGAGCAGGCCAGACTGGAGGCGGGGTGAGGTCCAGCCCCTGTCAGTTGAAGCGCCGCCAGAACTGATAGCTGCGGTCCAGGCTCTTGAGGCGCTGGTATTCGCCCTCGCTCAGGCTGTCGACCCGGTCGACCAGTCCCGCGATTTCCTGTGTGATTGAAGTTTGTCTTTGCTTGGCGAAACGCTTTAACATGGCCAATCCTCGAGATTTAAACAAAATAATCGAACAAATTTATTATTCATTTGCTTCTGGTAAACTTAAATTTTTGAAATATTTTTAATAATAAAATTGTAATATGACATATTTACTTGTGTATTGAGTTTTTTGTTGATATTTTTGCCTATTCTTTATGCACGCGCGACATTAAATGATCTCCCTCTTGACTCCGGAGGCATTGTCCGGAATCTATGGGAACAAATAGAGAACAAATGGGTTGGTTGAAATGCCCGTGCACCGTGCCGCTCCCGTCAGGACAGGTATGGGCAGGCCGGACAGGGGCCTGTCTCATCCGTCAACCAAACCCGGCAAGATTGCCGAGCTGCGCCGCCGTATCGCGGGTCTCGAGGGCCGCCTCCCCTTTGAAACGCAGCTTGGTCCGGCCCTTGCCCCCGCCGCCTCCGGGCAGGGGCCGGACACATCCCCCAAGGCTCCGGCAAAAAAAACGGAACCGGGGCTCGGGGTGCTGGAAAACCTGATGCGCGGGGCCGTTTTTTCAAAACCGGCGCTGCATGAAGTGGTCAGTGCCCAGAGCCGGAATTCGGGTGCCTTGACCGGGTTTGCCATGGGGGTGATCGCCCGGTTGATGAAAAACCGGTCAGGAAGTGTCCTGTGGTGTCTTGATCCGCAGGTTGGCCGGGAGGCTGGGCAGCCTTATGGACCCGGTCTGATGCGCTTCGGGATTGATCCGTCGCGGCTCATTCTGGTGCGTCCGCGCCGGGCGGAAGAGCTCTTGTGGGCGATGGAAGAGGGCGCTCGCTGTCCGGCACTTGCGGCGGTCGTGGGCGAAGTGCAGGGCGCCTTGAAGCTTTTGGACCTGACGGCGACACGCCGGTTGATGCTGCGTGCACAGGCGGGTGGGGTGCCGGTGTTTCTGGTCCGCCATGGCGTTGTGGGGGAACCGACGGCCGCAGCCACGCGCTGGTGTGTGGCGCCTCATGTTTCCGCCGTGCCACCCTTGTCCCCGCAAGGGCCGCATGACGGGCTCGGACAGCCGGTCTGGGTCGTCGATTTGAACCGGAACCGGACTGGCCGGGAAGGCCGTCTCACTGTGGAGTGGACATATGCAGCAAGAGAATTTGCCGCACCAGCGCGTTCTCTCCCTCTGGTTCCCGGAGCTGGCCTGCGACCGGATTCTGCGTCCCTTGCGCCGGGCCGCGCCCTCTCGGGCAAGGGGAGCTGAACCGCCTTTTGCGGTCACTGCGAAAATGCGCAAGGCGCAGCGTCTGACCGGTATCAATGCAACGGCACGGGCCCTGGGCATCCGGCTGGGCGAACCTCTCGCCGATGTCAGGGCACGGGTACCGCACTTGCTTGTCGAGGAGGCCGATCCTGAGCTGGATCTGGGGCTGCTGGCGCTGATTGCCGACTGGTGTGACCGCTATACCCCGCTTGTGGCGCTGGACGGCACGGATGGCCTGTTTCTGGACATGACCGGCTGTGCGCATCTGTTCGGCGGCGAGGAGGCGATGCTTGCCGATGTTCTGACCCGGTTGCAGGGGCAGGGCTTTGCGGTGTGCGGTGCAATTGCCGGTACGCCTGGCGCTGCCTGGGCGGTGGCCCGTTTTGGAGACGGGGGCTGCGTTCCCGAAGGCGGTCTCGAGGATGCGCTTCGGGCTTTGCCTCTGCCGGCTCTCCGGCTGGCAGAGGAGACGGTCGAGGCGCTTGGCACTGTCGGGCTCAAGACCATTGGTGACATCTTGCAGCGCCCCCGGGCCCCTTTGGCGCGCCGGTATGGTGCGGAGCTGATCCTGAGACTGGATCAGGCCCTGGGGCATCAGGGCGAGCCGGTTTCGCCCCGGTTTGTCATGCCTGTTGTCATGGCCGAGCGGCGCTTTTTCGAACCGATTGCCCGGATTGAGGATGTCCGCGCCGTTGCCCTGTCCCTTGGCCAGCAGGTCTGCGAGGCTCTGGAGCGCCGGGTTGAAGGCGGACGGGCCTTCGAGCTGGCGCTGTTTCGTGTTGATGGTGCTGTCCAGAAGATGATTGTCGGCACCAGCAGGCCCTTGCGTTTGCCCAAACGGATTCTGGCGCTGTTTTCGGAAAAACTGAAAGCGGATGAAAGTGTTCTTGATGCGGGGTTCGGATATGATCTGGTGCGCCTGTCCGTTCTGGAGGCACAGGCCGACGCCCCGGACCAGCTCAGCCTGTCGGGGCGGGGGCAGACAGAAACAGATGCTGATCTCGCCGGTCTGATCGACCGTTTGGGGGCCCGGTTGGGGCTTGCCCGGGTCGGGCGGCTTTTGCCGGTTGACCGGCATGTCCCGGAAAGCCAGTGCGCTTTGGTGCCAGCTGCCACTGTGCGTGAAGATGCGCTTTCCTGGGTCGGGCTGGCTGGCAATGACCTGGGATTGGGGCCTGGTTTGGCGGAAGGGCCGGAGCAGGGCTTCGACAGCGAAGACCCCACTTGGCAGGATTTGCCCCTGGAGCGTCCCTTGCGCCTGATCAACCCGGCCGAACCGGTCGAGACCGTTGCCATGGTGCCGGACGGGCCACCCTTGCGGTTCCGCTGGCGCCGGGTGCTTTACAAGGTTGTGCGCTCCGAGGGGCCGGAACGGATTGCGCCGCCCTGGTGGGTGGGGGCTGCCGACGCGTCCGCTGATGGGGCAGCGGCAACCCGCGACTATTTCAGGATCGAGGATGAGGACGGACGCCGGTTCTGGCTTTACAGGGAAGGGCTTTATGCGCAAGAGACCCGCGAACCGCGCTGGTTCCTGCAAGGGGTGTTCGCATGACCGGCATGCCGCGCTTCTCAGACCGCGGGTTTTCCGGGCCGCAGTTCGCAGAACTTTGCGCGGCGAGCAATTTCTCTTTTCTCCATGGTGCGTCCCACCCGGAAGAGCTGGTGATGGCAGCCGGAAAAACCGGCCTGTCCGGACTGTCCCTGTGTGACCGGAATTCGGTGGCGGGTGTCGTGCGTGCCCATATGGCGGCCAAGGAAGCCGAATTGCGGTTTTATCCGGGATGCCGCCTGGTGTTTCTCGACGAGACGCCGGACCTGCTCGTCTGGCCGCAGGACCGGGACGCTTACGGGCGGCTGACCCGGCTCCTGACCCTCGGCAACCGCCGGGCCGAAAAGGGGGCGTGCCATCTGGTCTTCAGCGATCTGGAGGTCTTGCAGGGCGGTTCGCCCATGGCCTTGGTTCTGCCGGATGGCTTGCCGGGTCCGGATCGTCTCGTTTCCGTCCTGAACAGGCTCACGAACCGGTTTGGCAAGGCCGTCCGGCTGGCCTGCGCCCTGCATCGCGGCGCTTTTGACCGGCGCCGTCTGGGCTGGGCACAAGAGATTGCAAACCGGGCGGGTGTGCCGCTTCTGGCCATAAACGATGTGCTTTACCACGCAAGGGAGCGGCGGCCCTTGCAGGATGTGGTGAGCTGCATCCGGCTGCATGAAACTCTGGAAACGGCGGGCCGGCGGCTGGAGGCCAATGCGGAACGGCATCTGAAGGCGGCGGAGGAGATGGCGGACCTCTTCCGCGCCGCACCCGGGGCCTTGTCCGAGAGCCTGAAAATCATGGATGAGCTCGCGTTCTCCCTGGACCAGCTCCGCTATGACTATCCGGAGGAACCCTGCGGCCAAAGCGCGACACCTCAAGACGAGTTGGAGCGCCTTGCTGAGGAGGGAGCGAACACGCGCTACCCGGACGGAGTTCCCAAGAAGGTGCGCCTCGCGATTTCCTATGAGCTCGCCCTCGTGCGCGAGCTGGAGTATGCGCCCTATTTCCTGACGGTGCATGATGTGGTGCGCTTTGCCCGCAGCCGCGGCATTCTCTGCCAGGGCCGCGGATCGGCGGCCAATTCGGTGGTCTGTTTCTGTCTCGGGATCACCGAGGTCGACCCGGAACGTGCGGATTTGCTGTTCGAACGGTTCATTTCCCCCGAACGCCGGGAGCCGCCGGATATCGATGTCGACTTCGAGCACGAGCGGCGTGAGGAGGTGATCCAGTATATCTACGAAAAATATGGCCGCGAACGCGCCGGGCTGGCGGCGACCGTGATCACCTACCGCAGCCGCTCGGCCCTGCGCGAGGTGGGCAAGGTGTTCGGCCTTTCAGAAGATGCCATCGGGGCACTGGCCGGCATGGTCTGGGGGCGGGGCGGGTCCGGCACTGATGCCTCCCAGGTGCGAGAAGCCGGCATGGCCCCGTCCGATCCGCGGCTTGCGCAAGTGCTGGAACTGGCACGGCAACTGATCGGCTTTCCCCGGCATCTCTCCCAGCATGTCGGCGGCTTCGTGATCACCCGGAGCCGTCTTGACGAGGTCGTTCCGATTCAGAATGCCGCAATGGAAGACCGGACGGTCATCGAGTGGGACAAGGACGATCTGGATTCACTCGGCATCCTGAAGATCGACATTCTGGCCTTGGGCATGCTGACGGCGATCCGCAAGGCGCTCGATATGCTGAGGCGGGATTACGGGCAGGCCTATTCAATCTCTTCGATCCCGCCGGAAGAGGGGGCTGTTTATGACATGTTGTGCCGGGCCGATTCCGTCGGCGTGTTTCAGGTGGAAAGCCGGGCCCAGATGACCATGCTGCCGCGTCTGCGGCCAAAGGCCTTCTACGATCTGGTGATCGAGGTTGCGATTGTCCGGCCCGGCCCGATCCAGGGCGATATGGTGCATCCCTATCTGCGGCGGCGCCAGCAACTGGAGCAGGTGACCTATCCGAGCAAGGAACTGGAGGCGGTTCTCGGCAAGACGCTGGGCGTACCCCTGTTTCAGGAACAGGCGATGAAGATCGCCATTGTCGCAGCCGGGTTTACACCGGCCGAGGCCGATCGCCTGCGCCGGGCGATGGCCACCTTCCGGCGGGTCGGCACCATCGGTACCTTCCAGACCAAGATGATCGAAGGCATGGCGAAAAACGGCTATGACCGGGCGTTCGCCGAGCGGTGTTTCCGCCAGATCGAGGGGTTTGGCGAATACGGTTTTCCGGAAAGCCATGCGGCGAGCTTTGCCCTTCTGGTCTATGCCTCCTCCTGGATCAAGGCGCGCTACCCGGACGTGTTCTGCGCAGCCCTTTTGAATTCACAGCCCATGGGCTTTTATGCCCCCGCCCAGCTGGTGCGGGACGCCCGCGAGCACGGCGTCGATGTGCGTGAGGCCGATGTCAATCTGTCAGGCTGGGACGCGACCCTGGAGCCGGGTGTGCCTGCAAAAGATCACCTGCATCCCCGTCACAAGGAGATGTGGGATGTCATCCGGTCCGAGCGGGCCGTCCGGCTTGGATTGCGGATGGTCAAGGGTGTCAAGGAGGCTGATATGGAGCAGCTGATTGCAAAACGGGGGGCAGGCTATGATTCGGTCCGCGATGTCTGGTTGCGCAGCGGGCTTGGGCGGTCCGTGATCATGAAGCTTGCGGAAGCCGACACGTTCCGCTCGCTCGGACTGGACCGGAGAGCGGCGATCTGGGCAGCGCAAGGGCTTGAGGCCGGCCGGGACAAGGATCGCCTGCCCTTGTTTGACGCTGTTTCCAGTGCGGACTTGAGGCCCGAGCCGGATGCGGGATTGCCGCCCATGCCGCCGGGGGCGCATGTGGTTGCCGACTACCGCAGCCTGAGCCTGTCGCTCAAGGCGCATCCGGTTGCCTTCGTGCGCCCGAAGTTGACCGCGCAGCGCGTTGTGCCCTGTCAGGATCTGGAGCGTTGGCCATCCGGCCGCTTTCTGACGGTGGCCGGTCTCGTGCTGGTGCGGCAACGGCCGGGCTCGGCCAAGGGCGTGATCTTCATGACCTTGGAAGATGAGGCAGGCATTGCCAACGTGATCGTCTGGCCGAAGGTGTTTGAAAAATACCGCCCGCTTGTGCTGGGTGCACGGTTCTTGAAGGTGCGCGGACGGCTGCAATCTGAAAGCGGGGTCATTCACGTGGTGGCTGACAGTGTCGAGGATGTCACCCCGATGATGGCCGATATTTCCGGCATGGATCTGAAGGATGCGGGCCTTGCCCGAGCCGATGAGGTCAAGCGCCCGGTGATCGAACTGTCTGAAAAGATTAAGCCGGCAAGCCGCCTGAAACAGCTTGTCGACGAGGTGCCGGAGCTCCGTGAAGACATTGCACGCCACAGACCGCGCGCCACTCCGCCCGAAATGCTCAAGGCGCTGCCGGGCGGAAGAAATTTTCATTAGGCCGTCAAACGAAAGCACTTTAACCGGCAATCAGGATGCTTTCGCTGAGCCTTGCTCACCGGATGGCGGTGTCCTTCTGCCAAGCAGCCGATCACTCAGATTCTGGATCCAGACAAACAGGACCGGGATCATCAAAAGGCCCAAGGTGCTGTCAATGATCATGCCGAAGAAAACTGGATAGCCGATCGAAATACGTCCCGCCGCGCCGGCACCGCTTGAAAGCAACAGCGGCACCACACCGAATATGAAACACAGCCCGGTCATGGTTACCGGCCTGAAACGGATATGAGCCGCTTTTACGGCCGCCTCATACGGAGTGTAGCCAGCTTCATGATAGTTTTTGGCAAACTCCACCACCATGATGGCTTTTTTCGCAGCCAACCCGATCAGAAGCACAATGCCGATCTGTACATAAATGTCGTTGCTCAGGCCCGGCACAAACTGGAGCGGGATCAGGGCACCGAATATGGCAAATACGGTCGATGCCATCACTGAAATCGGAAGGATCCAGCTTTCGTAGAGCGCAACCATGAAGAGATAGGCAAACACCACCGCCAAAACCAGGATCAAGGTGACAAGGCCCGAAGCCAGGACTTCCTGCAAAGTGATGCCGGTCCAGGCATAACCGTAGCCTTTCGGCAAGTTGGCCTCGGCAACTTCAATGAACTTTTGAATGGCTTCTCCCGAACTGACCCCGGGATTGAACTGTGCGGTCACATCAGCTGATGTGTACAGATTGAACCGGTAGATGATTTCGGCCCCAAGTGTGGGGCTAACAGTGATGAATGTCCGCAGCGGCAGAGAGTCTCCGTCACTGTTATTGACATAGACACCATCAATATCCGAGATTTTTTGCCTGTATTCGGGTTCTGTTGATATGACCACCCAGTAAACGCGGTCATCCTTCACGAAATTGTTCACGTAGACCGAGCTGAATGTTGCTTCCAGGGCAACGATTATATCGTAAACTGAAACTTCAAGCGCCTCCGCCCGGTCCCGGTCTATCTCAACGAAATACTGCGGAGCATTGGCCGAAAAGCCGCTGAAGGCCGATTCAAATTCGGGTTCTTTCCGCAAGGCGGCCACAAACGCATTCTTGACTGCATCAAAATCCGTGATTGATCCGTTCTCTTCGTCCAGCAACTCACCTGTCAGCCCACCTGCGGACCCAATCCCGGGAATGGAGGGTAACGGGAAGACAAAAGACGTCGCATCTGGCATCGCCGCGAGCTTGACATTCAAAGACTGCATGATGGCTCGCCACTGTGTGTCGGGGGTTGTGCGTTCTCCCCACGGGTCAAGCAGCAGGATGACCATGCCGACATTTGATCGTGCGTAGGCCAGGATGCTGTAACCCGCGATGGTCGTGACAGCAGAGACACCTTTGTGATCGCGAATTTCCGCGTCGATCTTGGCCAGAACAGCTTCCGTCCGCTGTAGGGACGCTCCTTCCGGCAATTCCACATTGACGAAAAGGATGCCGTTGTCTTCCTGCGGAATGAAGCCGGTCGGAGTTGTCTTGAAGAGGTATACCGCTCCAACAAGGACTGCTGCAAACAGCACTACAGAAATGATGGGCACCCGAAGGAGGAGCTTTACGCAGGCGACGTATAAATCCCTGACCTTGTCCACGCCGCTGGGGATTGCTTTCAAGATCCCCTTCGGCCGTCCGCTTCCCCGGGAGAGCAATTTCGAACACAGAACCGGGCTGAGGGTCAGCGCATTGACCGCGGACAGCAGAAAAGCAACCGTGATGGTCAGGGCGAATTGGAGATAGAGTTCCCCAGTGATCCCCGGGAAAAAGCAGACCGGAACAAAGACGGCTGCCAGTACGAAGGTTGTCGCAATGATCGGCCTGGTTACCTGTGTCATTGCCTTGAGCGTCGCCTCGCGTGCGTCGAGGTCTTCCTCTTCCATGATGCGTTCGGTGTTTTCAATGATGACAATCGCATCATCGACCACCAGGGTGATGGCCAGAACAAACGCAAAAAGCGTGATCATGTTGGCGCTGAAGCCGATCAGGTAAATCAGGGCCAGCGTGCCCAGAAGCGAAACAGGGATGGCAATTGCCGGAATGATCGTCGCCCGCCAGCTCAACAGGAAAAAAAACGTGACGCTGATCACCAGAACAGAGGTGAGGAGAAGGGTTTCGAATATCTCCCTTATCGAGACCCTGACGGCCGTTGTCACGTCATAGGCAAAGACATACTCAAGATCTTCAGGAAATTGCTTCGCGAGGTCCACCATTCTATCTCGAACGGCGTCGGCCACCTGGATTGCATTGGCGTTCGATTCTTCGAAAATGGCAAAGATCGCGGAGGGCTTGCCGTTGTAGCTGGAACTGATGTTGTAGTCTTCGGAGGCCAACTCGACGCGGGCAACGTCTTTCAAGCGGACGTAAGACCCGTCCGTTTCCGCCGAGAGGATTATATTTTCAAAATCTTCGGCAGTTTCCAGAAGCCCATTGGTTTCCAGTGTGAACTGGAAATCTGTCTGCAAGTTTCCGAAGGGGGGCGCGCCGACATAGCCAGGTGCAGCTTCAATATTCTGTGCCTCGATTGCTGTCGCGACATCGGATGCATCAAGGTTCAGTGCCGCCATCTTTTCCGGGTTAAGCCAAACCCGCATGCTGTAATCGAGCGGACCAAACTGGCTGACATCCCCCACCCCGCTGATACGGCTCAGGGGGTCCTGAACGACATTCGTCGCATAGTTGCTCAGGAAAAGCTGGTCATGGGTATTGTTGGGCGAAATCAGGTTGATGACTTGCAGCATATTGCTGCTTCGGCGTTGTGTTTCGATGCCCAGAAGGGTCACTGCATCCGGCAAATCCGGCTCTGCAAGTGCGACCCGGTTTTCAACCTGGACTTCCGCTATATCCGGATCGGTTCCGATATTGAAGATAATCGAAAGCGTGTAGACGCCCTCGCTTGAGGAGATGGACGACATGTAGATCATGTTGTCCACGCCGTTGACTTGCTCCTCGATCGGCGAGGCCACCACCTTCTGGATCAGGCTGGCACTCGCACCGGGATAATAGGCTATGACCTGGATCTGAGGCGGAGTGATATCGGGAAACTGGGCAATCGGGACGAGGCGGCTGGCAATGGCGCCGACCAGAACTGTGATGATTGCAATGACCAGGGCAAAGTTGGGCCGGTCGATGAAAAACCTTGGAAGCATGCGACGGGCCCCGGATCAGGATTGTATTTCGGTTGGAGCGACTTTCATGCCCTCGTGAATTTTCTGAAGTCCCTGAACAACAACCCGGTCCCCGGCTTTCAGGCCGGATTTCACCGCCCAGTCCCGTCCGATCTGATTGCCCAGGGTCACGTCCTTTCTCTCCACCTCGTCATTCTGGTTCAGCACAAAAACAAAATGTCCCTTTGCGTCGAGCTGGATCGCGGTTTGTCCGATGACAAGCTCTTCCTTGGCATCCGGATTGTTGAATGTGACTGTGACGACCTGTTCCGGGATCAGCAGAGCATCCTTGTTTTCAAATGTAGCCCGCATCTGGATCGTGTCGGTGGTCGATTCGATCTCGTTGCCCACATAGTTGATCTTGCCCAACGATCCGTAGTCGGATCCGTCGGACAGGGTCAGCTTCACTTCAAGGAGAGAGGAGTTTTCGCCGATAAGGCCCTGCTGGCGTTTCTCCAGCAGGTCTCGTTCGCTGATGTAAAAACTCACATAGATGGGGTCGATGCTGACGATCGTGGCAAGTGTGCCGCTGTCGCTATCCACCAGATTGCCGACATTCACCGCGGTGACGGAGATGCGCCCGTCGATCGGGCTTGAGACGGTGGTGTAGGACAAATTGATCTGGGCAGTCTGAACGTCAGCCTCTGCCTCGCCGACCGCCGCATTGTCTGCACCAAGTGTTGCGACTGCAGAATCGTAGGTGGACTGAGATATGTCATTGGAAGCCAGCAGGGCTTTTTGCCGCTCGACGTCAAGCTGTGCTTCCAGCGCGGTCGCCTTGGCCCCCTCCAGCTCGGCTTGCGCATCCTTGAGGCTGGCTTCATAGGTGCCTTTTTCGATCTGGTAGAGGACCTGCCCCTTCTTGACCAGATCCCCTTCAATAAAATTCCGCTGCTCCAGAAAGCCTTCAACGCGTGCCACTATATCAATCGTACTGATCGCCTCGACACGGCCGACATATTTGTCGGTCAGCTCAGCCTTCATTGTTGTTGCCTTTTCCACCACCACTGCTGGCAGGGGTTGTTGGGTCTGGCCAGAGACAGATGTCGAAACACCGAGGACGATCACAAACGGACAAGCGAAGGGAAGCAGGCGCATGACGAGGGTACTTCTCCCGAAAAAAGACCGGGCCATACCCTTGCACTCGATTCACGCGGGGTCAATTCACTGCATGAACGCCAAGTGAATTTGTTTTCATTCGTCGAGCGCTACCTCTCAGGAGGTCAGCGCCCATAATCGCTCGGAAGCTATCGATTTTCGTGTTGGTACATGCCACCCAAAAGGGGGGCTTCGAACCTGGTAGGCGCCGTGGATTCGATGCCACTTAAGCGGTCCTTGGACTTCTCTGGTCCCGGCCCCTACCTTCCCGAACGCTGACAGTAGTCTGGCTTAAGTTTCTGCACTGCAGGCCATCAGAAGGTCACCGCTCGGGCATCGCCTCGACATAGTACCAGCGGCCGGCCTTCTTCCGGAACCGGCTGAGCTCCCGGTGCAGCTGGAGTTGGCCATTTGCCAGATACTTCGCCTCAAACAGAACCGTCCCGTCCCGGTCCCCCGGACCGCCCTTGTCCGTTGCCAGGACAGTGAGCCCGGTCCAATGGTTTTGTTCCGCCCAGTGCGCGGTTGCTTCGAAGTCAAATCCCGGCTGGTATTTGGGCCAAAGCGTTTTCTTCAGATAAGCAATCTTCTGCAAGACATAGGCTGCATACCGTGATCGCATCAGCGATTCAGCGGTTGGGGCAGCCGCTCCTTCCAGGTAGGGGCCGCAGCACTGCAAGAGTTCTTTTCCTGAGCCGCAAGGGCATGATGTTCCGGTCATTTTACTTTTTCAGCCTGTGTCCTGTTTGGGTCTCCCTACCATCGGAAGCAGCATTGGAATAGGTTTGGGGGAGGACCAAATCCAAGGAGGGGCCGTGCTTCGCATTGCGACCTACAATCTGGAATCTTTCGGCGGCACGCGCCTTGACGCGGATCTGCTTCAACCCCGGATAAAGGCGCTCAGGCCGCGTTTGCAGGATCTGGAGGCTGACATCCTGTGCCTGCAAGAGGTCAATGCCCAGAAGCCTCAAGGTGCAACAGTGCGTGATTTTTCGGCACTTGAGATGTTGCTCAAGGAGACTTGTTATGCCGATTATCATATGGCCTACAGCACCCGTGAAGAAGCGCCGGTGCCCGGCGACCGGCACAATCTGGTTCTGTTGTCCCGATTTCCGGTCAGTGCTTGCCGGGCGCTGTACCAGGAGCACATGGAAGCCCCGTTCTGGCAGCCGGGCCATGCCGATCCGCCGCAAGAAGCGCCGGAACCGGTGCGGTTTGAACGTCCGCTTTTGCAAGCCCAAATCGACCTGGGTGCGAAAGGGACACTCCATGTTTTTGGCGTTCATTTGCGTGCACCAATTGCTGCTCCCATTCCCGGGGGCAAACTGTCGGCGCAGCGATGGAAAAGCGTGCCCAGCTGGGCGGAAGGATATTTTTTGTCCGCGGTGAAAAGGGCCGCTCAAGCCCTCGACCTTCGGTTGGCTGTGGACCGGGTGCTGGATGCCAATCCCGATGCGTTTGTATTGGCCGCAGGTGACTTCAATGCCACAAGTGATGCGAGTGCGTTGCGGCTTGTCCGGGCCGACTGCCAAGAAACCGGCAATCCGGACCTTGAAGACCGGCAGCTTTTTCAGATTGATGCGCTTTTGCCGCAAAAGGAGCGTGCCACCATCCTGCACGGTGGCCGTGGACGGACATTCGATCACATCCTTGTCAGTCAGGCCCTCAAGGCACGTTTCTCAAAGGTGGAGATTTTCAATTCCGACCTGGCTGACGAGTTGTTTGACGCTGGAACGGATGCCGAAAACGCCTCTTTTCATGCTGCAGTCTGTGCCGAATTCGCTCTGTGAACGTCCTAATTTGACGGCAGGCTGTCAATGTATTCGGTGATGTCGGCAATTTCGCGAATGGTCAGGTTCATGTCAGGCATGACGGGGTGAGGATCTGCCAGGAAAGTCGACAGGGTTTCCCGGGTCCATTCTTCATTGATCGAGATTTCGTAGAAACTTGGCAGGGTGGCATCGCTTGCGACCTGCTGATCTTCGGAAACCAGATGGCACGAAGCACACCATTGCAAGGCAATTCTTTTCCCCTGCCAGGCATCTGCCTGTGACAAGGCAATGGTCCCCAGACTGGGACCAAAGAAGAAAAGGAACGCAATAGGCGTGGAAATCCACTTTGTCACGGCAGGCTCTCCTTCTTTAATCGGCAATCATGCCGCGAGGCTAGGACATTCAGGGCGGCCTTGCGACCGGATGTCTACGTACCGAGACGCACGGTGACGGCGCTATTGTCAAAAATCTTCATTGCGCTCAAAGTCCGTGATTGAAATGACTTTTGGGGTTCTGGGAAGGTGTTCATGAAAAACATGGGTTTCCATCGCGCTTCGCGTGGTCTTCTGGCTGTTTGCCTGCTGTTTCTTGTCGATGTCCAACCTGTTTCGGCCCAGCAGGCCGCAATCATTTCGGGGCAGGACCGCTTTCATCCGGTGCTGGCCCAAAACGGCATGGTGGCCAGCCAGGAGGCTCTGGCGACGCAGGCGGGTGTGGACATCCTGCAAAGAGGTGGCAATGCGGTCGACGCAGCCATTGCAACAGGCTTTGCGCTCGCCGTTACCTTGCCCCGCGCGGGGAACCTCGGTGGTGGCGGCTTCATGATGATCCATATGGCGGATCGGGATGAAACCGTTGCTCTGGATTACCGGGAAAAGGCCCCGGCGGCCGCAACAGAGGATATGTTTCTCGGTGAAGACGGCGAACCGGATAAGACCAAGTCGCGTTTCTCCGGGCTGGCGATTGGTGTTCCTGGAACCGTTTCAGGATTTGAAGCTGCCTACCAGAAATATGGAAGCGGAGACCTGAGCTGGGCCGAGCTGGTCGCGCCAGCGATCCGGCTGGCTGATCAGGGCATTGCAGTCACCCATGACCTTTCCGGATCCTTGTTGTCGCGCGTGGACCGCTTGACCAGAGACCCGGCAACCGCAGCCGTTTTTTATAAGGGTGGCCTGATCCCCTATCTTCCCGGTGAAACGCTGAAACAGGAGGATCTTGCCAATACGCTCCGCGCTATCGCGGACCGGGGCGCGGCCGGATTTTATGAGGGGGACGTTGCCGGCAAAATCGTGGCAACCGTCCAGTCTGCCGGAGGAGGCATGACGCTGCAGGATATGGCCGCTTATAAACCGGTCTGGCGGGAGCCGGTCACGGGGACTTATCGCGGATACGAAATCGCCTCCATGCCGCCACCGTCTTCCGGCGGGGTCCATATCGTTCAGATGCTGAATATGCTGGAGCAGCATCCGGTCGGGGAAATGGGGCACAACTCTGCAAAGACCATCCATTTGATGGCGGAGGTCATGAAACGGGCCTACGCGGACAGGTCCGAATATCTCGGCGATCCGGATTTTGTTGATGTGCCGGTCGGGGGACTGACGGATCGCGACTATGCAAGTGACCTTCTTGCAGGGATATCTTTTGAAGAGGCAACGCCTTCGAGCAGCTTGAAGCCCGGCAATCCAATACCTTACGAAAGCAATGAAACCACGCACTATTCCGTTGTCGACAAGGACGGCAATGCGGTGTCGAACACCTATACGCTGAACTTCTCTTACGGCGTTGGCGTGATGGCGAAGGGAACCGGGGTGCTTTTGAACAATGAACTTGACGATTTTTCCGCGAAAGCCGGCGTGCCGAATGCTTATGGCCTGATCGGCGGGGCGGCCAATGCGGTAGCTGGTGACAAGAGACCACTGTCATCCATGAGCCCGACACTGGTGTTCAGCGATGACGATTTTTTTCTGGCAACAGGGTCCCCGGGAGGTAGCCGGATCATCACAACCACACTGCAGGTCATCATGAATGTGGTCGATCATGGCATGAACATCGCGGAGGCAAGTGCCGCGCCGCGCATTCATCACCAGTGGGTTCCCGATGAGATCCGGATTGAACAGGGGCTTTCGCCGGATACGGTCGCGCTTCTGGAGGGCAAGGGCCATGATGTTGCGGTCAAGAATGTAATGGGATCGACCCAATCGATCATGCGCGTGTCCGGACAACTGGCCGGTGCGTCGGATCCGCGCCGGGCCGGCGCGCTGACGATGGGATACTGACATGTTGCGTCAGAATGCGTGAATAAAACAAAAAAGGATCCGGTCCGTCAGGACAGGATCCTTTGAAATCTGGAGCGGGCGATGGGATTCGAACC
>NZ_SMMF01000241.1:0-421 GCF_009711355.1 Roseibium sp. RKSG952 | reverse complement strand
CCGTCCTTCAGGGCGGGGAAGACGTTAAGTACGGCGGCAATTTTCCTTCCTTTCTGGACAGCAGATTGAGACGTCGGTCTTTAGATCCTTGCTTTCCCGCTCTTTTTAGGAAATAAATCTTGCATGTGCCGTGCCGTAAAAGTCAGACTGTATCCCGCGAAGGATCAGATCAACAAACGGGACTTCCGGTTCGGTGCTGCGCGTTGGGTATTTAACAATGCCTTGGAACTGAGCCCCTTGCTGTGGGAAGAGCGTAGGTCAGGGCGGTTACGTCACCCTGTCGGGCGGTACGGTCGGTCGGAACGTGAAGTTTCCGAGCCCGAAGCCGTATCGCAAGGCGCTCGCGGCGCTGAAGCGCTACCAGCACGATCTGTTGCGCAAGAAGAAAGGGTCCGCCAACCGGGCCAAGGCCCGGGTGAAG
>NZ_SMMF01000378.1:0-769 GCF_009711355.1 Roseibium sp. RKSG952 | reverse complement strand
GCCGTTTACCCCATGCGCCGGACATACAAATTCCAGCGGCGGCAGTCGGTTGCTGATCGCGAAATATAAGAACCTTCCAAAGGCACGCGAGACGCTTGAGCTGTTCAACAAAGAACAAGGCGCGGCTCGAAAAAGCTGTGCCAGCCCGCATCGGCAATGGACTGGGCGAGTGCCCGACTCAGGAGCATTCCCTTAACGACCAACGTCTCGACGCAAATCGCTTGCTTTCGTCGACTAGTAGTCTCGACATTTTGTGCTTAAAATCATTTTCAATGGGAGTTCTTTGTTACTATGGCGTAATTGAAGCAATCGAGATCAATAATATCGAAGAAAGAAAAGATCGCTACATTCAACAATGCATTGTTGATGCTGATGCTGGTGTAGGTCTCGAACAGGCAGAAAACGGATGCATTATTCGATACTACATGGAAATCGAAAATTTAATGCTTACCAATCATCTAAAAGTGGATTAAAGCATATTGCTTATCCCGTTCGCTCAGGGCCACATCAGATATTGTGTTGAATGCAGGATAGCATTGATTTCCTAAAGCTCAGGAGATCAGATTCGTCAGGGATTGGTAGCAAGTTGGTCGGGCATCCACACAATAATTCGGCCCAAGCACTCAATTGATGATCGTTGGAAAACTGGTTGCAGACTATCGACCTGTTCCCGCACGCCGTGTCAGTATTCGCCTTCCGCGCCTGAATTGCTTGTTTGCAAGGTGCCGGACGGGATCCTGGGGGGCAAGAGCGCACCTCGCACAGCGAG
>NZ_SMMF01000850.1:0-16862 GCF_009711355.1 Roseibium sp. RKSG952 | reverse complement strand
CTGCGCGGTAATCGCGATCTGGCTGTCAAGATTTTGTTGGGCAGCATTGCCGTTGAGATAGTCCAGCAGACCTTGCGCGGTGACGTTGTTCAACTCACCAGAGAATGCCGCCGTGAATTGCGTCAGTTCACCGGACAGCCCGTCCACTGAGGTCCGGACATCGCCAACGAGCGCAGTGTTGTCGTCCAGATCCGTACGCAGCGCGGTAATCTGCTCGACCTGTGCCGAGTCAGCCGTCGCCAAGGCCGTGATTTGCTCTGAAAAATACGCCGTGTTGTCCCCGATCTTGGCGGTCAGCTCGCGGCCCATCTCCGCCCGCGCCATTTCCCCCGCAACAAGCTCTTGCTGCGTCCAGTGCCGTGCCAGCGCGATGTCGCCCTCAATGTTTTGCTGCGCGGTGGTCTGATCAATGACCGATGCGATCACACGGAGCGTGTTATCGTTGGCCTGCGCCTGCAACTCGTCCGCACGGTCATTCGCCGCCTGGAAGCCCGTTGCCGCCTGGTGCTCCAGCTGATCCGCACGATCACTTGCCGCCTGAAGGCCGTCCGTTGCCGTCTCCAGCGCCGTATCCGCCACTTCCTGAGCGGCCCCTGCGGCGTCCGTGGCTTCGGATAGGCTGGCCTTGATTTCGGCAACGTCAATCGATCCGGCAGCCTCGTCATAAAGCGATTGTGCCGACTGGACCCGGTACGTGCCCGTGGTCTCTACGCTCTCCCAATCAGACCATGTGACAAGGCGCAAGGGGACAGTGCGGATCGTGACCCGGACTTCATAATCCGCCCCGGCTGCAATCCCGCTGTCGAGCAAACTACCGGACCACTCGTCCAAAGGGGGGCGCGGATGGATCGTACGCGCCGAGGTCTCGGGTTGATCCTTGATACGATGCTCGGAAATGACCGCAGTGATCGTCTCGTCTGTGACCACCTCCCAGCCAAGCGCAATGGCAGGCCATTCCTGACCATTCGGGCCTATGATGGCGGTTGGCTGAACAACGAAATTGTTGACGTTCGTAGGGCGCGGATTGCGGGCCGGAAGGGTTGGCGGAAGCGCGGTCGGCTGCGCATCATCCAGCGCGTTGAGATAGATGTTCTCGTGGACTTCGGCAAGCGACAGCCGGATGACGTTCTTGGTGACATCAAGCTCATGCCCGGTGATCTGGTATTTGCGCGTGCCGAACTGATCACTGTCCCATGTGATCCAGTCGCCCACTTCGTATTTGATGGCCCGCATGCCAACTGTGATCATTGCCGAGGCCTGATAGCGGTTCTGCCAATAGGCAATGCGCAAGAGCCTTTCCGCCTGATTGCGGTAGGGCACCTGATACAGATCGATTTCGGCAGGGCGTGTTTCGCCGCCGTCCACTTCCTTGACGCTGGCGTCCCCGATGACAGGGGTACAGTCGGAGCCGTCCCAAAGGTTGTCCGGGTCCGTGAACTGCCCGTGGACTTCGTTGATCAGATCTTCGCGGGAGCGCTTGGCGCTGAACTCAACCGGCTCGCCAAGGATCAGATCGCCGTCCGTGATCGTGCCAGCCGTGATTTGCGAAACGCCCGCGATAAATCCGAACTGACCCTGACGCTCGACACGTTGCCCAGCCGCTGCTGCCAGCATGGATTCAATCGTCTCGATATGCTCTTGCCCGTCATTTGCAATGAGCGACATTCGGTAGCGGGGTGCGATTGAGCCGTCCGGGGCCTCAATCTCTTCGTCCGAGGCATTGGCCGACGCAATGATGAGGTCTGTCATCAGGTCATAGGCCGGAACCTCCATCCCGAGATAGCGGGTGCCGTTGCAATGCAAGCCACGGGCATAATTGTACGCCGCGATAAACGGGTTTTCAGACCATTCCCACGTCGCGGGGTTGTCCCAACGGTGCGCGCCAGAGCCGCCCGCCGTATCATCCTTGCGAGGGTCATAGAGCCGTAAACCGCGCAAGGTGAACTTGATCGCATTGCCGGAAAGCAATGAACGGAACTCGTCAATATTGGACGAGAAATCGGCTTCGAGATGGACATAGCAAATGCCCGCGCCAACATGCTCGTCTGTCCAGCGATTGGAGGGGTTTGCACGGGATTTCAGACGCTCGTTGACGGCCTGATCCGGTCTGCCGTCCCAGAATGTCAGCCAAAGGTTCGGATTCGGGCCATCGTCGGGCAAGTGAATGACATACTTGACCCAGCCTGTGCCCCGGTCGATCTCGACAAGCTCTTGCTCTTCATCATTGATATGGACCGTTTCCAGTGCATCGCACCAGCCGGTCGAGAGCACGAATACCTGATCCAGCTTCTTGTTGTTATCGCCGCTGGTATTGACGTAGACATAATGGCCCTTGGTGTTGACCCGGCCAAATGCACCCTCGTGATAGATGCCGGAACCAAGCTTGACATCGGCACTGACGCCCGAGGCCGCAGACTGGTTCTTCGGTTTCTTGGCGAGTAGAGCCGGAATAAGGTTCGCCGCAACGGTCAGGCCAATAGTCAGAATGGCCGTCACAGCCTTGGCGAGCAGTCCGGAGCCCAGAACAGCCCCGACAATCGGCGCAATCAGCGGCGCAGCAGACGCAACAGATTGACCGGCCAGCAAAAAGCCAGCCGCCAGTATGATCAGCGATAGAAAGTGCATGGATTATCCGACTTTGAACGCCTTGCGCAGCGCATTGACCGGCACGCGCACGATCCCCGAGGGCGATTTGCCGACCGCTTGAGCGCCCATCACGACAACGGAACAGTCTTCGCCATCGAGGGACACAAGGCCGATATCACCGCGCCTTGCCATGAGAACGGGAACAGGCGGGAACGCATCCGAATAGGCCCCGTCGAGCCACGCAAAACCGCGTTTTGTGAACCGGCGAAGCGCACCAATACGGGTCCGGTAGCGTCCGCGCTCGTCTTCGTACGGGTCCGTGCCTGTCACCGCCTTGACCGCATCCATGGTCATTTCAAAGCAATCGGAGCCCGCCCCGGTCGCAAGCCCGCCCCATGAAAAAGGCCGCTGAGCGTGAAACTCAACGGCCTGAATTAGGGCTATGTCCCAGTTCGGTAATCGGCTCATTGCGGCCCCCAATCGACTTGGACGGATTTCGTCTGCGCGGCGTGCTCGAAGAACTTGTCGGTCGATCCGCCGTTCATCGCCTTTTGCGTCTCGTTGCCGCGTTTGCGATAACCGGTCTTGCGGTAATCGACAGATTTCGACTTCATGTTGCAGATCAGCTTGTACGGCCCGTCCGGCTCGTGGCTGTGCTGCATCCCGTCAACGTAGCCCCGGAATAAAATGAGAGGCATCGCGCCAATTCGTTCCCCGGTGTCGAGGTCGAATAAAAACCGGTAAACCAGCACTTCACGCAGGTGATAGGTGTAGTTCTCGATCTGCCCCAAGACATCGGGTGTTAGATCAGTGCCCCGAATTGCTGAGAGAGCGGCGGTCATTTCTGTGGGGCTCCCATCTCCTGACGTTTTCACGGCAGAAAGCTCAATCAGGTTTCCAGCGCCGTGGAACGTGATGCCGTTCCAGGTAAGCGGGCGCGTCCCGAAACAGAAGCCATAGAGCCCTTCCCCCAGCGCGAACAAAATTGCATCCCGCTCTGCATAAATCCGTTTTTCTAGGGTTTGTTCAATCGCGGGTTCGATTTCACGCATTGCGCCTCACAAGATCACTTGAACAGCTTCAAGGGTTACTGGCGATTGCTCTTTCATGCGCCGCCCCCCATCCCATTCGAGCAGGAGAAACTTGGCGCGCGCCTTGCAAAAGGTTGCTGTCGCCGCACTCGAAAAGAGGTCCGTCAAAACCAACGGCTCGACCGGGACAGTGGCATTGCCCCCCGAAGCCGTCACGTCCTCGATTGCGGCATGGACGGCGTACCGGTCCCCCTCAACCAAGCCGATATAGTCACCGGTCCTGACCTTGAAACCGTTCGGCAAGTCACTGACGGTGATAGTGGTGCTGGTCAGTCCGGAGACGTTGGCCGTGCCGGAAAAGGCTGTGCCGTTTGGACGGTGCAGCCCGGCAAACCCGCCACGATACTCCCTTGGATATGGGCGGGAGGCATCGAACATCGTGAAGAACTTCGCCCCTCCCTTCAGCGTCATGATCCAGGACGAGAGCGTCTGGAAGTCGTCAGCATCGAGCGAGTTCGTCTTCAGATACAGGTTCCATTTCGGATCCGAGTATTCCTGCACTTCCACCGATCCGTCGCGGGACGTGTTGATGTTGGTGAAGCGTTTCAAGCGGAATTCGCATTCATGGACGCTGATCCCGCTCGGGAACTCTCTGGGAAACGTGATCACGTCCGGAAAGCCTCATTGGTGTTGGTGCGTTTTGCCTTGATGAAATCCGCGTTGCTGTGCTTGCGGGCTTCCGCGACAGACGCTTTCATGATCTGGGGAGCAGCCTGACGGACTTCGTTCTGAGAAACCGATTTCACGTAGGCCTTCAGTTCACCGTCGTCTTCAACAGCTACGGCAACATCCACTTTGACGGATTGGCTACGCTCGCTGACAGATGGAGCAGTGTCCAAACGTCTGTAGTGCCCCTCGGCAAATGGAGTGACCGCCGTAGCGTGGGGGGCATCGGTTTGCCCCGGCAAGATACCAAGCGGTTCTTGGACATTTGCCGCGCCAATAGGCATCGCGCTGTGAAAGGAAGCGATTGCATGATTAATGCCCGTTTTCGCCAAAGCCCAAAAGCGATCTGCAGAAGCGGCATCAGTCGACACATTGTCATTGACTGGAAGTGGGGTTGGCGTACGGCCAATTGGGGCGCGGTTATCATTTCCGGGCTGCGTCACATACAAATGCCGCGAGCTGGCGGAAACCGCGCTCTCAACGGCATTACGGCTTGCCGCTGCGGACACGTCAAGCGCATCAACGCCAGCAGCCTTGGCATGCAAGGTTGTACCGAAACTATTCAAAGCAGCTTTTGCAGTTGATAGCCCGCCCGCAAAGCCCTTCAGAATGCCCATTACCCCACTGGGAGCGACTTCACGAACGGTCCGCATTTCAGCCGCCGCAGGTGCAGCTTGCCGACTGTTGTCATTCAGGGCCGCGACAACTCCAAGCTTGCCGTCCCTGCCCCGTTTCAAGGGCATGATCGCCTCGGGGCCTGCTTCTCCCATGAGCCCCGTCCGTCCACCGGACATCGGGAAGGTGGTTGCGCTTTGAACAACACCGCCAGAGGCGAAGGGGACCACAGAGCCCGCTTGGAAGGCTGCGCCTTTTGCAAACGGCCAGAGCGACGTCAGGAAGGACAGGAACCCGCCACCGCCACCGCCACCTCCACCGCCGCCGCCAGCAGCGCCAGCCGCAGCACTTCCAGCCGAGCCTAACGCGCCGAAGCTGTCAAACAGGGCATCCATCAGTTCGTTGGTGAGCTTGTCGATAATCCGGTTCAAGGCATTGAGAGCGGCGTCCGAGAACGCTTCCCATCCGCTTTTTCCCTGCTGCAAGCCGGATTTCAAGTCAGAGAAAAAGCCGCCAAAAACACCTTTTACCGAGGACATTGACTGCGCCGCAGAATTTGCCGCGTTGTCCGTCTCCTTCAGTCCGCTTGCCCCGCGCTGACCGGCTGCGGCTGCTGCATCCCCGGCGCTATTCGCCGCAGTTGCAAGCTCCCGTAGCTTGTCCGCTCCTGCCGAGGCAGCGTTGCTGATAGCCGTTCCCAACTGGCCAATGTAATCGACATCTGCGGATTTACGAAAAGCATCAGTCGCCAAATCCACGACTTCTGCCCCTGCGCCTGATGACTGATGCCACTCATACCCATTCAGCATCTCAGACGTAACTTTGTAGGGGGCAGGCAAGGTAGCGATCTCAATACCGATATCCTTTAGAGACCCGTTAATTGTTGTTATTAGCCCGTTGATTATCGAAACGATTTCACCAACCATTTCCACCATTGTAATGACTACATTATCTTTTGCCTGCCCGGCCCAATCCGCAAAAGCCGCTGGGAGCTTTGCCCAGACAGCTTTTGCAGCCTCAAAAGCACCGACGAAGACCCCGATTATCCGGTTTCCGACATCCTTGATTGTATTCCATAAGTCAGTATCTAGCGCTTGCTGGATGTCGTCGCGTAGCAGATAGACAGCAGTCACAACCAAAGCCAACGCGGCAATCAGCACGCCTACTGGACCCGTGGCAGCCACCCACGCCGCACCAAAAGCGAGCGCAGCCCTGTAAGTGGCGATCGTCAAACTGCCCATCAGCCCAATGACGGTCCCAATGCCCGCAATGATCGCCGGGGCATACATCAAGGCCAAAGCAGCCGCCGCCGCAGTTGCAGCAGGTACGATCCAGTCCAGATTATCAGCCAAGAGATTAAGCGCCGCGGATGCTGTAGCTCCCCAATCAACCATCTGGAGGCCAGCAGCCAGAAAGGCCGTCAATGCGATTGATACCAGCGACACGGGCGAAAGCAGCGACATGAAGGCTTGACCGAGGACGCCAACCGCCGAACCTCCCCCCTTTACAGCCAACTCCATTTGCCCAGCGATCTGCGTACCCTGCTGCAAGGCAATCATCATCGGATTCATGCCCATGGCCGCTGTAACGCCGATATCCTGGAACTGCGCGGCCAATCCCGACATGCTTCCACCAAAGCGGTTCACATTGTCATTTGCTGCGCGGCTGCTGGCGACTACGGTTTGGTTTGCCTTTGCGTGGGCATAGGCTGCCTTTTGCGCCTGATAGTGAGCGTTTGCCTGAGCCGTTGCAGCCTGTGCCGTCCTGTGAGCTGCCTGTGCTGCTGAGATATCCGCCTTTGAAGCCGTTTGAGACGCCCGCGCAGCAGCCAATGCGGCTTGCGCCTTTGACTGATCCGCTTTTGCAGACTGATACGCGGCATAGGCAGCGTTCTTTGCAGTAACGTTGAACCTGTCGAGCGACTGGGTCGCCTTATCGACCTGTGAGCTGTCCGTAGCCAGTCCAAGGGATGCGATATCTTCCATAGGTCCTCCCTCTACAAACCAGCCGCAAAGACGCGTGGGGCGCCCGAAAGAACGCCTATTTCAAGTTGAACAATTTAGGCGAGTGCTGTTTATTGCGAGTACCCAACGGAGGTGTATGCAATGAGTTTCGTCAAAGCACTCGTTCGGATTGTTATCGGACTAGTATTCGGTTTCGGAGCAGCTATTGCGCTCAGCCCAGGATTTGCAGCTTTTGCTCACTATCAGGATGCAATTACGCCGCTGTTACTGCCCGGAATAGTCCTACTCGCGGGCGTCCTTGGTTTTTTTGCCCCCACCATTCGGAGAGCGTTCGGGCGGGGCTTCCTTTTACTCGGAGTATCCGTGTTTGCGCTCCCCATCTCCACCTTTCTTCTGTCGGGTCGAGTGGCGTCGGAGTCGATAGCTGCAGCCGGTGAAGGCTCAGAAGCCTTCTCGGCATTAGGAGCAGGATTGGCAGGCGCGGCAGTAACCGGCTTCGCCGCATTTATCGGCACAATCCTAGGTGTAATCTGCCTGATAATCGGGCTGGTGCTGAGCCTTGGAGGTCGTCGAGAGGTTGTCGTTGTAGAAAGCCCTCGTCGAGAATTGGAATACTGATCGGGACATTAGCACAGGCATAGAAATTCGATCCCGTGACCACAAAATCACCGAGGGAATGGTAGATGGCCAAGAGATTGTTCGCGTTCGCTTCGGCTTGTGCGATTTCACTTCCAGTGGCCGGGGCTGGCCAAGAGGCCGCGATTTACCAGCAAGCTCTTAGCTGCTGGAGCCCTCCTATTTCTATTGGAGAACAGAGCTTTAGAGCAGCCGTTTCTTTCAATTTAAACAACAAGGGCGAGGTGCTTAGGGGTAGGGTTGATAACTATCAACCTTCAGGAAAAGTTGGTTTACGGTTCGCCAAATCGGCGATCAGTGCAATTGAGCGATGTCAGCCGTATGACGTCTCGGGCGCTCAATTTGTCCAACTTATTTTCGAATACCCCCCAATGCGTATCCCAAAATGGAATATCCCCTCTGCAAAAGAGGAGATTGACTAACTGTTTGTGCCCCCCCGCCTGCGCATGGTAGCCACAGGCGGGAAAAAGAGCTTCAACGCTCGAAGCCGTTTGCTCAGTGTATCAATCGCGTGGCGTGGTTTTCATGGATAGAGGGGTGGTTGCGGAAACGCCCACGGTTTATTTGAAGCGATCCTCCTAGCCCACTTGTCTGATTGACCCTCAACACGCAATAGGTGTGAAATCCTCCCGTATCTAACCGGAGGACCAAGGACGTAAGCCGCCTATCAGACTTCACCGTCAAAGAGGCTTTAAGATGTTGCCATCATGGCAATACCTTTGGGGTATCTGCATTATGCATATGCATTCCTGGACGACGGCGCTCCATCCGTCGGTCTGGGGGTGAGCCTGAAGCAGTTCCATAACAAAAAACCCGGCCATTAGGCCGGGTTGATCTGCGTCATAGGAGTGCTTTCCTTATGCGGTCGGGCACTTCTTTGAATGCATCGCCAACTCCATAGCCTGCACCTTGCCTTTGGCCACCGATAGCTCACCTTCCTTGTCACCGCCCGACACGCTGGAAAGCGGGACGCCAATAAGAAATACCCCGACAGCATCTCCTGTTTGAGCACTACGTTGCTGGCTTTCAAGCGAGGCAAGCGTCGAGCGCTCCGATGTCAATTGATTGGCCAGACTTTTGCATGAATCGCTTGAATAAGCCGCTATCGGAATTGGCGTTGGCGCAATCGCGTCAGGCCCCTTGGCGCAACCGGCCAGCAATGCAGACACCCCCAACAACAGAAATAGTTGCTTCATTTACATTCACCCCACATCGTAATTTTGAGGTGCAAAAAATAGTTTGCACTACCCAAAATGCGCAACCCTAAATACGATGCAGTTAAACGATAGTAGGGGGGAAACTCCCCTATTTTCAAACGCCTCTGGAAAGCTGAACCGTCAGCGTCACAACCCTTCCGCATCCCTTCGCGCCTACTGGGAACGCCTTTCCTCGGCAAGCCCCTCCACTTCTATAGCCAGTTTCATGAGCCTGCCCTCTCCCTTTTACCCTTTTCCCAACTGCCTGACTTCCTGCCGCTTTCTCTGCCTCTCTTGCCTTTCGGCATAAACGGCCCGGTATTCGGAGATGTAGGCCCGGTCCATCGCCAGAAGCGTTGCAACATCCTCCCGGCGAATTGCGGGCTGAGCCAAGCGGATCCAAGCCTCAATTTCCAAGTAAGAGAACGCCTGCGGGCCGTTCATGCCTTCCTGCCGGGTTCCGTCGAGATGCCAGAACCAAGCCCACAGCAAGGGATGCTCATAGACAATCGGAGCGACGACCGGAGGGTTCAAATCCTCCATGTCGTTCAGCTCGTTGTCTTCGCGAAGCGTCACGCCGTTTTCAAGGGGGATATCAAACCGGACGGTAACACGAACGGCCTCGCAGAGATCGTCTCTTACTTGTTTGAAAAATTTGCGGTTTGTTCCGCCGCTTCCTTGACCTGTTCGAAAATCCAAGGGATTTCAACGGCTCGTTGGGCATTCTTGACGCTGTGTTCCAATACGCCCTCACCCTTGAACAGCTCCTTGCCATCCCAGTCCCAACCGGCAATACAGGCCGCGACCTGTTTTTGTCCGTCCTTGATTGCGGCCTCGCCGGAAACCAGCTTGCCGCGCTGCTGGCGTTCGGTTCGCTTGTTGAGCTGCTCGGTTACGACCTTTGTAACCTCGGGGCTGTTCATGGAGCGGACATGAAACACCACGCCTAACGGCTGGTCGGTTTCCGGGTGCAGCAGCTCCAACTCGTGAAGCTTTTCGTAATCGATAAGTTCTGCAAGGGCCATGAGCTGTTCTCCTTAAGCGGCTTTGACCACGATGGGCTCTTGTTCAAGGGCAATACCGAAGGACTCGGCCTCGCCGTCATTGGGGGTTCCACCGAGCGCGATCGGGCTGTGGACCTTGCCTCGCGAATAGCGCGAGGTTGAGATTTCCCCGCTATTGGCGTCGGTGGAGACGATCTTGACGGCCATCGCATTGAGGTTCGCAGCCTTGCCGAAGGTGCGCAGGATCTCTTGACCCGGATCGCTTACCAGCGTCAGAGCTTCAAGGCTGAAATCGGTCCCGGCAGAGCTGCCCTTGAAGGTCAGATCCACATCATTGTCGAAAGTCGATTCCCGGGTGATTTGGGTCGTGATACCGAAGTCCCCTTCAGATCGGCAGTTCTTGACCTGGACCCAAGTCAACGCCTCGAATTCGGATTGGGTAAGCGCGGTGTTCTGCGGTTCGGCGCACACCCAATGCGTCTTTTTGTGTTTGGTTGCTGTGACAGGCATCTAAGCCTCCTTTTCATAGGCATGGTATGGAATGGAGACGGGCCATCTCATACGGTCACCGTCCGGTAGGTTTGGAGAGGCCCAAGGCTCCCCGTCGATGACGACACGCACGGTGCCGTCGCTTGAGAAAAGATATTGGTGCCGGAAGTGCCGGATGACCTGACCGGCCACGTCGAGCGCATCCATGACGCCCTGACCGGACTTCCAGAGCACGGAGACCTGAAGCAATCCACGCTGCTGTTGCGGGTCATCTCCAAAGGTCACCTGCCGGGTTTTGTTGGGCAGGAATGTTGCTTCCAGATAGTTGTCCGGCTTCTCGCTACCGTTCACCGGGAAGTTCATCCCCGGCCACGCGATCTCAAGCGCTGGCGTCAGGCTGAGCCCGTGCAAGTGGGCCAAGAGGGTTCGAAGTATCCTTGCGTCAGCTCCACCCGTCATGGTAGCGTCCCTTTATGCCGCTGAAGAAAAGACCACCGCTTTCGGACAATCAGGCTCACGACCTGTTGACCGCCGCCCACTCGATTCTCCAAGGGGAAACGGGTGCAACAGTGCGCTCGGAAACAGCGCTAAGAGCTGCCGAGAAGGCCCTGAGATTGTTGAGTATTGGGCTTTTGATGGCATCGGAAAAGAACACGGACAACCCGCTTAAACCGCCGCCGTTCTGATCTATTTCACCGCCGCTTTTGCTTCTGCAATTGCGCGGCTGACATTTGCCCGCCAGTTCTGCGCAGCCAGACGCACCATTCCGCGTCCTGTCTGATTGTACTCACGGCCAAGTGAATCCACGCCGGTAAACCCGTATTCGGTCCGTCTTGCATACGCGGCCACAAAGCCGCCATAGATCGTATCGCCGAGTTGAGCCTCAGTGATCACGAGATCATAGGGCTGAACCCGTGCCGCGTAGTCAGAGAACCCTTGTGCATTCGGATCTATAGTTGGCATTGCATCAAGGGATGCGCCAAACGACTGCGCAAGAAACGTCGTCACCTTGGGCGTGTTATCGTACACATCGTCAAACGTGTACTCGGTCGCCGCTTGGAATACGACCAGCATTCTTTTCTTGGTCTTTTTGACCCATGCGTCCACTTGGGCGGCGAAATCAAGACGGGTAGTCGCCATTATGTGAGCCCCAAAAATCTATTGATACGAACTTTCTCCCGGCAACGGCACATAGGCTCGTCATACGGCGCGTGCATTTGCGGGGCCATGCCGGGGGGAACCTGATAGGCCTGGTTCCACGGCACGCCGCCTTCGTTGAGCTTTTCGACTGCCCGGTGCCTGTGTCTGACCCGTTCGTCCCTTGCCGACATCGGGTATTTGGTGAGCTGATCCGCAGTCACCCGTCCATCCAGAATGGCTTGCTCATAGGCCAGCGTCTGCGTTTGCCCCAGAGCCCGGATTGTCTCTGTCCGTGCAATCACATCCGCACGGTATTTCAGGGACCGGTTCCGATAGGCCGTGACCATCTTCGACCGCGTTGCAGCCGGAATGGGTTCGCCAGACTTGATCGCCTTCTTCACGCTGGCGTCAAAGCGCTTATCCCTCAGCCCGCGCTTGAGAGCCTTTTGCAGCTCTGCCGGATCGTCCGAGGCCAGCTCTGCGGCATAGCGCCTTTGCCAAGCTTCCTGCCCGCTGGTGAGGCCGATAACACCACCCTCGCGCCGCCTCGTTGCCGGGTTGATCTTGCCGACCAGTGACAGTGCCGTTGTCCTCGGATTCTGCCCTGCCTCCAATCCGGACCGCAGGTGCTCACGGATCATGACTTGCTGATCATCGACAATCTGGCGGATCAGATCGCTGGACCGGGTTCTGAGCCACAGTTCCGCATTCGGGTTCCGGCCATCGAAGAAGAACCGGACAATCGCCCCTTCCGGACTTCTGACAGGAGCCTGACGCTCGATTTCAAGCGCAAAGGAGTCGCCGCCCGCGTTCATGAGCTGAGCAAGCACACGATCCATGAGCCGGTAGTCTTGCGGGTCCATGCCCACAGCGCGCAGGGCTGCATCAATGTCACCGCGTTCAATCAGGCCGGTGATGACGGATACTTTCTGCCGGTCCCTGACTTCCTGCACGGCGGTCAGGAAGGCCTTGCGCAGCTCGTTCGACCAATGGGCGGTCAGATCGTCAAACGGATCTTTGTTCGACATCCGTTCCTAATCCCTGATCTGAAGCCGATAGAGCAACACGACCTCACCCGGCTCCACCGCGTGGCACGCGATGATCGAATAGGACGTGTCCCCGATCTTTAACTTGTCCGCAGTGGTCGGCGTGATGGTCAGGCCCTCGGTTGAGAGGGTCACCTGAAGGTCGTTTGCCTGAACCCGCGAGCCGTCGATAAGCGATTGCTCGAAGCTGCCGGTCACGATCCGGCAGGGGTGCTCAACCTCGACCGTGCCGGAACCGGGGTCCCACGGATCACCACCGCCACCGCCGCTATCTTCCTCGCGAACAATCACGGCAGGCTTGCCAAAGCGCTTGAGAAGCCGCTGAGCGCTGCCCTTCAGCTTTGTATAGTCAAACCCGCTCATACCCGGAACGCCCGTCCCACGAGCGGATTACCCGCTCCCTTGCGCAGGAAAGGTCCGATCAGATCCCGAACGGTCATGATCACGGGGCGATAGGCATCGGCACTTGCCGCCCGGTTGGCGTACTGGACCTCCATCCCCTCAACCTTCTCCCGGCTGATTGCGTCGGCTGCAATAAAGTCCGGGTTCATGGCTCCGGGCTCCTCAAGCTCGCGCAGGGCAATCTCAGCCGTCGCGTTGACAAGCTCGTGCGGGATTTCATCGGATGCGATTGCATTGCCCTCGCCATCCCAGACACCAGAACGCGGCCACGCAAGAGCCTGAGAGCGGTTGCGCGTACGAAGACCGGCCCACGAACAGGAATTGGACAGGAAGGCGGTTGCGCGCCGTATGGCGGCTTCCTTGGCTGCATCCTCGCCCGTCCAAGCGGCATTGCCCATCGCATCGTGATAGGCGTCAACCTCAGCGATTGAGGCAAAGGCATTGGCATCAACCAAGCCCGATCCGTCTTCAACTGTCAGCGACATCCACCTTGCCTTCATCAATCAACTTGAGAATGGCTGCGTCGGCTTCATCTTTATTGCTGAATTCTTTGCCGGTCAGATCCGATGCGAGCTTGACGCGGGTCTTCCAGTGCTCGCCCTGCCAGTCTTTCGACAACGTAATTTGCGTGGGGGTCAAATCGGAAATTGTCACGCTACCGATTGTCGTGGGTTGAGGCGTGGCGTCCTGCGCTGGGGATTTGATACGGAAGTTGTCCGTATTCAAAACGGGAATAACCGCCGATTGGACATAGCCGCCTTGGTGGGGCGTCTCACCATCCCCATAGATCTGATGCGCTTCAGGATCGAAATCGCTTTCATTGATCAAGCGGTAGCCTGTACCACCCTCGCGGACGACGCGAACAGTTGGAAGTTTCGACATGAAGTATTTCCTCAGAAAGAAAAGGCCCGGAAGTTTCCCACCGGGCCGGTTCGTTGTGTCGTGGAGGATCAGCCCATCAGCAGGGCGATTGCATCCGGCTTCCAGGCTTTCTTGCCCCACACCGCCCCAACCATGATCATGGTCTTCTTGAAGCCCTTGTAGACGCTGATCTCGAAGGTCAGGCCCGAATGCGGGTCCTGAACGATCATCACGTCAGAGGCCGCATCCCCGCCAATCGGAGATGCAGGCGGGCGAATGGCAAGCTCAAGTGCGGACTGATGCAGGAAGACGTTGGCGGTGTAGTTGTCCCCGATGGTCAGCGCCGTTGCATTCGCCGCCGCCTCGCGCAGGCCCGGAGCCCCAAGCTCGATGTTGCCAGCAGCAGTAGCCAGACCGGAATTGACAACATACTGGTTGGTGTCCCCCGCGAAGGTGACAACGTCCCCGGCCTTGATACCGGACGCTCCCGGCGTGCCACCGGTCAGCGCCAGCGTTGCAGCATCAGCGCCATGAGTGCCGCTTGTGTCGTAATCCGCACCGGTCCCGGCGATGTGAAGCTGAGCCTGCAAGGACTCCTTGATCATCACGCCCTGAAGGTCCAGCAAGGTCCCCTGCCGCAGCAACTGGGTGCCGCCTGCCTCGTTTGCTTTCTGAAGCTGGGCAAGGTTGCGAAGCTTCGTGCCCGCGGTCGAACTCAGGACCAGAGACACCCGGCCATCAGACACCGGCATGGCGTTGTCGAGCAGGATCTGACGGCCTTCCGCCACCTTGTCGAAATCGGATGCAAAGGGCGTGGTACCAGCCGTACCAATAGCGCGGGAAGCATTGGTGTATGCCTCAATCGCCAGATCCGTTTCGATCTCGTTGGTGATGGTCCGCATCGCCTGTGCGATCTGGTCGCCATAGACCGTCTGAAAGCCTGCACCGGCATTGACATAGCCGACTTCTTCGCCCGTCCACGGGATCTGAACACCGCGCTGCTTGCTCAAGGAAAGCTGCTTGACGTCCACCGTCTGATCATCCCCTTCCGGAATGGTCATGGACGGCGCGATATCAACCGCTTCCGCCTTCTGGGTGAAGTGGGAATTGACGTTCTGCCCAACGGCCACGCCTTCGGTTCCGGCGTTGATCGTGCAAGACGGGATATAGCCGACGATTTCGCGGCCCACGATGTCTGCTGCCTTGTAGATGTCTGCTGCAAGGCCATCAAGAATGTTCGCCATGGGAAATACCTCTCGGGTGTTCGGCGATGTTTTTCAGGGTGAAAGTCGGGCTATCCGGCCCGGAACACCGCCACCCATCCGGGCGCGGCCAAAGGGGATGCGATTTAACCGGCGATCTTGAAACCGTCGGCCATCTTCGCGGCGCGTGTGCCTTGGTCCATCTGATCGAACTCGGCACGCGTCATTGTTTTCGGGCCAGAGCCCCCGGCCCCCGGCTTTGCGCCACCGCCAGAAGACCCGGCACCCTTCAAGATGCTGTCCTTGTGGGCATAGCCGCTGACAAGGTGCTTCAAAGCCTCGTCGAAGCTTGCCAGATTGCCGGGATTGGACGGGGAATAAAGCTTGTTGCCGTGCGCGTCGTATGCCACCACGGAGCCGTCCTCGACCTTGAAGTTCTGACCAAAGAAAGACCGGGCAATGTCAGCCGGAATAGCCAGGTTGTCGGCTGCATATTTGGAAGACGAGAACGCGCCGCCGATCATGTGATCATTGAGCGTGTTGGCAAGATCACCCTTTTCCTGACTGAGAGACGCGATCTGTTCTTCCAGAGGTTTGATCGCCGCTGCAATGGCCGCATCCCGGTCGCCTGCCTTGATCAGCTCGTTTGCGTCGATGTCGGCAAGCTTGGCAATGGCGTCCTTCGCCTTGGCAGCGTCCAGACCCTCAAACGCCTTGAGATCCTTCAGGGCCTTTTCCTTGGCTTCCCTGTGGCTTTGTGCCTCGTAATTCAGGGAGGAAATGGTGTTGCGCATCTCGGGCGCGTTGAGCGGCGTCTCCTTGCCGTCATCATCGACGTAGACAGGCATACCGTTCTCGATGACGGCGTAGGTTTCGCCGTCCAATTCCGTTGTCTTCAGTTTCATTGTGAGGTTCCTTTGGGCATCCGCCCCGTGCTGTTGCGGTATCCACCGCCTTGCGCCCCCGGCATCCACCGGTTGGGCATGAAAAAACCCGGCGCAGAGGCCGGGCAAGTGGTTTGGCACCACACCCTAGAGGTGTGCTACGCTCTCATGGGTTGAGGTGGGAGAATCAGATGGAAGATGATGACGACGACTTATGCATCAACATCAACGGCGTTAGCCACACGATCCTTTGCGGCATTTGCAAGGAAAAGATATCCCTCATTGGAGAAGCCGATGTTGAGACGCGACAGGCAGGATGCGCTCCTTGCGGGAACGTCTCTGATGTTCAAGAGGTGGCCCGAATAGCGACTGAGTACGCTAAAGACGAGGCCCAACTGATGCTCAACAGAATGGCTCGGGATACCGTGCGACAGCGCAAATTCATGACATTCTCTGGCCAGACTGAGCACAATGAGACCTATCGATTTATCATCACAGATCTTCAGTTTTGATACATCCATAGTCCGGCCTTCCATGAAAAATACCCGGCGCTGTGCTGGGTAAAAAGGTTCAATTGTTCAGACGATCAACTGACCGGAAAACTGACCACCTCAAAATCATCCGGGATAACTTCCTGTGTCAGCCACCGTCCATCCGGCAGTTGCGCCACGACCGAAAACGCATGTTCGGGATCGTCGGTTTCATCACCATCGCAATCGAACATGTTGGTGATTGGAGCGTGGCTGCCGTCTTCGAGTTCGAGCCAGATTTGGCTTGGCATGGCGTTGGAATTCATAGGAAAAGCCTTCGTTACAATATCAACGACAGATTATTCACCGCACTATTCACTGAACGCGACCGGCCTAGGCCATCTGGGGGCTCATAGCGAAAACCGGTGCGAGGTCCGCCTTGCGCCTTTGCGAATGCTCCGCTCCGTGTCTTGGACGTTCTGTCGAGCCTCGGCTACCCGCTCTTCGAGCTTCCTCCACTCTTCCGCGATAAAGGCATCATGAGGGTCCGGCACCGCGTCGGTCTCAACCGGCTTCTTCTGATACTTCGCCATTGTCGTTTTCCTGTTCT
>NZ_SMMF01000519.1:0-1541 GCF_009711355.1 Roseibium sp. RKSG952 | reverse complement strand
CCCGTCCTTCAGGGCGGGGAAGACGTTAAATAGGCAAGGCCACCAAGGGGCTGTTTTCCGAAATCAAGACCCGGCGCACCGAACTACCGGCCGGGCTCGATCTTTTGGGTTTCGAGATGTTCCCATTGCCGCACTATGCACTCGGTGCCTTGCCTTCCTTGGAGCCGGAAGCGCCTGCGTATCTCCTTCCTTCGCGCAATGGGTTAAGTGCGTCCGTTTGACCTCACTTGGTTAGCCCATGCATCTTGTTGAAATCGTCGTCATTCATCTGGATCGGACGTTCCTTGTATCTCAGTGCGAGTTGTACGAGCACTTCGTAGTGCCCTGTATGGTTGTTCTGATATAGCGGTGCTAGTTCCGCCATTATGTCCGCTACTGTTTCAAGCGAGGCTTCTGGGTTCTTGTTTTCGATCGCGGTGAGCTCCATGCAGATCTCGGTGATGAGCCTGGTCTCTTCGAGGGGCAAATTCCTCCAGTCCGGAGAGTATTTGTGTTTGCTTTCGATATGATTCCGGATCGTTGCCAGGCAACTGTTCATGGCTCGTTCCGTATGCCGTTTGAAATCCATGGACTCGATGTCCAGTGTTAGGCTTTCAGGGATTAGGCATTCCACATGAGGAAGGAGTTCCTCCATGCGCTCATGTCTACCCGGGTCGATGGATGAGAATTCAACGACATGTTCCCGGTCCGTGTCGACACGGAAGAAGCTGTACGGTCGCAGATACTGGTCTTCGATGACTTCGGAATTTACGACGAGAGGCCTCGAGTACGCCGTTTCGATGCAGTAGACTGGGTCTCCTCCCCGTTGCCAGAGCTTTCCGCCGATCACCGCCAAGTCGTCCGCTCGTTTCAGCAGGTCTTCCCTGGTCTCTTTCGTGTTGAAGCTCGAGATCGCCTTCATTTCCTCCGAAACGAATGGCATCATCTCTCCTTTCTGGAGCTTCTCGTAATTCTTTTGCCACTGCTCATCGCCGCTGACCTTGCTCGGGATCCTGAATTCGATGTTGGGGTTTCCGATCTGCTTCAGGTTGATGGCGGTCAAGTCTGTTTCGTACCAATGAGACCCGTCGAACCACCTTGTCTCGAACTCCGTCTCACCGTCTTCCGAATAGACTCGGACCGCGACGGGAGCATCCTCTAGCAATGGTGATTGGATGTCGATGCTGACCCATTCGCCGAAGACACGTTCCTTTTCCGTTCGCGCTCCCTTGGGGATGCAGGTAGCAACTGTAAATAGCGGTAGCTTGATCTTCATAGCGGTCTCTTCGTTCCTGTCTCAGTCAGGTATTGAAATCTACGCTTGAGGCGACTGATTTGTCGAAACAAGCACTTCTTAGAAATGTATTTCAAGTTTGCTGCACATCGCTGCATGGTGGCAGAGGTTTTTTGAAGACCGCTTTAGAATTTACAGGGACGGACCATTTTCGGTAATGGCAGTTCCGATACGTGTGCTGTTATGCAGTTCAGTGACGAGTTACAAACAATGCCCGATGAACTCCTTAAACATGAAATTGTGCATCCAGCAGCGCTGTTGGCGGACG
>NZ_SMMF01000684.1:0-4093 GCF_009711355.1 Roseibium sp. RKSG952 | reverse complement strand
CTTGGACACCAGATTTGACAATAACTCCAACCTCTGCCTGCCCATCGCCATCGTAAAATCTCCAAGTCAACCAAAGAGAGAGGATTAGATCAGGCAAAATCCGTCCAAGTCCGACTTCGTCAACCGGCTGATAGCGGTTTCGTTTCTTCATTATGGATCCCATCGTCAGATAATGCCGGAGCTTAGCAACTGGTCTGAAATCTTGGGACCATATTTGCCAAAACGGGAGCTAAAAAATAAATCACACTCATTTGGCCTTAGTATAAATGACAGTCATGAACCAATATAAAAAACAAAAACCCAACATTTACCACTATTAATACTATTAAATTAATTCCAAAAAAATAATAAATTATCACAATATATTTTTTTTAAACTATTATACTATGTAAAAAGAAGAAATTTAACTTCAATTTTCACCTAAGGCACACGCAAAATGAACAAGGTCAGCCCCGTTCCAGCAAACGAGATTGATCAATGGGATCACTCGCATGAATTTCCGGTCAGGCGCTGGATTGGCCGCAACTCGATCATCAATGCGGGGCTGATAGCTGCGTCCATCGTACTTGCGGTTTTCGTTTCGCCGTTTTTTCTTTTGCTTTGGCCAGTTGCCATCGTCCTCGATGACCTTGCCCTGCTTGCTTTCCGGTTTTCGATTTTTAACGCCGACGAAGGGGTTCAGGCCTGCTACCGATGGCAGAACCTGTTTATGACAGGATCAACAAATGCTGGTCGCGACCTTGGCTTTAATCTTTTCGATGGCGACGTCAACAAGCCGCTTTCTCAAGCGCAGTCGGATAAATGGGATTTTATGCTTGACCAGTTGGGCCTTCAGGCAGGTGACCGGCTCATTGATATTGGCTGTGGTTTCGGCGATTGGCTCAATTACGCCAAATCCAAAGGGATCCTCGTTACCGGAGTGAATATCTCCGATGAGCAGGCCCATGTTGGCAGACAGCTGTACGGATTGGATGTTATCCGGGCGAATTGGAAAGACATCATGAATGATCCGGACCTCAAGAAACGCCTGTTGGGCAAATTCGATGCTGTCACTTTAATGGATACAATTGAGCACTATGCCCACGCAGCGGACTTTCGAGTAGAAGGAAAAGTCGAAGCGATATACGAGGATTTGTTTGACTTGTGCAATGAGTTGATCGATTCAAAAAGCCGTATTGGGCGTGTGTTTCTGTCCTGCATTCACTGGACCGAAGAAAATCCACGAACTCCAGAAGGGCCGGAGCGGAATTGGACATGGGTAGACACCTTCTCCGGTCTTCTCATGATAAGGACCTATTCCGGGTTTTATCCCAGAGGCCCGATGGGCCTGGTTAGAAATGCAGCAGATCATTTCAATGAAATATGCCGCAAAGACAGAACGGAAGACTACAGATACACTGCTGTCATTGACAGGAATCATTTTCAAGCACCCAAATTTCTTTGGACCTTCAGAAAGGTCCTTTACATGCCAATATTTTTCATTTTAGATCCACACTTCGCTCATAAATGGATCGGACATAATGCGTTGGGCATCAAGCTTGATGCATGGATGCGAACATATGGTGAGAACTACGATTCCTTGACATTTGACGCCGACTACCGCGCACGCGTCAGTCACGTACAGTTGTGGTGGATCGTGCTCCAGGCGAAAAAGACGGAAGTGCAATAAAACGTCTTATGTGTCCGCCTTCTTGGGCGAAGCGTTGTTTGTGCCCGGAATAAATCAGTTTTTGGAGAATGAACCTTTGGTGGACCGGCAGACCGCCAAGGACCTTGACACGCCTTTCGCGACATGGAGCGCTTGATCCACAACATGTGGCACGGCCTCGGCAGCAAGCAAGGCTCCTGCATACCAGAACCGGTTGCGCCCTTGCATAAGAAACATGCGGCGCAACAACCCACGCGAAATCGCCTTAGAGGCAAACCTCGGCGAGTATGTCGGCCAGTTTTTGACTTCAAGAAACCGATCTATGCGCATGTCAAAAGGCGTGAGACAACAGTTCAACCTGTCGAGCAGAACATCGTCTCCGACACCGTTTCTGTAAAAGTAGCTCGTCATAAAATCACCTTCGCCGTTCCTGCCGGGAGGCTGCCTTACAACAACCAAAGGCGCTCCATTTCCACCCTGACAATCCGGAAACAAGACTACGGATCCACTCATCCTGGAGCCATTTGAAAACTTGCCTGTTCCGACAACGTAGTCGGACGCGACCAGCGCGTCGGCAACCTCCGCCCCCAGCCCCTCCTCCCAGTTGTCGAACAGATTCAGGTCCTGAGGTGCGGTGGCAACAACAAGTTCCCTGCACCTGTATTCGGTCTTGTCCGTTTGCACAGCCCAGCCGCTGTTTGAACGTGTAACACTCCGGGCAGCCTCGCAGAACCTGACATCAAGATCCCGCGCCATATGAACCGGAAGGCCCTGGTATCCGTCGACCACGAAGTGCCTTGGCCGCATGCGGGCGGACAGGATATCCCAATTCAGATAGTTCAAGGCGTGGATCGTCGGAAGTGTTTCGAAATGACCATAACCCAGGGCGGTAATCGGATAGAAGCCAAAAGCCAGAAAATAGGTCAACCGGTGCCTTTCCAGCCATTCGCCAAATGGCATCGCCCAGACCGCATCGCCATCCGGACCCGAATAGCGGCCCAGTTTCAGGGCCCTTTGCCGCAAACGCAAATACTTCGCGACATCTGTCAAGTCGGCCAACAAACCATGTTCGGATTTTCCCGGCAGCGGACAGATTTCCCCTCCCTTGACAACACTTGCATGTGCCCCTGTCCCCCTGATTACCGAAGTCCGGTAGCGCCGGAACAAATCGTTCAGGTTTCGCGATGCCAGGAGACGAATCGCGCCGGTATCAATTTTCTTTCCTTCCAGAGTGATTGTGCGGATTTTTCCACCAGCTGCATCGCTGGCTTCAAGCACGGCAACCTTGTAGCCCTGGTCCTGCAATCGCAAAGCGATGGTCAATCCACTGATCCCGGCGCCTATCACCAATGCGTCAAAAGCAGGATTATTCGACGTCGTTCCCATGAAACCATGACACCTTTCTCAAAGGCCTGAATTACTAACAAAATGGATAGTTAATTTATCTGCAAAAAGTATTTCTAAGATGGTGTGCCTGACATGCTGCCGTCAAGATAGTAAAGATAATCAATATTTACGAAATATGCTGAAAGTAACATACTCCAGTATGCGCAATTCTTACTGTTCCATGCTGCCTAAAAATGAAAGCCGACTGCAGCCTTGAAAAGTCCTGTCCGGGGCTTGCCGACAATTGATGACGCGGTCTTGCCAGATATCGCGATGAAGCTGAACACCCGCAAAAACGCCGCCGTTCCTGCAGGATTTCCGTTTCGCCGTGGGACTGAGGTGGTGATATGGGGCCAGGCAGTCTTTTCAGTATCTTAAACGCTTGAGCACGGATGGCGGTGATCCGCTTGAGCTTCTGGAGACCTCAGCCAATTTGTAAATCTTCGTGGCTGGCTTGTTGAGGGGCCAGGTTACGGCGACCGTTCCAAGTGCGGACGCCCGGCGTTCCGTCCTGTTTCGATATTCAAGGCACAGGTTGTCCAGTTCAACACGACCTGAGCGATCCGAAGATGACGGCATAGAGTTGGGTTCCCGCCAGACCGCTCGCATCAGCGTATTAACTATCGCACGACCGATCTTCTTCGCGTGACTTCTTAAGCCATGGAACCTGATTTAAAAAATACCGCAATTATATCATTTCCTTGTCATTCACCTATCGTTTTAGGATGATGGTGGATCAGGTGCCGTGGGGCGGCCTTAGCCGCAAGCGGCAATTCTATGATCAGTTCGTGAATGGGTTTCGGTAGAGCCATTGATCCCGCCCGCCAAAACAGACGACAGGCCACGCACGACTGACATGAGAAAAGTCATGAACGCAATCCTTGGCGTCTCTAGCACAGGATCGTAGTGGCGGACGCTTCCGAAAGACTTTCTCCCGGTTTCAACCCTTGGCGGCTATTATCATGTTTGGTGCGGCAGCCAGTTCTGGGAAAGCGTCAATCACCTCCTTGTGGCTGCAGCCCGCGAAACGATAACGTATTAAATTTTTCGCACATTTTC
>NZ_SMMF01000545.1:0-1719 GCF_009711355.1 Roseibium sp. RKSG952 | reverse complement strand
GAGCAGCTTACATTGTGTTGCACTTCGCGCCTGAATTCACCCTGCGCGACAAGCTGCGCGGTGTTGGATAGACAACCCGAAGTCCGGCTTTGTGCGCGACCTCAAAACGGCAAGCCGAACCAAAGCGCGGCGATCCCCAAAAAGGCGAAAAAACCGACCACGTCCGTCACGGTCGTGACAAAAACGCTGGAGGCAATGGCCGGGTCGACCTTGAGCTTGTCGAGCGCAATCGGGATCAGCAGGCCGGAGAGCCCCGCCGACAGCATGTTGATGATGATCGCAGTCCCAATCACGATCCCGAGCCCGATGCTTTGAAACCATATCCAGGACGCCGCGCCGATCAGGACGGCGAGCACGATGCCGTTCACGAAACTGACCAGAACCTCGCGGTTGAGAACCCGCACAAGATTGCGCGCACTCAGCTCTTGCGTGGCAATCCCGCGCACGGCAACCGTCATGGTCTGGGTCCCGGCATTGCCCCCCATCGACGCCACGATCGGCATCAGAACCGCAAGAGCAACCATCGCCTCGATCGTATCCTCGAACAGCGCAATCACCACAGAGGCCAGAACCGCCGTGCCGAGATTGACGACCAGCCAGGTCAGACGCGAGCGGGCGATCGTTGCAAAACTGTCGGAAATCTCTTCATCGCCAACGCCGGCGAGCGCCCGCAAGTCCTCTTCCGCCTCTTCCTGGATCACATCGACAATGTCATCGACGGTCAGCACACCGACCAGCCGCTCGTCCTCGTCGACCACGGCCGCGGAAACCAGATTGTAGCGCTCGAACCGGCGCGCGACCTCTTCCTGATCTTCCGTCGCCAGCACCCACTGGCGGGTTTCCTCCATGATCGAGGTGACCTTTTCACCGCGTCTGGTGCGCAGGATCTTGTCAAGATGCACGGCCCCGAGCAGCCTGAACCCCGGGTCGACCACATAGATCTCGAAAAAACTGTCCGGCAGGTCACGCGCCTCGCGCATATAGTCGATGGTCTGCCCGACGGTCCAGAACGGTGCCACGGCGATGAATTCCGCCTGCATGCGCCGGCCAGCGCTTTCCTCCGGATAGTCCAGCGCCTTTTGCAGCTGCGCCCGGTCCGCATAGGGCATTTCGCTGAGGATCTCGGCCTGATCCTCCGCATCAAGATCCTCCAGAATGTAGACGACATCGTCGGACTCAAGCTCGCCGAGCCCCTCGGCAATGTCTTCGTTGGACAGCTCCTCCAGCAGCTTGACACGGATTGCCTCGTCGACTTCCGTCAGCGCCGTATAGTCGAAATTCTCCCCAAGCAGACGCACGAAAGGCGCCCGCTCCTCGCCCAGAAGCGCTTCGATCAGGTCCCCGGTATCAGCTTCGTGCAGATCACCGGCCAGCGCCTTGAGGCCCTCAGGATCTCCGGCGGCAATCGCCTCTTCGACAGCCGCAATGAAATCCGGGTTCAGCCGTTCGTCGTCATCGCGCACGGGCAGGCTGGACATGTCCCGGACATGGGGGTCAACCTCTTCCGCATGTGCCATAGAACAGCTCCTCATGTCCGAAAAAGCGCAATTATTGCGCCTTTATAGGCTACTCTTCGGCAAATGTCACAGCAGAACTGCCCCCCCTTTGCAAAGCGCTTTTTAGAACAGCCCGGCGGAACTCCACAGTCTTTGAGGATGCACGGCACTCCAAGTCCCATCACACGCCCCGAAACGATAACGTATAAAATTTTTCGCACAT
>NZ_SMMF01000013.1:0-206 GCF_009711355.1 Roseibium sp. RKSG952 | reverse complement strand
TGGGACCGCAACGCAAGATGCAACGGCGTAACGTAGAGGAGAAGCGAGAATCTGCCGGCAAGCTCTGGGACCGGGCGCATCGGTTCGGGCAACGGCTCAGCGGCGCGGGGCCAATGTCAGTTTGCTTCATCATTGGCCGAACGATCCGCGCGTCCGGTCAAATGATCGGGTTTGCAGCAATTTTCTAGCTGTCGAAATCAACCAAA
>NZ_SMMF01000109.1:0-263 GCF_009711355.1 Roseibium sp. RKSG952 | reverse complement strand
GCCCAAACGCCGATCACGTCCCTGCCGGAGAGCCTTTCGGACGATTGTATCGTCTTCATTTCCGATAGGGGGATAATTGTCGCAAGGCAATTCCGGAACAAGTATCAAGCGTCGAAGGTTGGACTGAAGTGCGCCTGAGCCAAGCTTTTTAATAGACGGCAGGGCCGTCTTTCTTAGGTCTGTGGAGGCACTAGTAAGGCTAACCCCTCTCGGGGAATTGGCCGCAGCCGTTGAAGCAGGAAGCCTCGTCCTTCAGGGCGGGG
>NZ_SMMF01000198.1:0-355 GCF_009711355.1 Roseibium sp. RKSG952 | reverse complement strand
CCCGAACGACTGGCAGGTGGGTCAGACCGGTAAGGTTGTTGCCCCTGATCTCTATGTCGCCATCGGCATCTCGGGCGCGATCCAGCACCTGGCGGGCATGAAGGACTCCAAGGTCATCGTCGCGATCAACAAGGACGAAGAAGCTCCGATCTTCCAGGTCGCTGACTTCGGCCTGGTTGCTGACCTGTTCCAGGCGGTACCGGAACTGACCGAAAAGCTCGGCTGAACCGGACACCCGGATTGATCTGCAAAGGCCCGCCATCCGGCGGGCCTTTTTCTATCCAAGATCCAAAACCGCGCCATACAAACATGACGCAATACGACGATGTGCCGATGGTCCAAGACAATGCAAGGC
>NZ_SMMF01000764.1:0-8039 GCF_009711355.1 Roseibium sp. RKSG952 | reverse complement strand
ACCGGCAGGTCGGGTTCGTCGGACGCTCACAACAGGAAATCCCAGGAGAGCAAATAAATGTTCCGGTCGTCATTATCCAATTGTCCGTAACGTCAACTTGGTAGATATTTTCATAGGATCTAACCGGGAGAAACGCCATGCAAATGAAACGGGTATTATCGGGGATTGCTGTTGTTTCGATGGCTGGTTTGAGTGCAGGTGCCGTATCGGCGCAGTCTGTGGTCTCGGCAAAATGCGAGATCGCTGCCAACGACGGCAAGACGCAGGTCTCCGCAACCACTGTGGTGAGCTCCGAAAAGTCTGACATGGTCCCTGCAATCATGCCCGGAGCACTCGCAACGTCTGGGGAAACTCCCAAAATTCAGCAGTTTGACGGTGCCTGTGAGGCAATTGCCGGAAAAACCGGCCAGTTTGAATGCCTCGCAAAAGACACTGATATTCCGATCAAGCCGGCGACCTACACCTTCCGGGTGATCACGATTGACGGGGGGCAGGTTTCTCCGCAGCAAGAGATATCTTGCGAGTGAGACTGGTGGATTGTACCGGCCGGCGTTTGCCGCGTCATTTGCTCAGACTGGAATGTGCCTTTCGAGGCTCAGTCATCCTTTGCTTCGGTCACAGGGTCGTCATTTGACGCCATCAGCCTCGCGACCAGCGCTTCCGCCTGCTGGTTCGAGGTCCGCAGGCCGTCGATGACACCCCTCTGGTCCGCCGGCGAACGATTTTGGCTCAGTTTCGCCTTGCCTTCCAGATGCGCGATTTCCAAACGCACACCGATGATCCCGCGCAATTGTACTTCCACGAAGCGCTCCGGGGCATCTGCAACTCTCCAGGGAATGTCCCGCCCGGTTTCGTGGCTATCGGTGAGTTCATTGACCAATGCGAGTAACCGATCCGTGTCGGAAAAGAACTCGACATCGCCTTTTGCCTGTATCGTCACGTAATTCCAGGTCGGGACGACTTTGCCGGTCTCTGCCTTGGACGGATAGTAGGACGGACTGACATAGGCGTCCGGGCCAGAGAACAGGGCGAGTGCCTGAGGATCTGTTGTCGTTCGCCACTGTGGATTGACCCGGGCGATGTGGCCATAGAGGGTGCCGTAAGCACCTTCTTGTGGCTTCAGCAACATCGGAAGTGGTGTTGGAACCGGACCGGTTTGTGAAACCGTAACGAGGTTCGCCAGCGGAGCGGCCGCAATTGCTGAATGGATCTCGCTGAGGTCTTTGATCTTGAATTGGTCCGGAGTGTACACGGGGTCGCCCATATTTGTTGCCAGATGGCCCCGGTATCTGGTTCTGCCCAAGGATACAAGACCAAACGACACCTTGCAGGATCGAACCGCCACTGGTTTGCCGGGGAGGCTTTTGTTCAAAAACCATGCTGCTTGATCAAGAGTATTTAGACTTTTAAGAAGGCCCACTCCGCTTTGCAGGGGCTGATCTACCCATTTGTGCCATGCGATTGTTTTGAGTTGTACCAGTCCACGGCGTGTCCCGTCCGGTACTCAGGACTACCTGAAGGAGCATGGACGGAACAGTCCGATGGTCATTTTGGTGGCCGTTTCGATCATCGACCGGATGAAACGCTTGATGCCGTAGCCGTAGTGCGGGATGTGGACGCTTCGTTCGTGTGACGGCCAAGAAAACCGGTCTTCTGTTTGGCATCAAACCCGAGCATGCCGCGGGTACAGCCCATGAAATTCAGCTTGCCTCTTCATATTCGGCGGACAGCTCCAGCCATTCCTCTTCCGCCTTTACGAGTTTCTTCTCGCAATAGGCGCGCTCCTTGGCAAACTTGGCAGCACGTTCTGCTTCCCGCTGGAAAAACTCCGGATCTGCAAGGGCTTCATCAAGTTTTTTAATCTTGTCTGTGAGCCTCTTCATCTCCTTTTCGGCCGCGTCGATCTTTTGCTTCAACGGCTTCAATTGCGAGCGCTTCTGGGCTGCATCCCGGCGCTTGTCCTGTGCCGAGCCTTGCTCGTCAGCAGCGGACTTGGCCGCCTTGCGCCGGGCTTCGGGACCTTGCAGGATCAGGCGGCGGTAGTCCTCCATATCGCCGTCATAGGCCTCGACTTTGCCGCCATGCACCAGCCACAGCCGGTCGGCGCAAGCCTCGACCAGATGCCGGTCGTGGCTGATCAGGACAACTGCACCCTCGAAGTCGTTCAGCGCGAGAACAAGGGCTTCGCGGCTGTCGATATCGAGGTGGTTGGTCGGTTCGTCGAGGATCAGCAAATGCGGGCCGTCGAAAGTGGCAAGACCGAGCAGCAGGCGGGCCTTCTCGCCTCCGGACAGGTCCCTTGCAGGCGTGTCCATGCGGTCTGTCGGCAGTCCGAAGCGTGCGACCCGGGCGCGGACCTTGGCTTCCGGTGCATCCGGCATCAGGGAGCGCACATGCTCGACCGCGTTTTCCGACGGCCGCAACTCATCCAGCTGGTGCTGGGCAAAAAACGCGATCTTCAGCTTGGTTGCCTTGGTGATCTCGCCATCCATGGCCTCCAGCCGGTTTGAGATCAGCTTGGCAAAGGTCGACTTGCCGTTGCCGTTCGCCCCAAGCAGCGCGATCCGGTCGTCCGTGTCGATGTTCAGCGTCACATTCTTGAGGATCCGCTTGCCGTCATAGCCGGTCGCAACCCGCTCCAGCTTGATGATTGGCGGCGACAGGCGGCCTTCCGGGTTGGGGAAGTGGATCGGGCGGCTGCTTTCCTCCGTCAGCGCGGCGATGGGTTCCATCTTCTCCAGCATTTTCAGGCGCGCCTGGGCCTGCCGGGCCTTGCTCGCCTTGTAGCGGAACCGGTCGACGAATTTTTGCATATGCGCCCGCTGGACGTCCTGCTTTTCCTTCGCCTTTTGCTGCAGGATCATGGCCTCGCGCCGCTGCCGGTCGAAACTGTCATAGCCGCCCGAATAATAGGTCAGCTTGCCCTGATCGAGATGCACGATGCTGTCGACGGCCTTGTTAAGCAGGTCACGGTCGTGGGAAATTAGCAGCACCTGATGCGGATAGCGCGCCACATAGTTTTCAAGCCAGAGCGTGCCTTCAAGATCAAGATAGTTGGTCGGCTCGTCGAGCAGCAACAGATCGGGCTCTGAAAACAGAACTGCGGCGAGGGCCACACGCATGCGCCAGCCGCCGGAGAAGGCGGAGCAGGGGCGTTGCTGGGCTTCCGCATCAAAACCGAGGCCGGACAGGATCGCGCCTGCGCGTGCTTCTGCCGTGTGGGCGCCGATATCGGCGAGCCGCATGTGGATCTCGGCGATGCGGGTCGGGTCGGTTTCGGTCTCGGCTTCCTGCAACAGTGTTGTGCGCTCGACATCTGCGGCCAGAACGGTGTCGAGCAGGCTCGTTCCGGTGCCCGGTGCTTCCTGTGCCACCTGGCCGATCCGGGACTGTTTCGGAATCTGGACGGATCCCGTCTCGGACGAGAGGTCGCCGGTAATCAGCTTGAACAGGGTCGACTTGCCGGCGCCATTACGCCCGACGAGGCCCGCCTTGGATTTCGCGGGCAGGGTCACGCTGGCCTTGTCGATCAAAAGACGGCCGCCAATGCGGTAGGTAAGGTCTGAAATCTGCAACATGGCCGGATGTTTGGCGGACCGGCTTCGTCCGCGCAAGGGGTAAAACGGAATTTCCGGCGCCTAAGACTGTCCGGCGCCGTTTTCGATGGAGCGCCAGACGGGACCAAGTGCATCTTTCAGTCGGTCCAGATCCGCCGGAAGCGGGTTATTGGCTTCATGACCCCGGATCAGGTCTTTTGCATGTCCGCTCAACAGGGTTCTGGACCGCTCGCTTCCGGAAATCGCAAAAAGCCGCCGGATCATGGCTGCGAGAGAGTTGAGGAACAGGTCGTTGTCCGATGCACACTGGCGCAAGGGCGGGATGGCCATCTGGAGAAGATGTTCGAGGGTAAGACCCGGGATGCGCAGCCGCGGGACGCCGTTTTCATCAAGATGGATGTTCTCGCGGATGCCCTTGCGGACCGGCGCCTGCAGGGTTTCCCCCAGACGGTCGCAACATGTGATGGCTGTGTATGTGTCGTTCACGCCCGGAGACAACGCTCTCAACGCGATTTCAAGCAGCAGGTTCAACGAAAACACGACGTCCTTGGTGTTTTCGCGGGCTGCCGTTAGGGCAATGCATTCGGCAACTTCATTGCACAGATCATCTTCATCTGTTGCCATTCCGGCATCGCCCGAGGATTTATAGCGGAACAGGGGCTCGCCTTCGGCCACAAACATGCCGGGCGCGGCACAGAAATCCAGAACAAGCCCCTGGTGAGCCGCAAGGGCGACAAGGGCCCGGGGATCCGTGACCGACAGAAAACCGGAGGCCGGACTGGCGACCGCGTCTTCCATGTTTTCCGGCATTTCGGTTCGTGCATTGTCCGCCTCTTCGTCGACCTTCACGATTTCCTGCATCTTTTCGTTCAGGGTCCGGCTGATCGCCGCGATTTCCTCGTCGATCATGACGCTGACAGAGACCGAGTGCACGAAGTAGATCAGTTGAAGGACAGCCAGGACGGCCAGAAGAAATGCAATTGAACCCGACAGGGCAGGGAGGAAATCGGGGCGCAGGGCCGACAGGGTCGAGAGCGAGTAAAGAAAAGTTCCGCCGAGCAGTCCGGCGGTCATCTGATTGGTGCGATCCTGGGAAAACCGTTTCAGAAGTCTGGGCGCAATGGTTCCGGCAGCAAGCGTAAACACGACCAGAACGATCGAATAGACAAGACTGAGGGTGGTAATGGAAGCGCTCGCGATCGTGCTGAGCACCGATGCGCTCGTATCGTAGTTCAAGGCGGCGCCGATAACCGGAACGATCCGGATTTTCTGACCGATTTGATGATCGATCCACAAGGTCACGCCTGCGGCTGCCCAAATGGCCAGCGCAACCGCTCCCGGAACGGTAATCAGGCCGCGGGCGGAGAGAAACAAGACGGCTTTTTCGGTGAGAGGTGACAGGCGGTTGATCGCAAACTCTCCATCATTTCCAGACAATGGCGTCCGCTGGAGAGGGATCACTCGTCCGTCCCCAGAAGATCCAGAAAAATTTCGGAAAACCCGGCCATGAGTTCATAGCACAGGGTCATTTCCCGGGCCTGTGGATCCCAGTAGGCGTTTTCCTCGCCACATGCCATGGCCTGGAAGGTGATCTTGTCAGGAAGCGCATAGAGGCCGTCGAGGTCTTCGGCGACCATTTCCATCAGTTCGCTTTCTTGCAGAAACAGCGCCATGGAGGCCTGACCCGGTTCCGGCTGCGCATAGGCCACCGTGATCCGGTCACCGCGGTGGCCTTCGGGCCGGAGGAATGGATCAGTCACCAGATCCCAGGAATCTGCGCTTTGCTCATAGTCGAACGCGCAGGTTTCCCGCCGGTCTTCCGGCAGGTCCAGATCGTTTGCCAGATCCTCGAACGCGTCCGGGTCGGCGCCGACCATCAGGCACAGCATCTGGTATCCGCGCTGCAGGTCCAGATCGTGTTCACCATAAAAGACAAGGTTGTCATGGTTTTGCGACGCAATCAGGAACCAGCCGATCATGGCTTGGGACAGGAGCTGGTCCATATCCCGGGTGTCATCTGAAAGCATCATCACGGTGGCGAGGTTATCGACCGCATCCTCCTCCTGTCCGAGAACGGGAAGGCCGAGCTCCGAGATCAGCATGTGACCGGCTTCGTGGTAGAGCGTGAAAAGCGTGTTGCCGGCCACAAAATTCAGGAGCAGCTGCAAATCCTCGGAACTCAGGTGTTCAAGTTTTGCATCGAGCCCTTCCAGACCGGTCGAAACGTGCATCAGATCGGTCGACGCCGACGCGTCAGAGGCAAAGGAGCGCCCGTTGGCATGTTCAGCCGCACCTGCCAGGCCAAAGGCAATGCCTGCGGTGAAAACGATCCCGGAAAAGAAGCTGCCCATGAGTGTCACTCCCGCCGGCCAAGCCTGTGACTGGCGAGTTGCGCCAATCCTGATCAACCCTACTGTCGATCCGATTGAGGTCAAAGCGGTTTTGTCGGTTCGACCGTGAAGCCGAACGAGGCGCTTGATCCGCATGTTCTCAAGCGGGAAACCGGCGCCCCACGCAGGCAGAAAGACATGAGCCGAGGCGCCCGCAGGACTGCTCGGCGGCTGTTCTCTGGATGATCGCGCCGGGAGGCGTCAGCCCTCTTGCGGGCGGAGCGCTCAAAAGCTATAGAAGCCGCGATTTTCCAAGGCATTGCCATTCCGGCATGTCCGCCGGTTTTCCTTGTGCCGCGTCTTGCGCCGCAAGGGAGCTGCCACAACGTCAGAAAGATAGGATCCCATGGCGATCGAACGCACCTTTTCCATGATCAAGCCGGACGCAACCAAGCGCAACCTGACCGGGGCCATCATCAAGAAATTTGAAGACGCCGGCCTGCGCGTCGTTGCTTCCAAGCGCGTCTGGATGTCCCTGCGTGAAGCCGAAGCCTTCTACGCGGTTCACAAGGAGCGTCCGTTCTTTGGTGAGCTGACCGAGTTCATGTCCTCCGGCCCGACCGTCGTTCAGGTTCTGGAAGGCGAAAACGCCATTGCCAAGAACCGCGAAGTCATGGGCGCGACCAATCCGGCAGACGCTGCCGAAGGCACGATCCGCAAGGAATTTGCCCTGTCGATCGGCGAAAACTCCGTCCATGGCTCCGACGCTCCGGAAACTGCTGCAGAAGAAATCGCGTTCTGGTTCTCCGGCACCGAGCTTGTCGGCTGATTGCTGCCGAAACAGTCTGATATAAAACAAGGGGCGGTGTCCGGCTGAACACCGCCCCTTGTTGCGTCCGCAAGCACCAATCGGCAAATTTCTGGTTGGGCGCGATTGCGAGAGTTTTCGAAACTGTCCTCAAGACAGTCGGGAGCCTTCCGGGATGAGAACGGTCTTGGTCATTCCGGGTCTGTTGACGGTGGGCCATCATGGCCCATGACACAACCTTGCCGCTGAAAGGTAAAAAAACGGGTCGAACACGCGCATTTGAGCGAAAAGATGTTCAACCGCCTGGTCCCCGGGGCTGCTGCGCCTGCCAGTTTCACCGGTCTGGGCGGATTTCGCCAAATGCGTGCCAATGGATATCCTGCCGGCCGTAGCCGGTTCATCCCCGCATGTGCGGGGAACACCTCGGCGGGGCGTCTGGCGTCCTTGGCGGAATGGCTTGAGAGGGATAGATGAAATGACCCTACCAACTGCACGCTTTCCGCAAGGGTTTGATGGCGCTTTCGAGCCCCGCAATATCGAAGCTGGCGGTAATGCTACTGTTCCCAAAAGGTGTCATGCGAACGGTCATGCGCTCGTTTTCAAACATCTGCTTGATAACCGGGATGGACTGGCGGCCACGCCAAAGACCGATTGCGCGCTTATCGGAAGACACATCCATGCTGACAGTTTGTGCCTTTCCGCTTCCCAGCCGGTAAGTGACATCCCCATAGCCCCGGTAGCCGGAAGCCATATGGCAATTGGCGCTGTAATACATGACCGTTGTGTTTTCCTCACAACGCAGGATCAGGGAAACCGGCTCCTGTTTGTAGCGCCCGCAATCGACGGAATTGTTGGAGTCGAGGAGGAGAAAAACGGTTTCGGAATCATCTATCCGGGAGAACGTGCTGGACACTTCCCACTTGCCTTGATCTTCGCCTTTGGCGGGCTCCAAAGGCCTGATCTTGTACGCCAGATCATAGCACAGCTTGCGTTTGTGCTCGTCTTCCAGAGCCGCACATGCTTCCGGCCCGCTCTCCGCGATAGCGGCAGTTCCGAAAGCGGCCAAGAGCGCTGCAGCGAATACCTCTCTTCCCATCATCTTCATACCTCTCGCGAAGTTTCTCGTGAGGGAATTAAAGCGAAATCACACGTCCAAGTCGAGTGGATCGCTCCTTGGCTTAAGGAGGAAGGACAATGACTCAAGTAACCGGACGCGGCGCGCCTTCTTCCCACACGGGTTCATCCCCGCGTGGGCGGGGAACACGCGATCCGCTCCCGGCAAATGGCGTGCCGAACCGGTTCATCCCCGCGTGGGCGGGGAACACTCTTTCCAGAACCCATTGA
>NZ_SMMF01000028.1:0-211 GCF_009711355.1 Roseibium sp. RKSG952 | reverse complement strand
CGGCACGACGTTCCTGCAGGCCAGGACGGCAAACGAAGTTCTGAAAGCACAAGAGCGCCGTCTGCGGCTGCAAAAACTGAAAGGCGAGTTGATCGACCGCGCCCGCGCGCTGTCCCTGGTGTTTCGGTTGGCGCGGCAGGAACGGGATGTCTGGGTCAACTGGCCCGCACGCGCGGCGGCTTTGATGGCGGCGGAACTGGGTGTCGAGCCA
>NZ_SMMF01000382.1:0-781 GCF_009711355.1 Roseibium sp. RKSG952 | reverse complement strand
GAAAATGTGCGAATAATTTTATACGTTATCGCACATTCATGATTTTATTACTCATTCACAGTGTTATTCCGTATTGTCTGATTAAAATCTAATAACATCGGGTAGTGTCAAATACCCTACTCAATCACCCAAATATGCTGTTTTGAAAAAATGACCTCTTGGTGTTCTTTGCATGCCACCGCTTTCTTGTAGTCGCCTGATCTATACAAAGCCACAAAGTGCTTTCGATATCCCGGCGCTGGATCTCCAAAAACTTCACTATCGGCTTTAAATTTACACTGGCCTGAATCTATTATACTTTGAACTTTATTAGTTACATCCACACTACCCTGTACCGCGCCATATACAGCCGCTTCTACTTCTATAGGCATTAGATAACTCCTTTACTTTACAATGATCACCTACCGTAAACACCAACAATAATAAACGACAGCGCACCTGAATAAAGGTTCTACGATTGTCCATTTGTTTCTAAACCTTGTCCATGCGTCTCAGAACTACACCTGGCCCGCATTTCTCACAGCAAACACAGTTACCTCCCAAATCCCGCGTGCTTCCCAGTGCCGCAGTGAATCGTCATGATTTCGCGCACAGCACCGATCGGGTCTTTTGACGCCCGGAAAGCGCAGGCGGCCCAATTGCGGACATTCGGCGCCAGAGCGGCAGCCGCCGCGCTTTGTGTAATTCGCGCAACGGCAAATCAGAAACCGGAGAGACTCGGCAAAAACGACAGCCGCCAGGACCCCTCAAATGTGTCCGTCCGGTAAACCCGGCCTTTTTG
>NZ_SMMF01000304.1:0-544 GCF_009711355.1 Roseibium sp. RKSG952 | reverse complement strand
GTGCACCATGACCGAAACATGCGGTTTTGCAGGGGAACCAGGGCGCTCGTTGGCAGCAAATGCATTCACATAGGCTTCGATTTTCTCGCTCAAGGCCTCCGGAGACGTCAGCGCCAAAAAGGACAGCAGATTGAGCTGATGGGTGCCCGCCTCGATGAAGCTCTCCGGATTGCCGGCCGCGGTCAGCCAGATCGGGATCTCCGTTTGCACCGGACGGGGTCTGATCCTTACGGGAAATTCCTCGGTGCCATTGGAAAAGACGACTTCCTCGCCGCGCCAAAGGGAACGCAGAACGGGGAGCATCTCCATCATCCGCGCCTTGCGTGTCTCATGAGCACCTGGCATCAGGACAAAGTCCCGGGCATGCCAGCCCGAGGCAATCGAAAAGCCGACCCGGCCGTTCGACAGATTGTCGATCATCGCCCAGTCCTCGGCGACACGCACCGGATGGTGCAGCGGCAAGACCACACTGCCGGCCCGGATGGAAATCCGCTTGGTCCGGCCAGCAAGTGCAGCACTGGTCACCACCGGGCTCGGATAGTGG
>NZ_SMMF01000855.1:0-18075 GCF_009711355.1 Roseibium sp. RKSG952 | reverse complement strand
GGGTTCTTGGCAAAATGATAGGACATAAAATGGAAGCGGCAAACTCCTGGGGTGTCAATGAACGGTGCTGTTTCGCCGTGCCGGGGGCAAGTGGCCCGGAGAAACACGATCTTGCCCGGCGTGCTCCAGATCAAAGCAGATGTGAGCAGGAAGTCTGCTTGCCAGAATGCCCAGAGAAACTCTGCAGCGGGCAATTCAAATATCCTGTTTTGACCAAGGCGCGTTTGTGAACAATCAGCGCCAGGACCATGTTCCGGCTCAAATAAATATCTTTATTGGTATTTTCATCGGTATTTTGCCGCAAAGTGCACTCAATATACACCGCATGATTGACGAGATGCACAGCAGGGCCTGTTTTTTGCGGGCGGCGCGCGCTTGGCTCGGAGAAGAGCAAGAGGCGACGGCGCGCGCGAGTGGCGTATCCTCTAACACTTTGGACATGGCGGAAAAGGCGCAAATCTGTTCGGAACGCACATGGCAAATTCTGGAGGGCTACTATGGCTCAAGAGGCTTGACCGTATTTGAACTGGCCGATGGCCGTCTCGTTCTGTCTGTCGAAATGATATAATTTAGCCATACCCAATGAAGCGTCTCCTTTGCAGGCAGCTTGCATTGCGCTCAAAAACGCCGAGGCGCGGGGTGCGCGCTGATTGAGGAGCGCCAAGAAAAAACACCCCGGCCCACCATAGGATTGCATCGCCGGCCGTGCTAACCGGCGATGCTGTCTTGAGCGCGGGTTGGAGGCTATTACGCGATATCGTCTTCGGAAGTCAGGAACGAGCTTGTGCTCAGGTCTGATGCTGTCACTCCGGAGATGGTCAGGGTTCCCTCTTCCCCGTCCATCATGTAGGTGAAGGACGCTCCGTCTTCCGTGTCAGTCAGCGCAGCCAAGGCCGCGTCAACACCCGATGCCGTGGTGGTATCGCCGTTTTCATCGACATAGGTAAACGTGGCATCGTTCAGAACGATGGTCTCTGCAGCGGGATCGAAGTCCGTGATGATATCGTTTCCGGTCGATAGCACGAATGTGTCGTCGTTCCGCCCTCCAGCGAGCGTGTCATCCCCGGCACCGCCGTCAACCAGATCGATCCCGCCGCCACCCCTGAGGTCGTCATTGCCAAGGCCGCCATAAAGCAAGTCATCTGAGCCGTTGCCGATTACCAGATCATCGCCTTCATCTCCGTAGATCGTGTCCTGTCCGCCTCCGCCGCGCAACTCGTCATTGCCGGAGCCGCCGGAAATCCAGTCATCTCCAGAATCGGTGTACACAAAATCATCACCGCCAAGGGCTTCCACCGTGTCGGCCGAGTCGGTGGTGCGGATTTCGTCATCACTTTCTGTTCCGATGTAGGTGTTGGTGTCCTCGTCGACCGTGATTCCCTCCTCATCCGGGTCATCTTCGACGGCAATTGTGACATCCTGGGTTACTGTCACTTCAACGCCTCTTTTGTTTTCAAAGCTTGCGGTGATGATGACGTCATAGGATCCGTCGGCGTCGCTGTCGGCCGGGTTTTCATAGTCGAGTCCGTCGGCGAGGCTGACGATGCCATTGGCGTCGATGGTGAACAGATCGGCATCGGCACCCGATAGTGAGTAGACGACTTCAGAGTCCGCCCCGGCATTTTGCAGGATCTGGCTGGCTCGAGAAAACTGGAACAGTTCTCCGGATGTATTTTCAGTAATAACGACCGCATCTGCGGGAAGTGCACGTGAAATTGCCATTTTACTCTCCAGAAACGTTTGCAAAAACGTCCCACGCACCCTGCCTTGGCACAGGACATGATCGAGAAACTCTGGGTTTCTCTGTTTTTATTAGAGTTCATTAAGAATAAAATATAAATATACTTATAATTAAATATTATTAATGAATTAATTTATGAAATTTTTCAGTAGTTTAAATATATATTGTTATTTATTGTAAATATGAAAATGCCAATGTTTTTTTCTATCTGTTGTTGCTTTGTTGGATTTTAAACCAGACCTGCCGCTCGAGTAATGAATTTTTGTGCAAAGGAGATAAGCTTAAGCTCATATCATTTGTAATGTAATGTTATTATATTTTCGCATTGTATTCCGAGCGAGAGCAAGTCTTTTGGAGGCGAGGTGTATTGAAACCAGGTGACATTGAGGGGGGCGATCCGACGTTGCCTCTGGCAAAACAAACGACAGCTTTTGTGGCAGCTGCAACGGCAAGGATGACAAGCCCGCAATGAACACATGCCAGGAGAGATGATGGGATTTGGCACGGCCATAGTGATAGGGCAGTCGGGCGGTATCGGCGAAGCACTATATCGCCAGCTTGAGGGCAGCGGGCTCTGGCAGCGGGTGGTTGGTTTGAGCAGGGCGACGACACCCGTTTTGGACTTGAAGGATGAGCGGGCGATCGAAGCGTGTGCCGCTTATTGTCAGAAAATTTCGGGTGACATCCAGCTCGTGATCGATGCCACAGGCGTTTTGAGCTGGGAGGGGCATCAGCCGGAAAAGAGCTGGCGGCAACTGGACCCGAAGGAAATGCAAAACGCATTTTTGGTCAACGCGATTGGGCCGGGCCTCCTCATGAAGCACTTTCTGCCGCTCCTGCCGAAGGATCGAAAGTCGGTTTTTGCCACGCTCTCGGCCCGTGTCGGCTCGATTGAGGACAATCACACCGGCGGCTGGTACAGCTACAGGGCTTCAAAGGCTGCACTGAACCAGCTGGTGCGCACTGCGTCGATCGAGTTGAGGCGCAAAAACAGACAAGCCATTTGCGTGGCCCTTCACCCTGGAACAGTCGACACGCCGCTCTCTGGACAATTTGCCAAAACGGGGCTTGAGGTTCAGTCGCCTGGCCGGTCCGCCGCGCGGTTGCTTGGTGTCATCGAACGCTTGCGTGCTGAAGACAACGGTTGTTTTTTTGATCACATGGGCAAAAGAATTCCATGGTAAGATGGCTAAGCCTTGTCACTCCATAAGCGCGACAGGTCGAAAGCATGTACATCGCGCAGCAGATCCACGAAGCCCTCCGCCGCGTGATCCAGTGAGGCCTTTCCCTTTTCGGCGGTTGCTGCCCGCGCATTTCCGAGCGCGCCGGTTTCGTTCAGGTCTTGCGCTTTCCAGCCGAATTGCTGTTTGCCGTGCGCCCTTAGATATTTGAACTCCTCGATGAAGTCCTGCTGTGCCGAAGTGAAGTCGCGGGCGAGATCCGTCCGGACAAGGTCTGGATGAAGATGCAGCATGATCGATGTTTCGATGTCCCCGCCGTGAATGCCGTAGGTGAACTCTTTTTCCGGAAAGAGGTTTTCCGGTTGTCCGAACCGGAGCCAGGATGTGGCAACAACCAGCATGTCGTGGGCATTGCGCAGTTCGAGTGCAACGGTATCGAGGACGGGACCATTTCCGCCATGGGCATTGATCAGAACCAGTTTGCGCACCCCGGCGCGCGCGACGCTTTCACCAATCTCGATCCAAGCCTTCGTGACAGTCTCCCAGGAAAGGGTCAGTGTACCCGGTGAGGAGATATGCTCGTTTGACTTGCCGATCTGCTGGAGGGGAAGAAAGGTTGCCGGTATATCCTCAGGCAACAATTCGAGCGTTCTGCGGATCTGACCTTCTGCGATGGCCGAATCCGTGAAGACCGGGAGATGGGGTCCATGCTGTTCGATTGCCGCGACCGGGAGAACCGCAATCCAGTCTCGGACAGATGGGTCCTGAAAGTCGACTGTGGTCATTTCGTGCCAATGGCGTTTTGGGAACATGATATCCGGTCCGGTCTCTTCAATGTGCTGTGACACTATCCGGTTTATACGCAATTGGTCATGTGTTTCATGGGGGAGGGCGAATGTTCACCGGTTTTGCCTATGCCTGAATTCCTCTTGAAGTCCCTTGCTGGGGGAATTGTCATTCGACTAGTTTGAGGCCGATGCGATCATTGGCGTGAAGGATGCACGTCTCCAACTTTCGGTACAGACATGCAAGCTGTTCACGCGCGCCGGGCCGTTGCGGCGATTTTCTTCATGATGGGAACTTTTCTTGGTGTTTGGGCTTCGCGTATTCCCGACATCAAGCAGCGGCTGGACCTTGATGAAGCCGGCTTTGGTCTGATCCTTCTCGTAATGGCGATAGGCGCATTTGTGTCATTCCCGATCGCAGGGCATCTGATTGACCGGCGCGGGGCGGCCATGGTGACAAAAGCGTGTTCCTTTGCACTGCTTGCCTTTTTTGTTCTGCTGGGGTTCGGCGCAACCCTCTGGTTCATGGTGCCGGTTGTGTTGATGACCGGGTTCTTTATCGGAGCCCTTGATGTGGCGATGAATGGCTGGGGCGCTGAAGTCGAAAAGGAACTCGGGCGTCCGGTGATGTCGTCGTACCATGGGCTCTATAGCCTCGGAGCGGGTGTTGGCGCAGGCGCTGGGGCGCTGGCCATCTGGTTCGGCTTTTCCGTCCCGCAACACTTTGCCGGTTGGGGGGCTATTGTCGGCGTCCTGCCGATTCTGGCACTGCTTGTTCCATGGAGCTTTGAACCGGAGCCAAAGCAGACTGGCGGGAAAGCCCCGCTGCTTGCCATCCCGACAGGGGCCTTGCTTTATGTAGGACTGATTGCTCTGGTCGCGGCGTTGGGGGAAGGGGCGATCACGGACTGGGCTGCACTTTACCAGATTACCGAGCTTGGATACGAAACCTCGGTTTCGGCAGTTGCTTTCTCGGTCTTTTCCGCGGCAATGGTGGTGATGCGCTTGCTGGGAGACCGGATCATCGCGCGGTTCGGAGCGGTTGAAGTCGCGCGCGCCAGCGGATGCGCCGCCGTCATTGGCGGGCTCCTTCTGGTGTCGGGTCTATCGGTCTGGATCGTTTGGCTGGGCTGCGCGATCATGGGGCTAGGATACGCCACACTGTTTCCGCTGGCCATGTCGCGAGCGGCTGCGGACACGACCCGCTCCCGGGGCGCTGCCCTGGCTGCCGTTGCAACGCTTGGCTATGGTGCTTTCCTTTTCGGGCCACCCGTTCTTGGTTTTATTGGCGATGCGTTTTCCTTGCGAACATCGTTCCTGCTGGTGGCGATCCTATCGCTTCTTATTCCGGTCCTAGCCGGTTTCATGCGGCCGGGACGGTCGTGACCCTGCCGCATGGACAGATGGCTTGATAATCTAGACGGCTTCCAGAGCGCGTTTGGCAGCCTCGCCATGTTCTTTTCGCAAACGCTCCACATCAACCGTCACCGGCTGCCCGTCCGTGACCGTCCAGTCGCCGTGGATCATCACGCGGTCAGCATGATGTGCGCCGCACAAAACAAGTGCTGCCAACGGATCTCCCGAACCCGAAAACCGAAGGTCATCAAGCGTGTAAAATGCAAGGTCGGCCATCATGCCTGTCCTGATGGCACCAATGTCATTGCGGCCCAGGCACCTGGCCGATCCTTCCGTCCCCCATCGGAATGCATCGAGATGGGTTACACTGGCCGGATCGTAGGTGAGCCGGTTGAGCATCAGCGCGTGGCGGACGCCTTCCATGAGGTTTGAGTTGTCGTTTGACGCGGATCCGTCGACGCCGAGGCCGACGGAACAGCCGGCCGCTTCCAGTTCTTTTGTCCGGCACTGTCCGGATCCGAGCACCATGTTGGACGTGGGGCAGTGGCAGATGCCGACACAGGCGTGGCCAAGGCGCCTGACTTCATCGTCATTGAAGTGAATGCCATGCGCCAGCCATGTGCGGTTCGTCAGCCAGCCACAGTCTTCCAGATAGTCCACCGGGCGGCGGCCAAGCTTTTCGAGGCAGAAACTGTCTTCGTCATGGGTTTCTCCGAGATGCGTGTGAAGCTGGCAATCGTGACTTTCAGCCAATTCCGCCGTTTGCCGCATCAGAGATGAGGTAACCGAAAAGGGTGAGCACGGCGCAAGCGCAACCTGCAACTTCGAACCCTTTCTGCGGTCATGGTAGCGCGACAGCACACGTTCACAGTCAGCCAGAATGGTGTCTTCATCCTGAACAACAGCGTCCGGTGGCAAACCGCCGTCTTTTTGGCTGAGGTTCATCGAGCCGCGGGTCACGGTCATGCGCAATCCGACGCGTTCGGCTTCCTCTGCCTGAATGTCAATCGCGTTTTCCAGACCTTCGGGAAAGACATAATGATGGTCTGATGCGGTGGTGCAGCCCGAAAGCATCAATTCTGTCAGGGCAAGCCGTGTTGCAACACGAAACGCATCGGGTGTCAGAACCTTGGCCCAGACCGGGTAAAGGGCCCTCAGCCAGGGAAACAGCTCCTTGTTGATCGCATCGGGGTGGGCTCGGGTGAGGGTCTGGTAGAAGTGATGGTGTGTGTTGACGAGACCGGGCGTGATGACATGCCTCGACGCGTCGAACGTTTGCTCGACCGGAAGCATCGGCTTCTTGCCGGACGGGACGAGCTCCACAATGATACCGTCTTCGACAACAATACCGCTCCCGGCATGTTCGGCGAGAATGGCGATCGGGTCCTTGATCCACAAACGCATGGGTGGGTCCTTGTCTGGACCTGCGGGCTTGATAGCGTTCCGTAAAATGGAGCACCCGAGTTCCGCGCAGGATGGGATTGGTGCACGGTGTCAGAAAAAACATTAAATTCTTAAATTTTGTCTATGTCAGGACCGCGATAGCACGGTTGTCTACGCATCTACTATGGCCACTCGCAATCCGGAGTTCATTCGGTCCGCAACCGCGATGCGTGAAACCGTGTGCAGATTACCCGGCTTCACAATTTGTTTTCACCGGGTCTGTACTGTCATTCGTCGGTTAAATAGCACGGCTAATGTTCCGCACATTGAAAGCGGGCCAGGCCGCTTGTCTGGCGGATTGGGGAATGGGGGCCTCATCTATGGCATTCAACTACAAGAAGAGCGTGACCTTCCGTCTCGTTCAGGCTGCAAAGGCGCAACGGGCCCGGTCCGGGGCCCATCTGATGCGAATTGGCCTGCATCCGGGCCAGGAACTCGTATTGAAAGTGTTGGCCGATGCGGATGGCCGGACCATGAGCCAGCTGGCTTTGGCGTTGGGCGTCCAGCCTCCGACGGTTACCAAGATGGTGACGCGGTTGTCGGCGCAAGGGTATGTGCGCCGTCAGGTCTCGGACTCCGATGGCCGTTTGGCCCGGGTTCATTTGACAGAAACCGGACGTGCACTGGTCGAGAATGTCGACAAGGCCTGGAAACGGCTTGAGCGTGAGGCAATGGCCGGTCTGGACGACAAGGACCGCAAAAAGCTGCGCAAGCTCCTGCGTCAAGTGGAAAAAAACCTGTCCATATCGCTGGACGATGATCCGGAACACGAGAGCGATATGGAACCTGACGGGGACGAAACGGCACGCAAGGACGGACCGGTTATCCTCGCCACAGCCTGAGAGCTGTCCAGCTTGTGATGCCGCCACCCTGGTTCAAAGACCAGTGGTGACGGCACGAAGTGCAAGTCCAAGGAGGGCGGTCAGGATGACCACGGTGGCAACTCCGCGCCGAGCCCAAAACACAAGCGCTGTTGCAACGCATGCAATCGCGACAAGGCCCGGGTCCGCACTCTCAATGCGGGGGTAGACAATCGTCGCGGGGCCTGCCGAAAACTCCCTGATATCCTTGAACAGCACATTCAGAGCGAACCAGACCGCAAGATTGAGAATGGTTCCGGTCACTGCGGCGGTGATCCCGGTCAGGGCAGCAGTCAGATGTTGATTGCCGCGCAGCTTTTCCATCCAGGGAGCCCCGGCCAGGACAAGCATGAAACTGGGTACGAACGTGACCCATGTCGTCATGAAGGCAGCAAGCAGACCGCCGGTCAGCGGTGAAAACGGCTCCGGCTGCCGCCACCCGGCCAGAAAACCGACGAATTGCGTAACCAGAATAAGCGGTCCGGGTGTGGTTTCGGCAAGCCCGAGGCCATCCAGCATTTCGCCTGCGGTCAGCCAATTCTTGGTTTCAACTGCAACCTGCGCCATGTAACTCAGCAGGGCATAAGCGCCACCAAAACTGACGGCTGCCAGTGTGGCAAAGAAGCTGGCGATGTCGATCAGGATGTGATCGGGCGTCAAGGCCCAGGCCGCGAAGACCGCTGGTGCTGCCCACAAGATCAAGCCGATGGCGAGTGCTCGCAGTGTTCGATAAACGGATGGTGAGGGAGTGATGTTTTGCCCCTCCGGGTTGGGTGGACCGGTCTTGCCAAACACCATTCCGGCAAACGCGGCGAGCACAATGACGATCGGGAAGGGTATTGAAAATAAAAACAATGCAACAAACGATGCGAGAGATATGCCCCAGGCTAGTGCGTTTTTGAGAGCTTTTTGAGCCACTTTGAAAAGGGCCTGCAAGACAACTGCGAGGACACCGGCCTTGATGCCGTAAAACAGGGCATCAATGACGCCAACGCTTCCAAAACGTGCGTAGATCCAGCTCACAAATGCCATGGCGACCGCGCCCGGCAGGATAAACAGCAACCCACTGATCAATCCGCCCCAGCTGCGTCCCGCGATCCAGCCGCAATAGGTGGCAAGTTGCTGGGCCTCCGGACCGGGGAGCAGCATGCAATAATTCAGGGCGTGCAGAAACCGGTCCTCGGAAAGCCATTTCCGGCGCTCGACAAATTCCTGATGCATCATCGAGATCTGAGCCGCAGGGCCACCGAAGGAAAAGATGCCGACTTTCAGGGACGTTTTGAAAAGCTCGTCCAATGGCGGGTCAGTGTCTGTGCCGCCGGTTCCCTGTTTCTGAAAATCCGGGTTCTCTTTTGTCAGCATGGTGCCTTTGCCTGTTCAGTCCCGGCGATTGGTACGCAAGCCTGATGAAAATGCCAAGACAATGCATCCTGTGGCGCTTCAAATTGAACAAGGGCCCTGCCGTTCTTATCTGATACTTATCGAGTTGTTCATCAAACCTGTGAGAATTGAAATGGCTCACAATACCATTGACGAAGACCGCGGAGCGCGGCGCGCAGAAGATTTGAAAAAGCGGTTTCGCAAGGTCTCAAACCGTTCGTTTGGACGGCCGGGGCTTAGTCAGGTGCCGCGGAACGCGCCGCGACGCTCTGCGCAAGACAATATTCTGAAGCATGTGGCAGCTTTTGCAGTGGTTGCCTTTGTGATCGTCGCGGTCGTGCACGGCATGGCGTAGATTGATCGGCTGGAAGAAACCTGTGTTGCGGGCCAATGATCAGAGTAGAAAAGGATACCCGCCTTCCAGTTTTAGAAGAGCGATCTTTGTGTCGAGGCCGCCGCTGCCGGAATAGCCTCCAAGTCCGGTTGCGGACAAGACACGGTGGCAGGGAATTACAATCGGGATTGGGTTGGCCCCGCAGGCGCGGCCCACCGGCTGACCGAAGGTTTTCAAGTTGGCTGCGATCTGTCCGTAGGTTCGTGTTTCTCCATAAGGTATTTCCGACATGGCCTTGAAGACGGCTTGATTGAAGTCCGAGCCGTCTGGTGCCAGTGGTAGATCGAACCTTTTCAGTTCGCCAGCAAAATAGGCTTCGAGTTGTCCGGCTGCCTCCCGCAGCAGGGGCGTTCCAGCTACTTCCTGCACGCCGGCCCCCCAGGACAGCCGGGAAATGCGTCCTCTTTCCTCCATGATCGTAACCGTTCCAACGATTGTATCGAGCGAAATGCTTGGCACGCTGCCTCCGGCGAATCCATTGTGATAATTGTTTAGCTGATCGCGGCGTCCGGAAAAACACCTTCCCCAACGTGTTGCTTTAAGTTGACGTAACGGACTTTCTCAAGCCTTATAGAGTTGTTTGGATCAGTGGTTTTACGGCCACGGTTTAAAGGGGACTTTGTGATGGCGTTAAACAGACGCGCTTTTGTTGCTGCGGCCCTCGGATCGTGTGCGGCTCTTGCGGCGCCTGGATTGTTGACCGGGCGTGCTTCGGCCAGCTCCTATTTCAATGGCGTTACCCAAGACAATGGTTTCCGGTACCGGCAAACGAATTTCGAGAAGATTGATCCCGTTTGGCGGCGGCAGATGGTGAAATATTTCAGCTCCGAACCGCCCGGGTCCATCGTCGTCGACACAAACAATCACTTTCTCTACGTTGTATGGGAAAACAATACTGCGCTTCGTTATGGTGTGGGCGTCGGTCGCGAAGGCTTCAAGTGGTATGGCAGGGCCCGCGTTGACCGGAAGGCTCTCTGGCCCAGGTGGGTGCCGCCTCCCGAGATGCTGAAGCGCCAGCCTGACTTGCCGAGGTTGGTCGAAGGCGGAGCCGCAAACAATCCGCTCGGACCACGTGCCATGTATCTATACCGGGACGGTGTGGACACGGGCTACCGCCTTCACGGAACATTGGAGCCGTGGAGCATCGGGCAGGACGTTTCGAGTGGCTGTATCCGGATGTTCCCTGAAGACATTATTGACCTTTATCAGCGAGCACCGAAAGGGACGCGGGTGCTGGTGCTGGAGCATTTGGGGACAAGCGCAGGGTAAGCGCCGAAGGCAATCAATCGGGGGACTGAGTGATATCAAGTGCATTTTTGGAAAGCGCGGGCAAATGGGCCGTTCTGGCCACCGCGCTGGTCGTTGCTGGCTGTAACAGTACTGGAAACGTGTCGACACCGGATGTAACCAATGCCACCGCTTTGGGATTCGTCGACATGAAGCCGGGATCCGAAGAAGACTTCATGTTGAACGTTGGCCGGCGGATCTATTTCGACAAGGGGTCGGCGCAGATCTCCGAAGAAGCCCAGATGACGATTGTCCGGCAGGCTGACTGGCTCAAGGACAACAAGAAGTGGCTGGTCAAGGTTCAGGGGCATGCGGACGAACCGGGCGGAGAAGCAGCAAACAAGGCGCTGTCGACACGCCGTGCGGATGCTGTCATGAACGCCTTGGCGGCTCAGGGCGTTGACCGCAGACGCATGTGGGCGAAAGGATATGGCATCGAGCGGCCTGTCACCGATTGCGATGACATCACTTGCCAATCGCAAAATCGCCGCGTCGTGGTCAATTTGCGCGAAGAATTCGACGAATCGGCTCCACAGAGGTAAGAGGAACATTCTGCTGATTCGCGGCGGGCCTTTCCAAGGCCCGTCCTCTTTTTGTTTTGTTGCCCTGATCCCGGGCGCCGAGTTCGTTATATGAGTGACAAAGACTCCGGTTCGAAAACCAAACCCAGTCCCGGACTGCCCCCAATGCACGTTGAGGACGGCAGGGGGGAACCGGAAAAAACGGAAATGCTTTCCGCCAAGCCGGGCAAGCGGCTAACCCTTGGACATATTGCAGATCATTTGGGGCTGTCGACGGCGACTGTTTCCCTTGCCTTGCGGGACAGCCCTCTGGTTGCCGAGGATACCAGGGCCAAGGTCAAGCAGACTGCCGAGGAAATCGGCTATATCTACAATCGCTCTGCCGCGTCTTTGCGAACCGCACGCAGCCAGATCGTGGGCGTTGCGGTTCACGATATTCTTAATCCGTATTTTGCCGAGGTCTTTTCCGCACTTGAGGATGTTCTGGAAGAGCAGGGGCAGATGATTTTCATTTGCAACCATCGCGACGATGTCAAACGCCAGCGGGCATTCGTCAACACGCTGCTCCAGCATAGGGCGGACGGGTTGATCCTGTGTCCGTCGGTCGGGACAACCGCCGAGGAAATCAATCGGTTGGTCGGGCAGGGAATTCCCGTCACCCTGATGGCGCGGGAAATTTCCGGAGTATGGGCTCCCTGTGTGCACGGCGATGACCTGACCGGCGGCTATCTTGCAACAAAACACCTGATTTCCCAAGGGCATTCACGGATCGGGATGGTGGGGGGGCGCCGAACCAGCTCAACTGGCCGGGATCGCCATGCGGGCTGGAAGAAGGCGTTGACGGAAGCCGGAATCGACCCGGCCGCGCAGTTGGATCTGCCGGAGTTGATGACACAGGCCCACGGGCGGGCAGCCGTCCCCGAAATCCTGTCGGCTGAACACCGTCCGACAGCAATCATGGGGTTCAACGACCTTGTTGCTTTCGGGATCATGACGGCGTTACGCCGGGCTGGCATTGAGCCTGGCCCCGAAATGGCGCTTACCGGTTACGATGACATTGACGGTGCCGACAGCAGGACGCCGGCTTTGACAAGTGTTTGCAATCACGCGGACAAGATCGGCAGGTTGGCTGCCCTGACCCTGTTGCGGCAGGTGGCAGGCGAACGCGTTCCGTACAAGCCAATCCTGATCGAGCCGGAACTGCGGGTTCGGGAAAGTTCGCCGTCTCCGGGTGTCCGCCTTGCGCAAGAGATCTGATTTCAAAAAGGGCGGCCGGTTGGCCGCCCTCTGGTTGATTGGACACTCAGCCCTTATCGCGGCTCGTTGGCAAGGCCCTTGATGATCGCGTAACATGCCATCAGCAGGACGATGGTAAACGGAAATCCGGTTGAAACCGACATGGCCTGAAGTGCGCCGAGGCCGCCTCCAAGCAAGAGCGCGATCGCAACCAGACCTTCAAACGTGCACCAGAAAACGCGCTGGGAAACCGGCGCGTCAACCTTGCCGCCTGCGGTGATCGTATCGATGACGAGGGATCCGGAGTCGGACGACGTCACGAAGAACACGATGACCAGGATCACGGCTATGATGGACGTGATTTTTGCGAAAGGCAGATCCGCGAGCATGCCGAACAGGGACAGCTCCGGGCTGTAGCTCTCGATCACGTATTGGTGGACCTGGCTGCCGGTTTGGGTCAGGACCTGATTGATGGCCGTGTCGCCGAACGCGGTCATCCAGATGACCGACACGATCGTCGGAACGATCAGTACGCAGATGATGAATTCGCGTACGGTCCGCCCACGGCTAACCCGCGCGATAAACATTCCGACAAAGGGTGACCAGGAAATCCACCATGCCCAGTAGAACGATGTCCATCCTTGGCGGAAGCCGTCATCTGCGCGGCCAAACGGCATGGACAATGGTACAATGCTCTTCATGTAGGCTGCGACATTTCCGAAAAAGCCCGAGATCAAATCCGCTGTCGGTCCTGCGGCAATTACAAAAACCAACAATAGAGCCGCGATCAACATATTGATTTCTGACAGGACTTTCACCCCGCCATCCAGACCGCGGATGACCGATATCAGGGCGACAACGGTAATACCGAGAATCAGAACCACCTGGGTCGTGTTGTTCACCGGGATGCCAAACACGAAATCGAGGCCAGCATTGGCTTGCTGGGCTCCGAAACCCAAGGAAGTCGCCAAGCCAAACAAGGTCGCAAACACAGCCAGGATATCAATGACATGCCCCGGCCACCCCCAAGTCCGTTCTCCGAAAATCGGATAGAAAACGGAGCGCATCGTCAGCGGCAAGCCCTTGTTGAAGGAAAAAAGCGCCAAGGCCAGCGCCACGATCGCGTAGATCGCCCAGGGATGCAGACCCCAATGATAGATGGTCGCAGCCATTCCCATCGCCCGCGCGGCGTCGACATTTGCCGGGATCAGATTGCCATCCGCATCAAATGGTGACGGAACACCGAGCGGAGACGAGAAAGCCATGTGGTAGACTGGTTCGAGAACGCCAAAAAACATAAGGCCAATGCCCATGCCCGCAGCGAAAAGCATTGCTAACCAGCCAAAATAGGAATAGTCGGGCGTCGCTTCCTTGCCTCCGATTCGCACTCTGCCGTATGGCGAGACGATCAGAAACAGGCAAAGCAGTACAAAAATGTTGCCGGAAATGATGAAGAACCAGTCAAGGTTCCCGGTCAGCCACTTCCGGAGACCGTCGAAAAGCGGTCCGACATCGGTCTGGAAGGCGAGTGTGAGGAATACAAACGCCACAATGGCCAAGCCTGAGACCAGGAATACCGGATTGTGGATGTCAAGGTTAAACGGTCCGACCGATGTCTCGATGTTGTCCTGACCGATCTCGTAATCCGTGTCGATAATATCCGAGGCGCCTTCCGGCTCTCGAATACCTGCATTATTAGTTTCATTTGTTGTGTCATCGCTCATTGGAGCTGTCCCCTCTGAATACTTGCTGCTGCAGGCCCGTTCGGTTACTGCTCCCGGACGAGAAACACCGAGGCATTGGTGTGAGTTGCTATGGTTCCACCATGCGAGGGCCAAATGTGGTCAGCAACATTCGGGATGTGGGACGCCATGACGACGACATCGGCGCCGGTGTCTTTGATCGCCCTGATCAGGTGGTTGTTGAGATCTACTGCAGGGTCATGTGTGACCACAGTTCGCGCTTCGGCGGAAATCCCGTACTTTGTCGCTTGCTGCTGTGCAAAATCGTCAAGTCTTTTTGCAAATTCGTCAGGGTTGTGGGCCAAGGGGCCCGGTGTCGAAGCTGTTACCGCGACGAAGACAATTGGCGCATTATGTTGTGCTGCGAGACCTGCGGCGGCCTCTACGGCTTTTGTCAGTTTGTTTGCATGGGCCAGGTCAATAGGCACCATTATTTTGTGAAACACCCGTTTCTCCCCATTGGTTGGTATTTTCCGTTGTTCGATTGGCGACTCCCGTGGATGCGAGTGGAGCTGGCCGTCATGCGGCTGCACACAGTCAATTGGTTTTTTACGTTTGAATCCTCGCGCATCGCATGGAGCCCGGCTGTCGCATGTGCGTTCCCATATAATGATATTGCGACAAAATGCCTCTGAACTAAGGTTGAGCAGCAATGCAGGCTTACCAAGCGAAACACTTGCGTGCAGGCATGTCAAATGATGACTTTTAAAGGAAGGCAGTTGGAAATGAGCGAATTGAGATTGTTGGGGATTTCGGGCTCTTTGAGAAAGGGATCGTACAATACCAAGCTGGTGAAGGAAGCTGCCCGCTGTTTCGGGCCCTGCGCGTTCAGTTTGGGTAACCTCAGAATGCCGTTGTACGATGGGGATCTTGAAGATGCGGAAGGCATGCCCGAAGCGGCGGTTGCGTTGTACGAGGAAATCACGATTGCGGACGCTGTTGTCATTTCCACGCCTGAATACAACAAGAATCTGCCGGGTGTCCTGAAGAACGCGCTTGATTGGGTCAGCCGCAAGAGCCCAATGCCGTTCGACGGCAAACCGGTTGCAATTCTGTCGGCGGCCGGTTGGACCGGCGGGGCCCGGGCCCAGTTTTCCTTGCGCCATTGCCTGACACCGTTCAATCCTCACATCCTGCAAGGGCCAGAAGTGCTCATTGCCGGACCTGCAAAAGCGTTTGATGACGAGGGCCGTCTCGCCAACGAGCAAAGCGTCGCGTTCTTGACGCAATTGATGGTTCAGCTTCGCTCGGCGGCAGAACATCGGCTTTCCCTCCGCACAGAAAACGCCTGAATAAACTTGGGGCTTGCTGATTTTGGCGGAACTGGAGAAATTAGCTCATACAACCGCTTCTTTCAGGGCCTTTCCATGAAACACCCGATCATTGTCATTCCGAACCCGATCCGGCCTGTCCTAGAAGAAAAGCTGGAAAGCCGGTTTCCGCTCGTTCGGCCATTTAAAAGCGCCGAACCGGGCGGAGTAACGTTGCCGAAAGTTATATCGGGCGCTGCGATCAATGGTATCGGCGTGGACGAGCGGTTTCTCGATACCTATCCAGATCTAGAAATTGTTGCGAATTTCGGGGTTGGCTACGACAATGTCGACGTCTCTGCCTGCGCGCGCAGGGGGATTGTTGTCACCAATACGCCCGATGTCCTGACTGAAGAAGTTGCCGATACGACGATTGCGCTTTTGTTGATGACAATCCGGCGGCTGAGCAAGGCCGAGCAATGGCTTCGCAGCGGAAACTGGAAAGCCCACGGGCCTTTTGAATACACACCCCTAACCTTGCGTGGCCGCCGTCTCGGGATTTTCGGGCTGGGCCGGATTGGAAAGGCAATTGCGCACCGCGCCAAAGCCTTCGGTCTGGAGATACACTATCATGGCCGTCACAAGCAGGAGGGTATTGGTTTTCCGTTTCATGACACGCTTGAGTCTCTCGCCGGGGCTTGTGACACGCTGGTGATCGCGGCACCGGGCGGACCGGAAACGCATCACGCCATAGACATGAAAGTTCTCGAGGCACTCGGCCCGGACGGAGTAGTCATCAATATTGGCCGAGGGCCGACGGTGGATGAAGCGGCTTTGGCCACTGCATTGAAGGCTGGAACAATCGCCGCCGCAGGTCTTGATGTCTTTGAACACGAACCGCACGTACACCCCGGCCTGCTGGATCTCGACAATGTCGTGCTTCTGCCGCATGTCGGCTCCGCATCAGTGCATACACGCGACGCGATGGCGTCTCTGGTTGCGGACAATCTGATCAGCTGGTTTGAAACAGGACGGGCACTGACCCCGGTGACGGAAACGCCCAACAAGGCCTAGCCGATTGTCCATTTCACCGAGCGTTTGCAGTCAACAACTGCAAAAAGACTGGCTTGAGAGCAAAAATTGAATGCATCAGATTTACCGGGACAAGCTCCAGTGACTTGTTTCTACTGAATGGATGGATAAAGGCGTTTCAGTTTTTTGCATGCATCCTCGGCCGTGTAGCGCTTATTTGGACGTGGCTTTTGATGAGTTCCGGCCTTTTGGCCATGTTGGTGCCTCCAGGGCCAGACTTTTCGCATCTGGGATGCGGCCGGCGAGGCACTGGGCGGAAAGGATAGCCATTTCGGATTCTGCCAAGGTGAGCCAGCCGTCATGTTTGGTCATGGGGGTGGTTCGAACCGCTGGATGGTACGGCGGGCCTCGGCAAGCGGATATGCCTCATACACAGAAGCGGACTTGTGTGTGCAAATTGCCTGGAAACAGCGACGAACTCCAGGCTCAGAGAATGAAAATGCGCCGGACATGCAGCTGGAGTGGGCTGCGCAATATGTGTCCGGCGCTTTGTTCAGGGGAGCGTTGGAGGAGGGAGGAAGGCCGGAGGAGGTAAGCGGCCTTGACGACCTGAACAATGATAATATTGCCGATATGGATATACCACAGGATTACATTGCGCTTAAAAAGCTGAAATACACCCATGATCGGTCTTATTGAGATCCGTCAACAGGCTGAATCTGCCGGTAAGCTCCCTGATCTGTAACTGATGCATGGGCGTGGATATAGCTCGAGAATGCCAAAGCGCATAGAACACCTATTGCAGCAAATAGCTTCGCAGTTTTTAACAGCATCTTATTGTGTCTCTAACATTAAATCATTCGTATTTATCGCGGTATATTCCAACTCAATTTCGGAATTGTGAGCAGTAGATTAAAACAAGGTAATGTATCTGTTTTTCAGTAGAAAACGTTTCTCGACGCCATTCGAGTATCGCCAAAGCTCCGGGTAGGGTAGGCGCAGGGCGCCAGTCAATCGACTTGCTGGCGGGTTTCTTGCCTGGAGGGGAAAACGGTCCAAATTATCGAGTGCCATGATCGCAAGTGACACTCCTGCTCAGGAAATCACCCATGCGTTCCAGTGCGCGCAAGATGTTTTCGGCCGAATTTGCATAGCTTAGCCGGATGTAGCCTTCGCCCAGAACGCCGAAATCCGGACCACCAATGACGGCGACGCCTGCATCTTCCAGAAGGGAGGCGGCGAGCGCCTTGGCTTTCCAGCCGGTGTCCTTGATGTTTGGAAAGGCGTAGAAAGCGCCGAGCGGAATACGGCAACTGATGCCGGGCAAGGCATTCAGGCCCTCCACCACGATGCGGCGCCGCTGATCAAACTCCGAGACCATCGCGCGAACGGCATCCTGCGGGCCCGTCAGGGCCGCAAGACCGGCATATTGGGCCGGCGCGTTGACGCAGGACCAGGCATTGACCGCAAGTTTGCGGGCCTTGTCCATCAAGCCGTCCGGCCAGACAGAATAGCCCATCCTCCAGCCGGTCATGGCATAGGTTTTGGACCATCCGTCAAGCAGAATCACACGGTCGCGGAGAGCCTCGAATTCGAGCAACGAGACATGCTCCATGCCGTCATAGGTCATCTGGGCATAGATCTCGTCGGAAAGCACAGCGACATCGGGAGAGGCTTCCAGCCCGGCCACCAGTTTTTCGATTTCAGCGCGCGGTGTCACACCCCCTGTCGGATTGGCAGGGGAGTTCAGGATGATCAGGCGGGTCTTGTCAGTGAGCAGCGAAAGGGTCTCTTCCGCCGAAAAGGCGAAGTCGTTTGCCTCCCGGATGGGAACCGGTATGGTGAAGGTTTTTCGATGCGGGCCGCG
>NZ_SMMF01000432.1:0-967 GCF_009711355.1 Roseibium sp. RKSG952 | reverse complement strand
CCCGGTCCTTCAGGGCGGGGAAGACGTTAAGGTTACTTCCAGTAACGAATTCCTTGACAAATCCCTGAATTAATGAAAAAAGAAAGGCTCACGTGCGGAAAGTACAAGCCAAGAGGTATTGACTGATGACGGTTGCGACATTGCGACGGCGATTTATCGACACCGGACGTCCCGGCACGGACGCCCGATCGCTTCGTTGTGTGTAGTCGTTCTAATCAAGACTCTCTGATATCACGCCATCGAAGGGTTTAGGGTTCCGGCTGAAGAGGTTCGGAACCCTAAACCCTTTTTGCGTTCCGCTTCCGGCGAAGACTCCGTCTCCACGAAGACTGAACTCTCGAACAAGGGGAAAATCATGCGACGACGACACGATCTCGTCCGAAGTTTCGTGCTGAGCCCTCTGGGAACCCCCTTTCCGGAAGCGCCTCCTTTTGCCCTTTGAGTCATTATAAACGATTGAAATAATTATATTTTTTTGTTATTTGCCTTTGACATTGGTTTCGATATCGATCATATTTAAATCATCGGATCGACGAGTTCGGTCCAACAAGGTCGCGTAGCTCAGCTGGATTAGAGTGTTTGCCTACGAAGCAAAAAGCCGCAGGTTCGAGTCCTGCCGCGATCACCAATTCGGACGTATCGTCCAACGCGTGGGTTGCTCAGGGTAGAGCATCGGGTTGAAGTTCCGAGTGTCGATGGTTCGATTCCATCTCCATGCATCATCTTCCTGTCGGAGGGACCTCCGACGACGCACGGGTAGCTCAGAGGTAGAGCACCGGATTGAAAATCCGGGTGTCGGTGGTTCGATTCCACCTCCGTGCACCAAGTTCGCGTCGGCCGGGTTGTCGATGCCCTGCTTCGGTAGCTCAGCGGATTAGAGCGTCGCCCTCCGAAGGCGAAGGTCGAAGGTTCGAGTCCTTCCCGAAGCGCCAACCTCATTCATCTGAACAGTGCGCTGGAAACCCCG
>NZ_SMMF01000251.1:0-433 GCF_009711355.1 Roseibium sp. RKSG952 | reverse complement strand
AGATCACATTAGTCATGCGTCAGTCCCTCATAGACTCGGGCAATTCGCGTGTGACTGACCGGTCAACGAAATTATCCGTCTTGATCTGGTCTGCTTGGATCTCAGGAACCACTGCTGTCGCGGCGTATCCGGCAATGGAGTGGTTCAACTGATTAATTGCAGCCGAATGAGACGCTGCAATTGCTTCAGCTCCCGAGACGCTGGTCTCCAGCATACTCACGCTACAGCTTATTGAGTCTGCATACTCACTTGCGCATAGTGCATCCATCCGGATAACGGCCACATCAGACTCGAGCCCGGATAGAGACGTTTCAAGCGCCGTCACTTGCTCCGTCAGGCTCGCCACTTGCCCCAACAGGGCCGTGAGCGTCTCCATGATTTTCTGGATATCGTTTTTGTCAGTCATCGTTTTCTCCATGAAAAAAGCCCGCCA
>NZ_SMMF01000958.1:193137-216423 GCF_009711355.1 Roseibium sp. RKSG952 | reverse complement strand
AACGCTTCCCTATATATCCAAACCTGTAAGGGTTACGAACAATCAAAGAAAACGGCGCCACTCCGGCGCCGTTTTTTTTGTTCTTGGGGTATTGATCAGAGCTTCGGGTCAAACGTCGGAGGTCGGGTCCTTCAGAACGTCTTCCAGCAGCTTCTCGTTGCGCGCTTCTTCAATCCGATTGATGCGGTCCTCTGCCGAACGTGCGTCAAAGCGATACTTAACCACGTTGATCAGGCTCAGCGTCAGCAGAACGATGCCCATGCCCCAATAGCCTTTGGTTGCCAAAGGAACTTCCGTGGACAGGTACAGCGAAATTCCCAGCAACGCGTAGGCGACAACAACGCCAGCACCGTTCAGCATCAGGATCAGGCCGTTTTCATTTTGATGAGTCATTTGAATTCTCCGTTTTCAGTATGAGTTGATTGAAAGACTTAGTCGTTCGATTTTGATTTGAGGCGAGCCAGTACATCGGCGGCGGTGGACCGGGTCTTTGGCCCGTACCCTGCCTCTTCCATGCGCTCGGCAACGTTGGTGTGATCCAGCCCCGCGTCGATTTCCCGCAGGATTTCCGACTGTTCGAACGGATCGTCCTGTTGCATTACGCGATTGATCAGGCCTTCCGCTTCATCGATTGGGCTTTCACCACCCAGATGACGGTTCAATCGCTTCTGCAAACCCTGCTCTCGCTTGACTGCACGCGCCGAGATTGCCCCCTGCTTGAGATCCAGAATGCGGCGGTTCGCAGCCTCGACGGTCTGGCGCAACTGCAGAACCCGGGTTTCCAGCCGATCAACGGTTTGTGTGCGGATGGTTTTTTCATTTTCCAGATCCGCCACAGCCTGAGCCGCACTTTGCACCATGTCCTGACGACCATCGGCCAAAGCCTGCTCAGCCCGCGCCATCAAATCGTCGATGCGGCTTTGCAGCACATCCACCTGCCGCGCTTCGTTACGCTTTCTTTGGATCAGACTGGCGAGTGTCAGTTTCGCTGCCTTCAGATTTTGGTCCGCTTCGCGGATCTTCTGGTCGATCAATTCAATCGAGTAAGTGTCGCGCAGGCGGTCTTCGGCCCGGGCATTTGCACCGTTTATCAAGGTCTTCAATGTACCGAACATGCGTTCCTCCAATTCATGAACATCGTTCACAATTTGGATGTAGCAAACACGTGAACATCGTTCAAGTATTTTCTTGAACGATGTTCAGGAAACTATTTGTTTCCAATTCGTGAAAGAACCTGCGTGATCATCCGTTCGATCTGTTCCGGAGGTACTCCGGATATCCGGTTTTCCAAACCAAGGGTCACGATCCCGTGCACCGACGAAAACAACGCACGTGTCATCAGTTCGCGCTCAACATTGTCATATTCGGGAAACAACTGCCCCACCGGTTCTGCAATAAATGCAAACAGGCCTTTGAGCGCGTTGCGATACCAATCAGGTACTGGACCATCCTCTGACATCTGCAGATCAAAAAGCGCGCGCCAGAGCAATGTGTTTTGATCCGCAAAATGAAGATAGGCCGTACTCATGACAATCAGCCGCTGAACGGGTTCTTCACTGCCATCAAAGGAACCGCTTACAGCCTCACCCAGGCGTTTGAACGTACGGCCGTTCACGGCCATCACGATGGCATTCAGATCATCGAAGACGTTATAGATCGCACCCAAGGCACACCCGGCATCTTTGGCAAGATCCCGTGCCCTCAGATCCGAGATTCCATCACGCGCGATACGAATCTCAGCCGCTTCGGTCAGCTTTTCGCGCAACTGCTCGCGTCTGATCTGGGATTTGGATGACATGCCGCCCTCAACCTTGAACTTTGTTCACAAGGATGCGGATAGGCCGAAAGATATGGTCAGATCAACCCGCGCCACCACAGAAAAACAAGCAGCAGTGTCGTCAGCGCCAGCATGTTGAAAGCCAGACTGCCGAGCAATCCAAGGAACCAACCCCATCTACGATCAGCCAGATTGATGGCTCGCAAATGCGTCTGAACGTCATGAGAAGCCTGTTCCAACCTTGGGGTATCCAGTGTCAGGCGCAGTTTGGGGTGTTCCGACATCTGTTCGGCCCCGGCCAGTAGCATGGCCTGCTTGTAGATTTTGCGCGGAAGACGCCGTTTGGCACGCCTCACCGAAGCCGCCAATGTCTTGTCACGCACCCCAAGCTTTTTGCGCAGCAAAACGATCGTCTCAGCGATCTGGGTCTGAATATCGGTTTCCTGCGACATGAGGTGCCTCCTGTCAGGTCTTTTAACCTCGCCCACAAGTGCCGACAATGGGGCTGGTTGTTCCGCTCGGCGGCAGGTATCACGAAACCATGCTGAACACGATCATTCATGGCGAACCAACAGATCGCCCGCCCTTGATTATCGCTCATGGTCTTTATGGATCGGCCCGCAACTGGGGCGTTATTGCCCGCCGCCTTTCTGATGAGCGTCAGGTCGTAGCGGTTGATATGCGCAACCATGCCTACAGCATGTGGAACAGCCACCATGACTATCCTCACCTGGCACAGGATTTGGCCGAAGTGATTGAGAGCATTGGCGGCAAAGCGGACGTAATCGGCCATTCGATGGGCGGAAAAGCGGCAATGACGCTGGCTCTGCAGCACGGGGCATTAGTGAATAAACTGGTGGTCGCCGACATTGCCCCGGTCAGCTACGGTCATAGCCAAATACAATATATCAAAGCGATGCGCGCCGTGGACATGTCTCGCTTAGAGCGTCGATCAGACGTCGAAGCACAACTGGCAGAGCTTGGTGTTGAAAAGGCACTGCAGAGTTTCTTCACGCAGTCACTGGATGTCTCTGGTAAGCGATGGAGATTGAATCTGGATGTCCTGGCGGACCAGATGCCGAACATCATGGGATTTCCGGAAATCGACACCTCATGGAGCGGGCCTGTGCTGTTTCTGTCAGGTGCCGATTCAGACTATGTGATGCCCGAACATCGCGAGACTATCCGGGCACTGTTCCCAAATGCGCGGTTTGCCAAAATTCCCGGCGCAGGCCATTGGCTTCACGCCGAGAAACCAAGAGAATTCGAAGCAGCTGTCAGGACATTCCTGAACGCCTGATCAGGATGCATTACCCTGATACAGGCGTCGCGCAACAAGCCATGAGACCGGTGCAGCCACCACAAAGCCGACGGCCGCGGCTGAAACAATAGCCATGGTCGAAACCAATCCGGCCGACAGAACTGCGATAACGGCAGACCCGGCAAGTGCGGTTGAAATCAGTGAGTATAGTATGGCTGCGAGGCGTATCATGGTCAGTTGTCCCATTGCTTGACTTCTGACCATCACATTAGAACCTGCGAATACATCTGGCTTTGATTTGTATCAGATCGAAACGCTACATCCCTGCATCGACAGGCCCGATGATCTCGCCGCCAGCATTGGCCCAGTCCGAAAAACCGCCAAGGTTGTAGACCTTTTCATACCCCATGTCTTTCAATAGCTTGCCGGCCAGCGCAGCCCGTCCACCCGAAGCACAATGCAGAATGATTGGACGATCTTTACGCAATTCCGGATCATGGGACTGCACATTTGGATCGGCCCGAAACTCCAACATCCCACGTGGAATATGATGAGAACCGACAGCCCTGCCCGTCCGTTCGAGTTCGGGCGCATCGCGAATATCCAGCAACAGCCCACCTTGCGCCAACAAATCCCTTGCCTTGGAAATATCGATGCGTTCGACGACCGCATTGGCGGCTTCCATCATGTCTTTGACTGTCAGTGGCATGTCCTGCTCTCCCAATTGGATTCGCGAGATGCTAACATGCCGTTTTTTGAAGGTGTAGCTGTTGTAAGCCTACAGGTCGGACTAATGCTCGCGGAATGCACGTGACATACTGTCGACCACCGGTTTGGCGATATAGGCGGCAAAGGTCCGTTCTTCGGTCTGGATCATGATCTCGGCCGGCATCCCTGGCGTTGGGACAAAGCCGCGAACCCGTTCCATCTCATCCGGAGTTAGCGAAATGCGTGCCAGATACACTTCCTGCGGAACCCCTGCGGCCTCCTCCAGTAATGCGTCTGCTGAAACATAGAAGACCTCGCCACTCAGCACAGGGGTTGTGCGCTGGTTCAACGCAACAAGACGGACGGTGGCATTTTGCCCTGTGACAACACTGTCGATTTCTGTACGCGGAATTTGTGCTTCGATGATCAGTGGCGCATCGGCTGGCAGGATCTCTGCAATCTGCTCACCCGTTTCGATAACACCACCGGGCGTGTGGTAATGAAGCCGCACAACAGTTCCGGTAACCGGTGCCCGAACCACGGCACGATCCAGAACACTACGCGCCTGTCGTGCTTTTTCCCGCACACTCTCAAGATCGGCTTCGATCACGCCCAGCTCATCCAGTGCCGCCTCTCTGTAAGCTGATCGGGTACGCGAAATCTGTTCTTCGTACTTCAGCAGCATCTGATTCACCTCGGCTGTTTCGGCCTTTAGCCGCGCGAGTTGTCCATCGGCCTCGGCCTGAACGCGACGGATCGTGTTCAGATCACCTTTGCGGACCAAACCCTTTTCGAACAGCGAGTTCTTTGTGTCGTATTCCTCCTGAAGGATATCCTGGCGCCGCTGCATACTGCTAAGCTGTGCCTCGAACCCGCTTGCGCGAATTTTAAGGGCTTCCATGTTTCGCTCTAGTAAAGCGATGTCGTTCAAAAGTGTCTTGCGTGAGACTTCAAAGCTCAGGCGCTGGCTGTCAAGAATGGTCATGACCTCCACATCATCAGAGGCTTCAACAAGATCATTTGAGAAGGTCAATTTCTCTTGCTCGCCATACTCAGCCAACAGGCGTTCCACCATCGCTTGCAGACGTATTTTACGAATGAACAGTTCGCGTTCATTGGCCTCAGCCGAAGTCTGATCAAGTGTCATAAGTATCTGACCAGCTTGTACTGCCTCTCCTTCGGTAACCAGAATATCCTCGATAATCCCACCTTCCAGATGCTGAACGATCTTGTTGCGACCCGTGGCGACAAAGCTTCCCTGGGCAATTACGGCCGCCGCGAGCGGTGCACGAAATGACCAGACACCAAAGCCACCAAAACAAACGATCAACATTATGATCCCGATGAAGACCAATCTGTTTATTGATCTCGGCACCTCAGAATACCAGACAGCGGAGTCTTCAACTCGAACCAGTTCGTTCATCTTCTCCCCCTGTCTATCCTTGAATTTCCGGCTGCTTACGCGGACCGTTCAGTTGCTGCAGAACCTGTTCACGATGGCCAAACAAGGCCACTCGCCCGTCTGTCAGAAGCATGATCTTGTCCACCACATTTAACAGCGTCGGTTTTTGCGTGATTACCACGACTGTGATCTGGCTTTCTTTGGCCTGTTCGATAGCCTTGGCCAGCGCCTTGTCACCGGCGACGTCCAAGTTCGAGTTCGGCTCGTCCAGGACGACCATACGCGGGTTCCCGAAAAACGCTCGAGCCAGTGCGATGCGTTGTTTTTGGCCGCCCGACAGCGGCGTCCCATCAGCAGCTACAACGGTCTCATATCCCTGCGGCAAGGTGGCGATCATGTTGTGAACATCGGCAAGCACAGCTGCGTCGTGAATCTGCTCATCAGTCGCATCATTGCGCATTCGGCCGATGTTATCCTTGATCGTCCCCGGGAACAGCTGCACATCCTGCGGAAGATATCCGATGCTTTCGCCAAACTGCCGCGGATCCCAGTTGCGGATATCCATCAGATCCAACCGGACACTGCCTGACGTGGGCAGGATCGACCCAACCAGAGTTTTACCCAATGTCGTCTTTCCTGCGCCGGAATTGCCAATAATCGCGAGCGTTTCACCCGGATTCAGTGAAAACGAAATTCCATTCAGAACGACCCGCTTGGTACCACCTGGCACGTAGAGCAGGCGTTCGACATCCAGCCGACCTTCAGGGCGCGGCAGACGCAGTTTTTCGAATTGCAGCGCCGAGTTTTTCAGCAATGCATTGATCCGATCGAAAGCACCCCGCGTGAGCAGGAAATTGTTCCATCCCTCAATCGATCCTTCGATCGGGGCAAACGCTCGTCCTGCAATGATTGAGGCAGCGATGACCATACCGCCCGTTATCTCGCCCTGAAGCGCAAGGAATGCGCCCCAGCCCAGAATTCCGATCTGGGTCAGCAGACGTACTGCACGCGAAATCGCCGCAAAGATAACGTTACGATCCTGCGCTTTCACCTGCCACGTCAGAGACTGGGCCGTGTCCCGCCCCCAGATACGAACAGCTTCGGGTATCATGGCCAGCGCGTTGATGATCTGGCTGTTGCGTGACATTGAATCCAGATGCTGGTTCGCCAGCGATTGCGCCATGTTGGCCTTGGCAAACGGTTTGGCTGTCATTTTCTGATTGATCAGCGCAATGATCATCAACAGCAATGCTGTAAAAATGACGATCATTCCAAGTTGAGGATGAACGAGAAAGATCATCAGGATGAATAGCGGCGCAAAGGGGACATCCAGAAATGAAATCAGAGTGCCCGACACGAGAAATCCGCGTACCTGCTGCAAATCACCCAGAGTCTGATATTCACGGCCCGTTCCGTGCAAAGACGCGTGCGCCGCTGCGCTCAGGATCGGAGCGCCAAGTCGGGCCGCGACCTCAACAGCGGTGCGCATCAGCATGAAGCGGCGTACGGCATCAAAAGCCGATTGGAATATCACAGCTCCTGCCACAATCGCGGTCAGCATGATCAGAGTATCCAGCGATCGGCTGGTCAGAACACGGTCACTGATCTGGAACAGGTAGATCGGGATCGCAAGGATCAGGACATTGGTTGCGCAAGTAAGAACCAGAACAAACGCCAGGTTCCGCCAGATTGCCCGCATTGAGGTGCGCAACGTCCGTTGAAAATCCTCGGGCGGAGTGCGCTTGTGAAAGGTTTGGGGTGGCCCTTTGCCATCACCACCGCCCGTTTCGGTGCGGGGCAAAGGCTGATTTGCTTTGGCCTCGATAGTGGTGCCTATGCGATCCGTTCCAGCCGACTGGGACGAGGGGGTCATACGCGCAGTCGGTTGTTCCACGGCCTTCGGATCGGGGCTGTCGGCATCGGCCACCCCATTGTCGCCGCCCGCCATTTCAGTATTGGGCGCGGGCTGCGACGGTCCGCGCCGAAGGGGAGGTTCGGCGCTTGATCGTGAGTTCGTCGCAATTACTTTCTCTTCTAATTCAGTAGCCGCATTCGGCGACTCAGGCTCATGAGCCTCGATAGTTTCCTGAACCTTATCGGGCTCAGGTTTCCTTTCATCGCAGGTCGATGCTGACAGGGTCTGCTCCGTTTCTGGCAAGCGCATCTCCCGCGTCAGCCTCAGCCTGGACTTTCTGAACTTGAGTTTCGATTGATCGGTCTGATTAACCAGATCGCAGGCTCTGAGAGTTAATGGTCCGCCTCCACCGTGCCGATCCAGCGGGCTGGCATATCGGGTACGGCGCGACGAAAAAACGATCGACATAAATAAACCTTCCGGTCACTCGTAACAAACAGGGAAGTCAGACCAGCATGCTTTGCAGGCCATCATCGGGACTTAGCATTTCTGAAGGTGTCAGTTGTGGACCCTGAGTGCCCATTCCTGCCTGACCAGCAACACCGGCGCTTTCCTCCATCAGCAGAGCGATTGCCTCATTTGCGAGCTCCTCGCTTTCCTCATTTTCGGGCATTTCGATCAAACTGGCCTGATGCAGCAGCAGATCCGAATACGTGCCCCCGGCCGCCATAACAGTCGAGTCGACTCCGATCTTGGTGATATTTGCTGCATTCAGCATTGCGTTGCTTCCGGAAAGAACCTCGGTTTCTGCGCCGTTTGGACCAGCCAGATGAACATCATCCTGATCTGCAAGCATTGTGACCTGTTCCACGATATTAACTTGCAGCAGATTGCCGTCGATCTTGAGAACGCGCATCTGTTCCATTCCCGCAAACATGGGATCGTTCAGCAGTGCTTCCTCAAGGGCGGCGAGATCCATATCACTCAGGGCCATGGCCTCAGTGAGGTTATCGTTCAGCTCTCCTTCGCTGTCCTCTCCAATTGTGGTCAAAGAGGCCTGGTTCATGACCAGATTGTCGTCTCCGCCACCAGTGCCAGCTGCCATGCCGCCGGTTACGACGTCGTCATCCATCAAGACCAATGTCTGGAACAACATATCGACCGAGATCATGTCGCCACCGATCATGATCAGATCATAAAAACTTCCCAGTTGGATCAGGTCCGAGACGTTGACCATCTCGTTGTCACCCATCGCATATAACGTTGAAGCCGCTGAGATTTCGGTCTGAATATGATCAATATCCGTGGCATCGATCATCTGTTTTACAAAATTTGCCACGACCAGATCGCCATGTATCCAATCCACTGACAGGAATGAGGGTTGCTCTGCGTCGTCAGTACTCTGGGCCAGCCAGGGCGCGGCCTTGGCTTCGACTTCGATCTGAGCGGATTGGACCACATTGGTCCCCGAGCCACTCCCCACATTGCCCTGATCCATATCTGAAACAACGGCTACTTGACTGACCATCGTGAGACTAATGGCCTGCCCGCCAACGGCGATAAACGGAGCGTCGACCCAAGCAACATTTGCCGCGACCTCGTTAATTGCCAAATTGCCTCCGACGATCACAGTATGACCATCGTCAAACTCCGGGTCCTCGGACTGATCCCACTCATCAGGCAGATGTGCGGTTGCTTCCGCTTCTGCATCCTCTTCCGGTTGATGATGCTCTGGCAGAAGTTCCGACCAGACCGGTGCCTCTTCGACATGCTCTCCATTTACGATGATACCCATGGCGTCACCGCCATGGAACTGATGTATGGTGACACCCTCGACATCCGAATTCATCGGTGTCTGCATCTGCTCGGCCAATCCCTCGACATAGTCAGATGACATGTAGTCGGAAATCGCCAGCGAAGGTGCCGACATGGCGTGCAGAGACAGAGCCATGTCCAGAGCTTCCTCTGCCTCGGCAATCATTGTCTCTGTATCTCTGAAATCTCCCTGCCCAACGATATCGTTGTCGCTCAGGGTCAGCGTCTGCATTGTGTAGGTTACAGCAGATCCGTGTGTTCCGATTTCCGGTTGCTGCTGAATGATCACAAAATCCAGATTACCGGACTGGCCTAATTGATTGTCAGGGACCAGCTGCCCTTCCGCCGCCGGCTCGCCTAGCACTATGATGGTCTCCTTGACCGGTCCATCGACCGGGGGCGGTAATACCGGCTCTGCAGGTGGGGTCTTGAAACGGTAGGGAAGAGGATCGTACTCGCCCGGATCAAGCTTCAAATCTGCCTTGACCCGTATCGTAATCGGATCTTCCAGCTCTTCGACTTCGGCCTTACGCCTGAGTGCGGTGAACTCTTCGTACTGATCCCTTAGGCGGGCTTGTTCAATTGTTAGCTCAAAAGTTCCAACAAAATGTGCAATCGTTTCTGTAACACTGTCGAGTGCCATATCGATTATCCCTATCACCCTGCCCGGCAGAAAATTTCCGGTTTAGGCTTGGTTGGGCCGAGGCCGCAAAACGGCCCCGGCGTTTTCGTAGAACAGAAACGGGGACCGCAATACGGTCCCCGATATTTGATTATGCTTCGGTGTCGTCGCTCGAGTAAGTCGAAGTCATCGAGCCACCAACCATGGTCGTGTCAACCGAGTTACCAAGCACGTTGGCACCCATGACGATCGACTGGTTGAATGCTGACGTATCAACTACCGCAGCTGCCGAGGCGTAGGATTCTCCGGTCACGATACCGTCGCCACCGTTGTTGGAACCCCACGTACCACCGTTACCGCCAGCGCCGCCGTCACCCGAATAGGCGCCTGCCGCGCTGCCACCGGTAATCGTGCCACCCATGGTATCGCCGGATGTGGCTGTTCCCATAGCCGAGCCGCTGGTTCCGCCAGTTGCCGTTGCTGCGCCACCGGCACCACCTGCACCAGTATTGGCCGCGCCTGTCGCGCTACCGGAACCGGTCGAGTTGGCGTCGTTGTCGCTGTTTGCTGCGCCACCGTATCCGGCGATCGCTTCGGCGAGACTATCGGCAGAACCATCGGTTGCAGATTCGGCAAACACGTCAGCTGCGCCACCCGCACCGGCAGTATTGGCTGCATCCGCAGAACCACCACCGCTACCGGTCGAAGTTGCTGTCGGCGTTGTCGTACCGCCTGCGCCACCTGCGCCTTCGGCTGTAGACGTGCCGCTACCAGACCCGTTTGCCGCACCGTTTGCAGCGTTCGAACCACCGGCACCGCCAGCTGAATCAGCCGTTTGCGGGTTATTTGCCGCGCCACTGATAGCACCTGGGTTCTGACCGATATTCGGGCCACTTGCCGATTGATCGCCAACACCCTGCGCACCGGAGTTCGCAGCTGAATTACCGCCAGTACCTGGACCGCCGGATCCCGCGCCACCGCTTCCGGCACCGCCAGTTCCTGCACCACCAGTACCTGTGCCACCAGTTCCTGAGCCGCCGGTACCTGGGTTATTGCCAGAAGTTCCGCCGCCACCGGTTGTGGCATCAGAGGATCCCGCATTCGCGCCAAGGCTATCTGCGATTTCCTGGTTCAACGCGGCGACTGCCGCTTCAACCATACCCGAGAATCCGCCGGAACCATCACCACCGGTGCCGCCACCGCCAGTACCGCCGCCGCCGGAACCCGAACCACCTGAGCCCGAACCGCCGGAACCGGATCCACCGGAACCACTTGCGCCACTACCAGCGGAGCTTCCTGCTGCGCCTGAGGCACCATTGCTGCCAGCTGTCGCATCATTGGCTTCGTTTGTACCCGTGCTGTTGTTCGTCGCGGAGCCAGAATTCGACGAGCCAGAGTTTCCTCCGTTTGAGCCTGCTGCGTCAGTGTCATTTCCAGCCAAACCAAGGCCAGCTGCCAGCGAACCCGAGGCGTTTTCACCGCCATTCGCATTGCCTTCGGCATTTGAACCAGACAGACCCAGTCCTAGACCAAGGCCAAACGAATCCGCACTGCCGCCATTACCGCCAGTACCCTGACCGCTAGCGCTCGAGGTGCCGGTATTGTTGGCACTTGATGTGCTGTTGGCGTTTCCGCCGTTACCTGCAGTGCTATCGCCACTGGCTTCTGCGCCGGACAGCCCCAGACCCAAGCTGGTGTTGTTGGCATTACCCGAGCTGGCACCATTGCCACCTTGTGCGCCTGCACCTGCGTTACCGGTGTGACCACCAAGGGCAAACGCATTGCTACCATTGGTTTCCGAAGCTGCTGCTCCACCATAGCTGGTGCCGCCGGCGCCGGAGTTACCGCCATCTGCCGATGAGCCAATGCCCTCTTCCGCATGTGCGGTGCCGCCATTGGCGTTACCGTTCTGATTGAAATCGGCATTGTTGGATACGGTCGGTGAATCCAGAGTGTCATCGTCACTCAGATTTGCCAGTTGATTGTTGACTGATGACATATCGTTTCCGTCACCATCCAACGAGATATCCAGGTTCATGTCATCACCTGGATCGTAGCTCAGGTCGCGACCTGCGGTAATTACGTCACCGATTGACGCTGAATCACCAATGTCCAGATCGACCTGGTCATCATCGCGCGGGATCCATTCACCTTCACCGAAATCGATGTTGATGCTGTTCGAGATAGTGTTGCTGTCATCACCACCATTGACGTTCGACTGCTGCTGGCCTTGTTGCTGGCCCTGCTGCTGAGCCTGACCCTGGTCCTGATCCTGACCTTGGTCCTGACCCTGCTCATTCGCGACTTCGGTCGCCTGAGCCTGAGCCTGGTTTTGCTCATCCTGGTTGTCGTTGGTGTTTTCTACAGTCTGACCCTGCTGCTGAGCGTTCAGATTGGCCTCGATTGAAGCTTCGTCAACCTGAAATTCGGCATCAACGTCCGCGTCAAGGTTTTCGACATTAATTTCGTCAACGGTCGTTACATTTGTATTATTAACATTGCGTCGCATAACAATTATCCATTTTTGATGCGCCAGACCGCCATTCATCTACAAAGCGATATTTGGCACGGTTGAAACAGAATTTGGCATCCACCCGCGAAACTTGCGCATGTCTGCGGCCTTGTCTTTCAGCTAGATTTGTTGTCACCCCCCTTTCTCGGCTAAGCCGATTACGTGACCACTCAAATTCACGCGGAAATACGCGGGCCGCAGACACGTCAGGTACAAGTAAACTTCACGAATTGAAGCCCTGTCATGGTTGCAGCAGATTTGTGGGATGAATAGATAACCGAAAGTACTACTTCCTCTATTAAATTGTTTTTATTATATAATATTGAAAAATACCTGCCGCACTTCGGAGAATGTCATTCGCATGAAGTCTCATTATGACTACAGCAGGAAAATATGATTTTTCCGGGGGTTAAACCTAAGAAACTGAAATTCAGCCTATACAAAAGTTCTAATTTTGGATCGCTTTTAGCAACAATCTGTTGCTGAAATTGGAACTTTCGGGTATGGTTCCGGGTAATTTTATTGAGTCTGTAATAGTTTCGCACCACAAAAAAATGCCGCCAATTTTGGGCGCAAGAATTGGTGCAGTTTGTTAGTGGGGGAAAGGAAAATGAGCATTTCTATGCAAAACAGTATTCCTTGCAAAATTGAAAGTGCTGATGATCTGTCAATAATCTTCATTGGGAAAGAATTATTCTATTCAAATCAAACCCTAAGAAGCGTTCAAAATGAATTCGGAGTTGTAGCCTATCGCAGCGACAGCCTTGATGCGGTGAAAGCTCCGGCCAGCTTTGCCTCAAAATCCGGGAAGGTTCTGGTCGTTGATCAGATGAACCTCGAAGACCTGTTGAACAGGCCATCCGAGTACAAGCAAGCCGTACCTTCTGGGTGTCTTGCCTTTGCATATCGCAAAGACGATTCGGCCCGTTTTCTTTTCGAACACTGGGATCGTGGACGATATGGCGACATCGGATACCTGCCGATGAACGTAGCTCCAGATGTGTGGCGTGCGATATTGCGTCTGCTGATGCATGAGGAACTGTATTTGCCAAGTTTCCTGGCCGATTGCGTTCTTCGCTCACCCTCTGAGTCGCGCAACCGTGGCCGAGCATCTCCGAAACAACCAGATGCGCCCCCATCAAGCAGAAAGAACCCTCTTTATTCAAAGCTCACTCGGCGAGAGAAACAAGTGCTGCGCCTGGTGTCTCAGGGGAAAAGCAACAAGACGATTGCGGCCAAGCTGGGGATCACGGAGCACACCGTAAAACTCCATATGCACAATGTGTCAGGGAAAATCGGTGTCAACAATCGCACGGCCGCTGCACATTTCTACTTTGAGGTCGCGCCAGAAGAGGCGCAGCAGATATCTTGTGACTGACGACTTCGAAACCAAATTTGACCGTCTGATCCTGCTCGTCGGGCGGCTAAATTACATGTGGACCAATACCGAAAGCCTGCTCATTCATCTGATCGCTGGCTTGAGCGGAACCAACAAAGACGTCGCGGTGATCATTTTCCTGACTCTGAACACTACACGTGCGCGTATAGACTTGGTCGAGCGTCTGGCAAAAATGGAAGGACGACCCGAAGAGGTTCGCGACCCCATCCTGGAACACACTCAACGCCTGACAAAGCTTTCTGGGATACGAAACAAGTATAACCACTGCATATATTCGTTCGATCAGGAAAGCGGGAACCCAAAGACAATTCTGATGCGCATCGCCGACCGTAAAACCGACATCAAGCTAGGGCGCGAAGACACCGTAGATGACAACGCTCTGCAAGAAATCGAAGACGTGGTTGCACAGCTGTCAAAGGCCAATCGAGATATCTGGAAACTGATTTCTCAGCTTGGCTATCCGGTTTAGCTCAAGCTTGGTGCGGGCGGTGGGACTCGAACCCACACGGCACTAAGGCCTTCGGATTTTAAGTCCGATATGTCTACCATTCCATCACGCCCGCACATCACCAAAAGCCTGATACGGCAATTCTGACAGTGATTTGTGGAATGCTTACTACCAACGAAAGTGATTGAAAAGGCGTTGTCGGTCTAACTTTGTCTAAGAAAACAAAGTTATTTTAGTATCACCGTTCAGCGCCACGACACATTCATGCCTGATCCGGGTCTCAACAAGTTTTTTGGCGCGATTTTGTTTGCGTGCTGCCATCTGAACTGCAACAGAATCTGCCGACTAAGCGGCATACGAACAGTAGATAACACGCCCTGCTATCCCGGCCCGCCACAGTTCAGAATCCTGTATCCACGTAGGCTGAACATTCATCTTCTCGCAAAGTTCGTTATTCCTGAAACAGGGAACTTTCCCAGTTTTTCAGAAAGTTATCTCGTCTGATCTTGTCCAAAAACACCAGCAGTCCGGGACCAAATCGGATAGGGCGTAGTGCGGTGTTATCTCGAAGCACTGATGGATTGATCGCGGGCAGACCGGATGCAAGCACGAGGTCCGGGTTTTGGCCGAACACCAGTAAAAAATCGATGAACTTGCTCGCGTCTTCAGGGTTAAGAGAAGTCTCGGGGATCAGCGCGGTCCGCAACATGACATTCACGTAGTCTTCGAATTCTATGATCTGGAAGCCATCGACGCCGCTTTGCTGCGAACTCGCGTAGCTGCCCAGCACGTTATACGCCAATGCCAGCTCTCCGTTTGCCACATCCCGGATCATATCGCCGGAACAGCAATAGAGCTTGGCATCCAGCCTGCCCATCACCTCCATAAGCCGCCAGAACGACTCGCTGTTACGACTGTCCTGCGTGGCCATCAGATAACCGAAACCCGATTGCCGCACGTCGTATGTACCAATGCGCCCCTGAAAAAGCTCGGGGTTCTCACGCAACAGCGCGATCAGCTGGTCGCGACTGCGTGGGGCATCTCCATCCGGGAAAAAGGCGTCTGACACGACCAAAACGGCGGGCTCTTGCGTAAACGCGAAGATCTGATTTCGCCAGCTTGCCCATTCAGGCAGGTGGTCGGTTTCGGCATCATCGTAGTTCTGGGCGAAACCGTCATTGGCGAGTTTGGTCTGAAGGTCCATCGCCGAAGAGATAGCGAGGTCAAACACTGCCTCTTCCTCGGCAATTGCCTGCATCAAACTAGTCGTGCCGGTGATCGTATATTCGACCTTCACCCCCGGGTGCTGTGCCTGAAAAGCCGCAATGATAGGCTCGAAGGCTTCGCGGTCCGCAGTAGAGATGATCCGCAGAACAGACCCTTCATTGGCTGCGGGATAGGTGATGTGATCCTCAACTTCAAACGCGAGGACTGCACGTGACACCCACAACAGGATCAGCGCGGTAACAGCAGCGATACGCATGCGCCTGGACCCTCCTTGTTTGAACTGATGGAAAGTCTTCCACCATGTACCTGTGCGACATCGGCGGCAATGGTCAGGCCAAGTCCCGAACCGACGACATCCCCGACATTGGCACCTCTTTTATATCGACTGACCAGACGCGACAGATCGGTATCTGCAAACCCGCGCCCTTCGTCGGTCACAGCAATACTTGTTTCTGCACCCTCAACCACCGAAACTGTAATGTCGCTGTCTGCCGGAGAATACTTGATAGCGTTGTCCAGAATATTCATCACCGCCGCCTGCAAAAGAATACGGTCGCCCTGAAACGAAACCGCATGATCGGGCAAATTGCGATGGATGACGATGTCTTTCAGGTCAGCGGTCGGATCCAGCCTGTCACAGGTCTCCTCGACCACTGCATTCAGGTCCAGTTCCTCTCGCAAAAGGCTGTCAGCGCGAAAAGTGACCATGGCGTGATCCAGCATCTGCCCGGCAGATCGTGCGCTTTCGTCGATGGCCCGGATCATCTCGCGGATAGCTTGCTTGTGTTCCGGTTTGCGTAGCTTCAAATGAGTGACTTCAGCCTGCGCCCGCACCGTAGCAAGAGGCGTACGAACCCGGTGTGCCGCCTCGGCGATAAAATCCTCGGTACGCAAAAGAGAGGCTCGTAGGCGCCCCATAAAGCTGTTGAGCGCCTCAACCAGCGGCAACAGTTCACGCGGAGTCTCGGCCGTCACCGGGCGCAAATCCTTGGGGCCCCTGCGGGTAACGGCCCCGGTCAAACGATTGATCGGTGCGAGAGCCGATCCCGCCGCCCACAAACTGAGTGCAGTCGCTAGCACAAAGAAACCGGCGCCAATACCAGTCGCGAGTGTGGTGATCCGCCGGGAAATCGTCTCCAGACCTTCCCGGGTTTGCGCAACGGTTACAAACGCTTGCGCCCGGTTCGCCTCACTGCCCATGGGGCGCAACAAGGTTACAGAACGAATTTCGTCTCCTCGAAACATAAGAGTTTCGAACACCGGCTCACCCGGTTGTGGCTGGGCTGCCGGAACCGGAAGATCATCATATCCTGTCAGCGTTTGCCCCGAGACGGCAACGCGATAAAACACGCGATCCTGCCCCACGGTTCCCAGCATTGAGAGTGACGAGTAGGGCAAATCCAGCGTGACGCCACCACCCTCATTCCGCAGGCTGTCGGCCATCGCGATCGCCGAGGCTGCGAGAACCTGATCCTGAGTTCCCTCCGCCGCGCGTTCGGCAACACCGCGGACGACAAAAAAGAACGTCAGAGACAGTAGCGCAGCAACACCTGCAAGTTGAAAGAACAGGCGGCGGCGTATCGAGGCATGAAACTTCACGCAGCTACAATCCGGTAGCCAAGACCCCGCACCGTTTCAATTGTTGCACCCGAACCTTCCAACCGCTTGCGCAATCGGCCCACATAGACTTCGATCGCATTCTCGCTGGCTTCGTCAGACAATGAAAACAGCCGGTCCAGCAGATAGGACTTGGAAAACACCTGACCCGGGGCATTGAAGAACACCTCCAACAGGCGAAGCTCTCGATTTCTTAAAGCCACAGATTTACCCGCGAACCGCAACTCGCCGGCGGTAGAATCAAGCACTGTGCTTTCAAAGCTTCGTTGGTTGACCGCTACGCCACCCTGCCGTCGAAGAACGGCGCGGCAGCGGGCCTGAAGCTCGGAAAAATCGAAGGGTTTTGTGATGTAGTCATCGGCACCGAGGTCCAGCAATCCGACCCGGTCGGACACCGCTGAACGCGCGGTAATCACGATGACCGGGGTTCGATTTGCGGCCTTGCGATGCTGGGCAAGAAAATCGCGACCGTCACCATCTGGCAGCATAATATCCAATAAAATCAAATCGTAATCTGCAACCGCAATACATGTTGAAGCATCATCCAGCGACTCGGCATGATCGACGGCATGACCATCCAGATGCAGCCGCTCTGCGATGGCATGCGCCAGTTTCAGATTGTCCTCGATCAGAAGGAGCCGCATCGGCGACCTTTTTTAAAGCATGACAGGTTGGTGTCAGGTTTGAGCGTTTCGATTGAGCATGAACGAGACAAATCGATGTGTCAAACGGGAGGAAAACATGACAAATCGTATGTTCAAGGCGCTGGCTGCCAGCGTCTTTTTGGGTGTGAGCGCCACGGCTGGACACGCCGCTGAATGCATCGCACCGGCCAACCCTGGTGGTGGCTGGGACTTCACCTGCCGTCAAATTGGCAAGATCATGCACGATATCGGTGCAGTCGATAAACCGATCCAGGTGACCAACATGGCCGGTGCTGGTGGTGGTCTGGCCTATAACCATGTCGTATCTGAGCGGAACGATGACGATGACCTCATCGTCGCGGCCTCTTCGGCAACAACCACCCGTCTGGCTCAGAATGCCTATGCTGGTATGACAGCGGATCAGGTTCGGTTTGTCGGAGCTATCGGCGCCGATCCGGGCGTGATCGTTGTTGCCAACGACAGCCCCTATCAGTCGCTGAACGATCTGGTTGACGCGATCAAGGCCAACCCGGGCGAGCTGGCCTTTGCAGGTGGTTCGGCCGTCGGCGGCTTTGACCATCTGAAGCCGTTGATGATCCTGCAGCGTTCTGGGGTCGATGATGTTCAGGCTATCAAATACATCGGTGTGGACGGGGGCGCAGACGCGATCACCCAGACGGTTGGTGGATTTACCGCGGCAATGTCCGGCGATATGTCCGAGATTGTTGGCTTCTTGAAATCCGGCGACGTGCGCGCCCTAGCGGTTCTGACCGAAGAACGCGTGCCCGGCTTTGATGACATTCCGACAGCCAAGGAACAGGGGATCGATGTGGTCGCCGTAAACTGGCGCGGCATGTATGTGCCCAAAGGTGTCAGCGACGAGACCTTTAACATGTGGGCCGAACGCCTGCAGCAGGTTGCTGACAGCCCCGAATGGAGCGAAGCCATGGCTGCCAACGGCCTTGCACCGTTTACCCTGGTCGGCGCCGACTTCCAGAACTACGTGAATGACGTGGTTGCGGAGATCAACACCCTGTCCAAGGAAATCGGGGTAATTCAATAATGGTATCTGACCGCATCTTCGGAGCGGTCGTGACCCTGGTGTCGCTGGCATATGTTGCCAGCGCCACTCAGATCCAGACCAGCTTCTTGGCCGATCCTGTCGGCCCTCGCACTTTCCCGATCCTCGTCGGCTCGATCGCCGCCTTTTGTGGAATTCTGGTGGCGCTACGCCCGGATGAAGACCCCGAGTGGCCCGCGTTGCAAACCCTTGGGGCTCTGGCCATCGCCGTCGCGGTTCTGGTCGGCTATGCCTACGCACTGAAACCGCTGGGCTTTCTGCTGCCAACAGCAATCACGGCTGCGATCCTGAGCTATCAGATCAGCCCGCGTATTGGCCCTGCAGCGATCGCCGGTGTCGGTCTGTCAGTCGGACTGTTCGCAATATTCAAGTTCGCGCTTGGCCTTGGCCTTGTCGCCCTGCCTGCCGTGATGCACGGCTGAGGTTACCCCATGGATCTCTTTGCAAATCTCGCAACGGGCTTTGGCATAGCCCTAAGCCCATTCACCCTGATGCTGGCCGTTTTCGGCTGTTTCATCGGAACCATTATCGGAGCGCTTCCGGGCCTTGGTCCGTCAAATGGCGTCGCGATCCTGATCCCGCTTACGTTCTCGATGGGACTGGATGCCACCAGTGCACTGGTGCTGATGACCGCAGTTTACTATGGCGCCATGTATGGCGGCCGGATCAGTTCGATCCTGCTGAACATTCCGGGCGACGAACCGGCGCTGATGACGACGCTGGATGGTTATCCGATGGCCAAGGCCGGACGGGCGGGCGACGCGCTGGTCATATCCGGTGTGGCTTCGTTCACCGGCGCTTTTCTGTCGACCATCGGCCTGATGCTGCTGGCCCCAATGCTGGCGCAAGTCGCCTTCAAATTCGGACCGGCAGAGTACTTTGCGCTATACCTTCTGGCCTTCGCAACTCTTGGCGGCATCGCCTCGAACAATCAGGCCAAGGCGGCGATTGCGTCGTGCATTGGTCTGGGCATCGCCATGATCGGAGTGGACAACAACTCGGGCCTGCCGCGCCTGTCTTTTGGCAATATGCACCTGTTTGATGGCATCGACTTTCTGGTCGCCATCGTTGGTCTGTTCGCCATTGCCGAGGTGTTCTTCTTTATCGAAAGCCATGGCAAAAACACCTCGATCGGCGTGAAGCTCGACAAGGTTACGGTTCCGTGGAAGGAAATCTGGTCCACCAAGATGACCCAGCTTCGCGGGTCGGTGATCGGGTTTATTGCCGGCATCTTGCCCGGTGCAGGTGCCTCGCTTGGCTCATTCCTTGCCTACATGACCGAAAAGTCGGTTGCCGGCGAAGAGGGCAAGTTCGGAACAGGCGTTGCCAGAGGTGTTGCGGCACCTGAGGCGGGGAACAACGCCGCTGCGGGTGGCGCTCTGGTTCCGATGTTGACCTTGGGCGTTCCCGGGTCCGGAACCACCGCTGTTCTGCTGGCGCTTTTGATGACACTCAACATCACACCAGGTCCGACCCTGTTTACAGAACGGCCCGAAGTGGTCTGGGGGCTGATCGCCTCACTGTTGATTGCCAACTTTGTGCTGTTGTTGATGAACGTTCCTATGGTGAAGATCTTCGTAAAGATCCTGAGCGTTCCGCCCTGGATTCTGCTGCCAGGTGTCACCATGGTCAGCTTTGTAGGCATCTACTCGCTGTCCGGCAGCTATTTCGATCTGTTGCTGATGGTAGGTTTTGGTGTGCTGGGCTGGATTCTGCGAAAGCTGGATGTGCCTACGGTGCCGATCATTCTGGGCATCCTGCTGGGTGGTCATATGGAAGATAGCCTACGCCGCGCCATGGTGCTGTCGGATGGTGACTGGACCTATCTGTTCAGCTCAGGCATCGCGATCACGCTATGGGTTGTTGCCGTGCTTGGTTTCGTTGCTCCGATGTTCCTGCGCAACGTTCTGAAGAAACCGCAAAGGATCACCGACTGATGGTTAAGGTTCTCATCCCCTGCGGTGCGCTTGGGCTTGGTTATGATCCGGCTGCACTTGCTCGGGGCATCACTCAGAAACCTGATATCATTGCAATCGATGGGGGGTCCACTGACAGTGGACCCCACTACCTTGGAACGGGGACGTCGAAATACTCGCGCGGGTCCACCAAGGCTGAATGGCGAGAGCTAATGGCGGCTCGGGCCACGGCCGGCGTACCGCTGGTCATTGGCACTGCCGGGACATGCGGTGCAGATGACGCAGTAGATTGGCTGGTCGATATCACGCGCGAGATCGCAGCGGAGACAGGCGAACATCTTAAACTGGCCATCCTCAAGAGTGGGCAAAACCCGCAAGAGATGGCACAGGCCTTCCGCGAAGGTCGGATCAGCGCCCTTCCCGCTGCGCCGGAAATTGACGAGGAAACCTTTGCCGCGTGCAGTAACATTGTGGCACTTGCAGGGGCCGAGCAGGTTCAGGCCGCTCTGGACACAGGGGCCGATATTGTTATAGCCGGTCGCACGACAGACACCGCGATCATTTCGGCGCTGCCATTGGCACGTGGTTGCCACGCCGGAGGCGCATGGCACGGCGCCAAGATCGGTGAATGCGGTGCGCTGGCCACAACCAGCCCGAATTCAGGCACCATCCTGATCGAGTTCGACACGACCGGATTTACAGTGACACCAATGGGTGCCGAGGCACGTGCTACGCCGCACACGGTTTCCGCCCATATGCTCTATGAAAACTCCGACCCCTACATCCTTCATGAACCCGGGGGTTATCTCGATGTGACGAAGGCAAAATACGACGCGATCGATGACCGTCAGGTAAGGGTCGAAGGCAGCATCTGGGTCGAAAGTCCCGACTACACGGTCAAGCTGGAGGGCGCGAAACTGGCCGGTTATCAGACCGTTTCTCTCGCGCTAGTGCGTGACCCGCGATACGTTGCCCATATCCAAGAGTGGTGTAACGATATTCAATCGCGCTGCACTTCAAAGGCCAAAGAGCGTCTGGATGGAGATTTCACTATCGAACTTCGGCGTATCGGGGAAAACGCAACACTGGGTGCGTTGGAACCCGACGGTGTAACGGGAACTGAAGTGGGTGTTCTGGGCATTGTAACCGCTGAGTCAGAGACCCTGAGCAGCGAAGTTGCTAAGATGCTGAACCCATATCTTTTGCATCACCCGCTGACTGAACAGGAAGAAATGCCAACCTTCGCATTTCCCTTTTCACCTGCCGAAATGTCACGAGGCAAAATCTACGAATTCTGCATCAATCACGTTCTGAATCTGGACGACCCGATGCAGGCATTCAGCCTTCAGGTCGAGGAGATCGGCGGATGAGCAAGCTTGGAGACATCGTTTACAAGGTACGGTCCAAAAACGCGGGTCCGTTCTGGCTGACCATAGATGTTTTCTGTGGTTCGCCTGAGGTGTTCCAGCGTGTCAGCAACGGTCTCGACACCGATGTACTGGCATCCTGTCTGCAATCTGACGCCGATACCCTGAAGCGTTTCGACATAGCTGATCTGAATGTAGTGAAGATCAGCATACCGCGTCCCGCGATTCAGGGGACCGTATATGACCGGGATATGCACGGGGCATCATTTGCTCAGATCATTAGCCAGATTGAAATCTGAACTCCGCAAAACGCCTTCCTCTGTTTGTGGAGCGATTTCCAGCCCCATACTAGTGTCCGCAAACGGCAGCGATGTGGGTTGCGACCGCGGCATCCGGAGCACCAGTCAAAGTGGACTGGTCGTCAATTGCCGCACTGGCCAAGCGGCTTGATAGACGAAAGTCATGTAAGGGCTCAAACGGCCTGTCCGGGGTCACCCCAAGACTGGTTGGGCTGAGCCGCTGCTACTGTTTGGTAGCGGCTTAGTCCGTATGATGCTTGAATAGAATTGGCGAGCCGCGGTCCTAACGCCCGGAATACGCAGTTCGCAACTTGCTGCATTCGCAAAATCTTAAGGGTTAATGGAGGTTAGCAAAGGGCTTAGATTACCCGTCTATACCTGCACAAAACGTCCGCTCTGAACCCCGACGTAACCAATGCAGAAAGTGGAGCAAATAGCGGGGAAGTACAGAAATCGGATATTGAATGTGAGGCTTATCGCTCAAATATCCTGATCATCCTCGCTTCACGTCGCAACGAGAGAGAGCGACCGCCAGCTGGCGTGTATACTTCAGCTCCTCCTACTCCGTCTTTCATCCTTCCAGCCGTTTGCTCTGATCTTCCAGCAGGTTTCCGGATACCATTTTCGCAAATGCTTGGCGCCATCCATCCGCCAGTTCTGGCATCAAAGCTAGGGTTTCCGCTTCGCCTTGTGAGGTCTGTCTGGATAATCGTGCCAAAGTAACTCGCTTTACGGTCCAATCAGGTTGCGGGCGCTCCAAAACTGTCACCTCATCGCCAGCACCCGCCGCACCGTGATCCAAAACTCGGTAGTACCAACCCGTGCGGCCAGTCTTTTGAAACCGATAGGCCATGCGCTTGTTATTGGTATATTCGGACACTTTCCAACAAGGTTGACGGCCTTGGCTGATCTGAACGGTCGCGCTTCCCAGCTTCAATATATCGCCTATGCAGAGGGTGTCTTCCGTCAGGCCACGGGTCGCAATATTCTCGCCGAACGCCGCTGGAATTGTGCCGTCGGGAATCTCTCCTTCCGCAATCCAGAGCGGATAATGATCTGTTGCATAGTGATGAATAGCTTTATCGCGGCCGCCATGGTGTTTTAGATCTGCTTGCGCATCGCCCGTGAAACCTAATTCGTCAATCTTCTGCCGCCCATCGACAGTAGATTTGCCAATGGCGGAAGGCGGCCGGCCCTGCCAACGTTCTCGAACCTTGCCTAAAAACACTCCGTCAATCACGACCGTTGGGAATTTGGCAATCATACGCGCACCTGTTCAAGCAAAAAATCGGATTTTCATCTTTTCTGTAGTTAGCTGGTGCCGCGAAGCGTGCAA
>NZ_SMMF01000958.1:174043-192977 GCF_009711355.1 Roseibium sp. RKSG952 | reverse complement strand
CGGTTCGCGACTTGCTGCAATCGCGAAAGACCGAAGCATGATCAAAGGCGACTTTGGGCTCTTTCGGCCAGTCAGGGCACATCGCAGATAACAGCGGCGTCGAGCCCAAATCGACCTTAGATTCCGACGTTTTCCGCTGATGAAACGTCCCAAAATATCCATCTCAAAAACCGCCTGCGTCCTATATTTCCGGAGGTTTGGAGGAAAATCGAATGGCGACGCGTGGGTATTGTCTGTGTAAAAAAACAAGCTGGATCTACCGGGGTGATCAAACATGGGCATGCTATTGCCACTGCGATGACTGCCGCCGGAATTGTGCCGCGCCGGTGGTTGCGTGGTTCGGTGTTCCAATAGAGGCCTTTGAATGGACCGGCGATAAACCTCGTACTTATGAAAGTTCCAAAGGCGTTTTCAGGCACTTTTGCGGAACGTGCGGATCACCCATTGGATTTGAAGCCGATCACTATCCGGGCGGTATGCACCTCTACGCTGCGTCACTCGAAAACCCGGAAGATTTCAAACCGACTTTTCACGTTAACAAGCAAAGCCAGTTGCCTTGGCTGCAAATGACTGATGATCTCGATGCGTTTGAAGGCACATTGCTACACACCCCTAACGACCCAGACGGATATCAGTAGATAGGGAAGCGACCTGATTTTCCAAATGTCAGTTTTGTTGCGCGCGCTCGCCTTTAGTTATCAGCACGTCCAATGTCCGGTTTGTGAGGTCTACAACGCGCCGCACATGCAAAGAATAGAAGCCTAGTCGACGGCAGGTAGACTAGGATTGTAGGTAAACCAATCGTGTAATTTAGCACAAAAAAGCGGACCTTGATCCCTTTGCCGCGAATGACCGGTTCCCACCCCTCGTCTCAAAGCCTGACAATTTTTTCAGCGCCGCGCCATCTCATTCGTCTTTCCTTGTTAGATTTGCAAACGGCCCCGGAAGAAACCCGAGGCCATTTACTCATATCAACAGCCAAAATGACCTATTGAAACGTTTAGGTCATGTCGCATGAAACGCCACACATATGGCGCTCCATCTGACATTACCTATCCGCACGTGAAAAACCTTTTTGTATCAAATAACTATTATCACATTGGCGCGGTATACTGACCAAAAATTTTAGAATGAATTACCTTCATTTAGTGAAGCGATCGAAGGCCTCGCCGCCCCTCCTTGAACAGCAAATCGTCACTCGGTTGCTCTAGGTTTTGCTAGAGTCCGAACCAACAATCTGAATAGAAGTGGCGTATCAATGATCCGGCGAGCCGCCGTTCGCCGCAGCGTTCTTGAAAGTTGGTAGTGCGGGACTTAGCTACCGATCTCTGCGGGTACAACATTTGGAGCAAGGCTGAGGATGGCCACCAAGCTGACGTTCGCTGCAAACGCGAAAAATCTACTGCAAGCGCGAAGTCATCCACCGGGAGGGCGGAAACCAGACCTTCGCTGCTGTCGCTGGGATATTGTGACAATCTTCAAAAGCCGACGTTCAATACCCGAAGCGTGGCCACTATGCTATGTTTTTTATAGGGCCGGCTACCACTGCTTTGCCTTGAAGTTATTCCACCAAAACAAAATCCCCTGGGCGCCAGCTTTTGTCGAACCACTGCTCGAGCGGTCCGTACAAGCGGAACATCATGTTAAAGCTCTTTCCCGGGATCGTTTGAACCCAGTTGTTTTCCCAACCCGCTGGCGCTTCGGGGCCAACAAAGACGCTATAACCACCATCTTCATTTGCCTTGATCCCCTGCTTCTTGGAATCGATCCCGGCGGACTTCATGTCGGTTTCCAGCATTGAGCGTGTTTGGCCGCTGTACATCATGAACGACCAGAAGTTCTTGGCGGGAACCGGACCCGGCAGATCAACGCGATAGGTTTTTGAACCATCAAGATAGTTCCCGTCGATATCGCGGGCCGTCATCGCGTAGACCGAACCACTACCAACCGGCGGTGATGTCATGGCAGGCGTAATGCCCGTGGCCATGTAGTGAAAATAGGTTCTGTCATCCAGCACACGTGCGCCGTTTTCCAGGAACTGATAGCTCTGACGCTGAAACGGTGAATTCCACTGGCGATCGTCATAGAAATAAACCTCGGGGTCCCGGCCGGCATAGGTGATGGTACGCGCGGTACCGTTGGCAATGGCCGCTGCTTCGGTCAGGATGCGTGTCATTCGCTCGTCTGGTTCAAAGGGTTCACCTTTCTTGATCCCTACGGCTGCGAATTTACCCAGAAGTTCAGGATTGAATGCATCCTCAGGTTCGCGCTGTACCGCTTCGTTGACTTCATAAAAGAACTCGATGTTGTTGGCATGAACCGTGTTGTGCCTGACGCCGCTGAGGTTCATGAACACCTCGTCCGGAGGGTTGTCAGCCTGGGAAAGCGGATAGATGTTCATGTATTCTTTAACTGTTTTGACGGCCTCGGTTGTGTCGCCGTTCTCGTCCGGGGACATGCGCCCGAGAAACCAATGGTAGTATGTTTTTGAACGAAGAACGTGGTAACCGTCCGGAATTTCACCGTCATATTTGGGTGGCAGCAACAGGTATTTACCACCTTTCCCTTTGTCCGGACCCAGTGGGCCGAAGTCTGCGACATAGGTGAATTCCGCGTCGTCCATCAGGGCGAGAATGCCCGGCGGAACCTCGATAACCACCGGGCCATTTGAGGAATCAACGATGCTGGTCACATAGATTGTCGTCGTGTTTGCCGTCAGCCAGATGGACCGGGCGTCCATCAGCGTCTCAGTCATGGTGACCTGATTGACCTCAAGCCCCGTGCTGCGAAATCCGTTCACAAAGCCCTGAATTGCGGCAACCGGAATCCCATCCAGAAAGGCCGTGGTCGCCCGGATCAGGTCGAGATTGTCATAGAGTTTCTGCACCGTGTCATCGCTGGGCATACCGTCGAAGAATTCGAGCGTGCCTAGCGAATAGGTCTCAACCTCATCCGGCGTGGTGACGCTGTCGGGAACATCAGCGGAGTATTTTGGTGATTGGGCAAAGCTGGCCGATGTCATGGCAAAAAATGCGGCTACAGCGAGGGGCAAATTGGTTTTCATGTCTTTTTCCTCAATACGAAGATCAGTCAGAAATCTTTTCCATGTCCGGAAGAATCCAGCCGCTTTGCAGCCAGCCTTCTTCCGGGCCGTAAAGGCGGAAGAGTAGGAAGTACGGTTCTGTTGTCGGGATCCAGTTGCTTTCTTTTCCGTCCGGTGCAGTGGGGCCAAAATAGATGTCGTATGAACCATCGTCGTTCACCTGCATCGTGTCTGCGTCACGTGACGAGAGACCAACCGGATCAACGTTGCGGATGAAGCTTTTGGTCTCCATCGAATAGACGATGACCGACCAAAAATCCCGCGCGGGCGTGTCGGCGGGTACGTTCAGCTTGTAGGTCGCGTTGTGGTCATACATTTCCCCGGCGCTGTCGCGCAGGCCGGTCAGGTAAAAGGTCCCACCGCCAAGGTTTTTGGGCAGATAGGTTATCCAGAAATAGCTGCCTCCGGCGCGGTCATCCACCAGCACCTCGGTGTCGGTTTCATAGGGGAATCCGGCCTCTGGCTGACCTTCGGCAAAATCCCATACCAGCCACTGATTTTTCAGTTCTCCATTCTCATCGACCCAAAGCGGCACGGTTGCCAGCCCCGGTTCAACAAAGTACCGCTGCATGGCGGCATAGGCCAGAACGAGACCTTCGTTCATGGCCTGGATTTGCCGTTCATTAGGCTCAAACGGCTTATCCTTTTCAATCCCAAGGTCTTTCAGAAAGTTCACCATGATCTTGTCCTGTGGACGGATCGGGTTGTTCTGAACATAGTCGTTCAGGTCCTGAAAGTAGGTGTGATTGTAGTAGGGAAGCGAGTCGTATGGCACCTCTGACGCCTCGTGATAGGTGTTGGGCGGCGGATTATCCGCCTCGGAAAGGTAATAGATCTTGATTGTCTGGGCATACTCGGCGGCGTCGAGATCCGTCGCACCATTGTACAGACGGGGCCGGAATGAAAATCCGTACTCGTATGTGTCTGTTTCAAAGGGCATGTACCCGGCGGCAGAAAGCTCTTCCAAACTCTGTTCGTCATATCCGGGCGGAAGCATTAGGTATTTGCCACCTTCGCCCTTGTCGAACCCGTCCGGGCCGACATCGGCAATCGGGGTATCCCAGGCATTCACGATGGATCCGAAATAGCTGACCTTATCCGTTGCGGCCGGCACTTGGATCACAAGCGGTCCGGGTTCTGACGTCATCGAAGCCCAAGCATAAGCGGTTACATCGTTGGCCGTGAGGAAACCGTGTTTGGAATCGAAAGGTTTATTTAGATAAACGACATCATTGTAATCACCCCCAAGATCACGACGAATACCTTTGAGAAAGTCGATCATACCCGCCGCGGGCATCCCCCAGATGGCCGCTTGTGTCGCGCGCTGAACCATCATTTGGTATTCGATATCCTCAACTTGCGCTGAACGGGCCAGGATATCTCCGGTATCGTTGAAGGATTGCGCATAGGCGGTTGGGCTGGCTATCGCCATTGCAGCGATCACGGAAAGGGAAGAAAAAACAGGTTTCATGGCAATTTCCTTGGTAAACAGATGGATAGCTTTCGCTGAAGTCTAGCCAAGATTATTCAACTCGGCGTATCATTTCACGACAAACCCTGCGTTGGAGAAGCCTTGATGTCTCTTCCCTCGATGATTTCAGCAAAAGCTTTGGGCGCAATGCCACAGTTCACGCTGGAGCAAATTGGGGAAAAAGCACTGGACCGCGCTCTCGGGAAGGCGGGGCTGCCGCACAAATTTATTGAAGCCAGGGATGGCTATATTCCAAAAAACGCGCTTGCAACTTTTTATTGACCAAGTTGCTCGTGAACTGGGTGAAGGCGATATAGGCCTGATCTGGGCACCGGCGTTGACCGTTGCAGATTACGGTGCTTGGGGTGGATACGTTCGGGGCGCCCCGACGCTTGGGGCTGCCTTGATCCGTGCACAAAGCGTGATGCCCTACCATTCCTCAATGGACAAGACCAATTTCAGAATACACAGCAATCTGGTCGGATACGAATACAAGTTCGGCCTAAAAAAACACGTCGCGTATCCAAATATTGCGTTTTCTGCGATTGGCGCCGTTCTCAGCATTTTTTACCATTTTCTCGGTAGTTCATGGCGGCCTCGCCAGATCTTTTGTGACTTGCCACGCTTGCAGCCTCACGAAGAGGCTGAGGCCACATTCGGTTGCCCTGTGTTGTGGAACAAGGATCGGCTTGAGATATGGTTCGAAAGGTCTGCTCTGTCAGTTGTTTCACCGCACCAAGTGACCAAAAGAGTCACGCTTGAAGACATCAAACGCGAACGCGTGATTGGGCCGCCAGCAAGTTTTCCCGAGATCGTATCACGCGTGTTGCAACTACAGATCGCGTTGGGTGGGATAGATCTCAATGCGGCCGCTCGCTCGTTGGACATCGGCCCTCGATCCCTGCAACGGCGGCTTCAATCCGAAGGTGTCAATTTCCGCACGCTCGCGAACCGCGCCAAAACTGCGCGAGCTGTTGAACTTTTGAACGAGGGCTCTCTGTCCGTGCAAGAGATTGCGACGGATTTAGGGTATGAGAATTCTCAGAACTTCAGCCGCGCTTTTCGTCGAAGTTTAGGTTTACCCCCTTCGGCATATGTTCTGCGCTGACTGGCTATATCCTCGATACGGCATGTCTGCCTCATGCTCAGAAGCAGGCTAATGTGGATTTTAGGGAAACGGCAGCCAAACAGGTTACGATTGTGTTAATCTAGTTGGTTGCTGGATGTCGGTTGTGGGCCGCGGGCGCGTTGGCTGTCGATACAGCAGTTGGTTGTGTCGCCAACAAGCACCGTTACACAGAATTACCGTCAATCTGAGCTAACAGGTTGCGGCGCATCCGTTTGCGCAGCGTCAGGGCCAGACCAACCTGCGGCTTTCATTGCCGCTACCAGCTCTTGAACCGGCTGTGGATCCGCGAAAACCCGAGCCTTCAGTGCTTCGAGGGGGAAGCTTGGCCATGTGTCTGAAAACACTTTTGCAAGCCGTTGTGCTTCGTCTTGTTCCCCGTTTTGCCAATGGGCGGCCATAAGATAAGCGGCGGAAATTGGCCCGAATGGCCCGCCGCGGGAAATCGTTTCCTCGAACGTCCGGATCGCGGCAGCATAGTCTCCGGTATGAAACTGAGCCGCACCCAATGCATTGTCAAAAACAAGCCCCCCACCGTTTCGGGCCAGTTTTCCATAGTGTTCTGATTTTGACAGAACTCGGTCAAAGTCCGATGTATAAAGGGAAATCAAGGCATCGAATTCAGCGACGTGTGGATCATCTGGTGCCAGGCTTACGGCCCGTTGGGATAATCGAACCGCACTGTCGTAGTTGCCCGCCCCGAAATTGAACCAGGCCCGCGCTGAAAGCGGCCATGGTGCATCCGGAGCCAATTCCAAAGCGTAAGCACTGCTCTTATCGGCTGCATGCATCAATTCGACTGAAACGGGATTACCCGATTGTATAATGGCGAACAAGGTTTCGACCTGAGCTGCGCCAGCATACCCCCCGTAATACAACGGGTCTCGCTCGATCGCCGTTTGAAAAATCAGCAACGCAGGCTGAAGGCGCGCCGGATCCGTAACCGGGAAAATCAAGTCGCGGCCGGCATTGCTTAAGTTCATTGCCTCGACCCGGGCTGGCGACACGTCGTAGATCGCAGTTTTGCCAGCTTCGGGGGCCACAGGTTGAGAGGTTCGACCAATCAGAACGCCGACCAATACGCCAGCAAACATCAGAGCAAGCCAGATCGAGATCGCGGTAGCCCGTCGCCGTCTGCGCAACGTTTGCCTGTTTCCTTGGGCACCTGGCAAAAATTCCGGCGCGTAACTCCCAACAGGCAGTGAAATAACCAATTCGTCAGCAACCCCTTTGCTTTCATAATAAGCTTGGAGTTTTCGCCGAACGCGTCCTGCATCTACACGCACGACACCTTCGCGTTTCAACAGCTCATCCGCGTCGTACCCATAGACATCCATCGCAATGGTTTTGGCGCGAATCGCGTCGGAACGACCTTTGAGTGTTTCGACTACAACATAAGACAGGAAAGACCGCATTCGGGCGGATCCTTTGAATTCATCCGAATTTTGAACCCTGTCCAGAGCATCGCGAACCTGCTCGGCCGAGAATGGTTGAGCGTCAATCTGGTCCTGAGCGTCCACGCTGACGGTCAAATACTATCCTTTCGCAATAAGGGTTTGGCGCCACATTGCTACGGTAGCATGCGGCCTTAAACGTTCAATACATATTCTGTTGGATGCATGCTTGGCAAACGAATGCCTCAAGGGCGCTGCCAATGACGGAAGATGAGTTCTTTGAAAACCAATTTCCCAACGCGGGTCGCCTGCTGCAGCACCTGCGTGCAAAAGACCAAGAGTTCGATCGAATTTGCCGTGACTACAAGCAAGTCTTCGCCGAACTAGCGGCTCCGGCAAAGTCGCGGTCAGTTCCACGGATGCGCTACATTGCCGATCTGGCGGAAAGCCTTTCGGATCTGCGCAGCAGTATTGAAGTGCGGCTTCAGGCCCAGGGTCCGGACGCGCAACTGGTTTCGGTTAAAGACTTGGAGGATTGACATGAGACTTGGATACATCTTGTCGGCGCTGTTGATGGGCGCCAGCCCGATGCTTGCACAGGAAAACCCCATTGTTCATGATGGTGAGTTCGATTTCCTCCGCGCGCAGTTTGGTGAGGTATGGGATGCGCAGGATGTTGAAGTCGACGCCCGGCTTGCCGAGATCCGCGCCACTAACGGCGGCAAACCTCCCAACTTTCTCTACATTCTGATTGATGACGTGAGCTTTGGTCAGATGGGTGACCGCAAGATGAATTACGTCATGGGGATCGAGACGCCCAGTATCAATCAATTGGCCACTGAGGGCATGTCGCTGATGCGCATGTATACTGAACCCTCGTGCACTCCCACCCGCACCGCCATGCTTACAGGTCGCCACCCAATCCGCGCCGGTGTGGAAGAAGTCAAAGTGGCCTTGGTCGGTGAAGGACTTCCAGCCAGTGAAGTGACGCTGCCGGAAATTCTGAAACAGGTCGGCTACAACACAGCTCATGTAGGCAAATGGCATCAGGGCGACATTGAACAGTCTTACCCTCACAATCAGGGGTTCGATTGGGCGGCGTTTCCGCTCCACCAGCAAGTACAGCTGAGCCTCATGACCCCGGAAGCCATGCGGTCCAACACTATGCTCGGCTACGTGTCCGAAGGTCAGAACAATCAGTTTCTGCTGGATGAACATTTCAAGCCATATGGTCTGGTAACAGGTGTCGAGGCCGAAGCCGGTGGACCCGCCCAAGAGGTGGACATGTCAGCCGGAGAGGTGTGGACACAGGCCAAATACGAAGAGATGAACGAGCGATATCAACGGCAGATCCTCGAGCAGCTCGAACGCCTGGCTGCGGAAGACAAGCCGTTCTTCTTGCAATACTGGCCGCTTTATCCGTTGAACTTCGTCTACCCGGATCAGGCAATCTCACGGAACGGCGGGTTTCACGCCGACAAGCTGCAATTGCTGGACGGTTGGATCGGGGATCTCTTGGCCAAACTTGAAGAAACCGGTCAGGGAGACAACACGATTGTTGTTCTGATGGCGGATAATGGTCTGATGTATCACTACGAGGGCACATCCGGCCTGAACCAGTTGATCTATCGCGGCGGCAAAACCCAGCACCTTGAAGGCGGTGTTCGAACCGATGCGTTCATTCGCTGGCCCGGCGTGATCGAGGCCAACAGCGCTGCCGGAGATATATTTCATGTGTCCGATATCTTCACCACGATGGCGCGAATTGCCGGAGCCACCGAATTTATCCCGCGGGACCGTGTCATTGATGGCATTGACCAGACGGCCTTGCTGTTGAACGGAGAGGGGAATGGCCGGCGTGATTATGTCTATGTTTACGAAGGGCCTGTCTTGCGCTCGATCGTCAAACAAGAGTTCAAGATGCATCTACCTGCGCCCGGCCAGCCCGGTGCTGCTGCGCCGACCTATAACATCTACCGTGACCCGCGCGAGGAACACCCTTTGGTTGGCTACTCGCTTTGGGCAGGCGCATCCTTTCAGGACATGATCAAGCGCCACCAGAAGATGATCGCCAAATACCCGCATTCCGAGATTGGCAAAGGTACCCCTTATGAGGGCATCGAAAACCTGCGACCGGAAACCGAACAGACCCGCGAGGTATTCATGAGTTGGCAGTAAAACTGTAAACTCGCGCAATCATACGAATATTAAAATGTCATCAAGTGTTAGCGCGTCAAAATTCAAACAGCGAAGCTCGGCTTCGAATTCTGGGGGAGACGGAATGAAACTACAATGGCTTCTGGTTCTGTGTGCATGTGTTGCGGCCGCACCTTTGCAGGCACAGCAAGGCCCGATTCAACACGACGCTGAGTTCTACATTTTGCAAGCCCAACGCGCAGAGCAATGGGCGCAGGATGATAGGTTCGTTGATGATGCTCTGGCCGCTTTTCGTGACCGCAACAACGGACAGTCCCCAAACATAGTCAGCGTGCTGATCGATGATATGGGCTTTGGTGACATGGGTATTCCAGAGCTTAATGCGGTCCGTGGATACGACACTCCGAATATCAACGACTTTTCGGACGAGGCGCTGCGCATGGTCCGGATGTATACCGAGCCGTCCTGCACCCCAACGCGCGTGGCACAAATGACCGGCCGCTTGCCCGTGCGAATGGGAATGGGTGACACGGCCGTCGATATCGCCGGTTTTGGTTTGCCTGGCGGTGAAGTGACGCTGGCCGAGGTCCTGAAACAGGCCGGTTACGCAACCAGCCATATCGGCAAGTGGCATATGGGCGACATCGCGGAAAGCTGGGCCATGAATCAGGGTTTCGACTACGCACAGCACGCCATTCACCAGCAGGGTCAACTGACCATCTTCAACGATGATGCGATCAAGGAACAGGTCTCGGTTGCGATCCGAGACTATGACGACAAATACACATTGGACGGCTGGTTCCGACCGGATGCCTCGGCGATGATGACCGTAATCGAAGGTGAGACCGGAGGCCCGATCCGCGAAATCCGCATGGAAACCGGCGAACGCTGGAACGCCGCCAAATACGATGAAATGAACCAGGCCTTTCAGGACAAAACGCTAAGTGAGCTGGAGCGCCTCGCGGTTGGAGACGCTCCGTTCTTTCTACAATACTGGCCCATGATACCGCTGGACAATACCCGCGCCGGTCGGGACGGGCCCAAAAGCGCGAACGGCGGCCTCTATGTCGACAAGATGCAGCTTTTGGATCAATGGCTGGGAGATCTTTTTGAACGGCTGGACGAACTTGGTCTGAGCGAAAACACCATCGTCGTCGTCATGGGCGACAATGGCCATTTCACCAAATACGCACCGCAGTCAGGATTTACTCCGATGATCTTTGCCGGCGGCAAGGGTGACACGACCGAAGGCGGTGTGCGCGTCGACGCCTTTATCCGCTGGCCCGGTATGATTGAGGCGGACGGTTTGTTGAACAGCATTGTTCACGTCTCCGATCTTTATACGACCCTGTCTCGGTTCGCAGGCGCAGACGCGTTCATCCCAAGAGATCGCGTGGTCGACGGGGTCGATCAAACCGCTGCCTTGCTATTTGCGGACGAGTCAAAGGCCCGCCGCGATCACGTCATCATTTACTCGGTCACAAAGCCTGAGGCGATTGTAAAAGATCAGCTGAAACTCAAACTGCCGGGACCGGGCGAGAATGCGATCGTCGCCAAGTTCTTCGACCTCTACCGAGACACGCGCGAGGAATACTCGGTGTCTACCGAAGTCGGTGCATGGGGCGGTCAGGAATTCGTGCGCATTCTGGGCCGTCACATGGCCCGTAAAGACAAATACCCTGACACGCCGCCCGCTTATGGCATTCCATATGAAGGGATCGAAAACATCCGTCCCGAAACCCAGCGCGCTGTAGAGGCTTTCATGATCAAACAGGGCTCACCACAGCAATAACCAACGCGCTTAGCGGCGGCACGCACAGCAGGGTACCGAACTTGAGGATCACAACATGGTTGGCAATTTAGTTTTCGCACTTGGATTGATCGTTTCACTAGGCATCGGGTTTGTTTACTTCCGCGATCTGGGCGATGTCTCACAAATGCTGCTGAAGGTTAAGCGCAAGAATATGTTGCGCTTTATCCGCCATGAATATCGCCTGATTGGCGTCGGCCTGGGCGGGTTTGCAGTAGCAACTCTTGCGCATTTCCTTTTGGGCGGCGGCCCGTTCTGGCTATGGCTCGTCGCGGCTGTGCTTACCCTTCTTCTCTATGGGTTTCCCTACGTGTGGGTGCATTTGGGTCTACGGAACCAGCTCAATGATGCTCAGTATTTCCCGATCGAGGAAGCCCGGAAGTATGTCGGACCAACGGCGCCGGTCATCGTCATTGAACACAACGGTCATGCCCGCGCGCACCCAGATGCGCAGATCATGCGCCCTCATCTGGCCGGGGATGTAGATGGCTTGGGTGGCGAAGACGTGGTCATGACCTATTGTGCGATGGCAAATCTGGGTCAGGGATACTCTCCGCGAATAGAAGGGCGGCGGCTGAACCTCGAAGTTTTGGCGCAGCACGGTAATAATCTGATCCTGCGCGACAACGACACAGGCGAGCCGATCCAGCACATCTATGGGTTCCGCGAGGCGGATCGCGACCCGAACCCTGACGGTCCTGCCTGCCCGATCAGGCCCGAAGCGCAAATGAAGCCCTGGCCCACCTTTCGCATGACGTTCCGCGGGTTTCAGAAGGCCTATCCTGAAGGTGAGGTGTTTCTGAACAAACCATCCTCGAACCCCTTGCTGCGCCTGTTGGACATGATGACCGAGATAACCTTTGGTTGGGGTATCGGGCGCCAACATCAGGAAGACGCGCCAGTGATGGACAACATAGATCGCTCTGACCACCGTTTGCCCAACAAAACCTACGTTTGGGGAATAACGATCGGTAAAGATGCGGCGTGCTGGACCGACGATTTCATCGTCGAGAACAATTGGATCGTAAATACCAACGTCGGAGGACGGAATGTCGTGGTCAGCCTGGATCCGAAGTATGAAAGCCTGGGCGTCTGGTACAACGATTTTAGTCAACCTGTAACCCAATGCGACTTCTGGGGTCATTCCGATCTGGGTCAGCTAACGCGTGTCGAAACCCTTCGTGCAGGCGTGTTCTGGCACGTCTGGTCCGAGTTTTTTCCGAACACAGATATCAATCGTGTCGGCATCAGTTCAATGGTCATCGAAGGAGCTGCGGAATGAAGAGCGCGGGGAAACGTGAACAAGCCAATCGCCATTCTTTCAAATCTGTACATTTGACGGGAGGGACAGAATGACTTCGTCTTTTTGGGGTAAAAACTGCGCAACGGCTGCAGGTCTATTTGCATCTTTGGCCACGTCGGTTTCGGCACAAAAATCCGATTGGTCTTACGAGGCCACAATCTACCTGTTCATGCCTGAAACGAATACATCCCTGAGCACACCAGCGGGTACCGTGGACGGCACGCTCAGCTTTCCCGACGCTCTGCAAAACCTCGATCTGGCCTTTATGGGCGCGTTCTCGGCTACCAACGGACGATGGCTGATACTTTTAGATTACAACTACACAGATTTGTCGTTCAGCAACAGCACCCCTGGCCCCGCAACTTCGGGCCTGGAGACATCGTTTACCACGCAATACCTAAGTGGATACCTGGGCTACCGAGTGTACGAAGCGCCAACTGTCGATGTGGATGTCGTAGGAGGGTTCCGGTGGTTCGACACCGATACGACGTTCACTCTTGAACCTAGCACGGCACCGGGGCGCACGACAACGGCGGACAATAGCAGGACCGACCCTGTCATTGGCGCCAGAGCACGCGTTCAGCTCTCGGACAAATGGACAGGCTCTGGATTTGTCGACTACGGCGGCTTCCGCAGCGGCAGCGAAACCTGGCAGGTTCTGCTAACAGCTGACTATGCAATTAATGACAGATGGCTGATCCGCGGTGGTTACCGCTATATCTCATTCGATCATGAGATCGACGGCAACGATTTCACATTCGATCAGTCGGGGCCGGTGTTAGGTGCGACGTATCGGTTCTAGACGTCTATTTAAGCAAACGCGAGACAATTTGTTGAATTAGGATCGTCGTTTGATTGGCGCAAGCTGATCGCAAAAAGCGTTTAGTGCAAGACATCCGCTTGTGTTCCAAACGTTGTTGTCATGCCTTGAGGCTACCTTGCACGCAGGCATTGATAGCGGGGTGGAATTTATTGCCACTCTGGAATTCGATCACCTGTGGATTTTGCATCGGCGGCGAATGTCCGGAAAGCGAGATGCGAGCGCAGCATTGCAACACCTCAGTGAACGGCAGAAATGGGCCGTCTTACTTTGGCTGATTGGTTCACCTCCGTCCTCGCAAAAACTCTTAGAAAAGTCCTTCGCGTACGGTATTCTGCCTGTTATCAAAAAAGAGGAAAATTGTTATGCCGTTTTCTTTTGCAGATCGAGATGATCGCTCGCTAAATGATCCAATATCGTTGATCAGGGAATTTTTGGATCAGCTTAAGAGTCTGCTTCAGGACATCATTCGCGATTCCGTTGAAGGTATAGACTTCAAGACAGACCTTGGCGAAGAACTGCCGCTAATTGAAATGGTTTTGACAGACTGCGAAGAACGACAAGTTTTTGAGCGCACTTCAGAAGCGATTTATGACTCGGACATCGGTGAAGTCGGACTTGCGGGCCCAAGCCTATCCGGGAAACTGGGAGTGCTTGAAGCCTTTAGCGGACAATTTAGACAAGGCGTTAAGAAAGTGATTAAGTATATCCTTGACTTAGTCAATTCGATTGTTGGCTCTATCAAGACAGCGTTGGGTCCAGGTGGCGTGGTCGCAGATGCAATTGCTGAGCTAAAGGACCTGATCAAGGCAAAAATCGACATGGCAAACGACTGGTAGGTATTAGATCGAAGCAGTCAGCTGCTTGGTTAGCTGTTTCTCGAATGACTGCTTCGTCCAGCGATCTGTGACTTCGCCCTTCAGCTAGTTTTGCCATCGCAGCGAATGTCCGGAATTACGGTTCGCACCGCAGCATGCGAGCACACGATCGAGTGTCTGCTTTGGGCCCAAAGCGGACCTTCACGCGTTTGGCAGTGAAGGTCCGAATTGCCATGGCAATCTATGCAACCTTAAGACCGGTAACCGTTCGCGCGTAATGCGGCATCAAGAAGAAAGGGCTCGTTGTGGACATGGGGGCAGTGCAGCATCTGCTCAGGATAGTGTCGGCGCCCGATCGCGGACGGCCCAAACCGGCCTTGAACAAGTCTCTTGTATTCTACAGCATAGCGGATTGATGCAGGCTTCAGTTGCACCAGCAAACCGCACTTCCAAATCATCCTATGCGATTCAAACCTGTCCGGGAAGCCACAGAACGATAGCAGGGAAAGCAACGAGCATCGCGATGGTTGCAGCATCCGCCAGAAAGAAAGGTGTTACACCTTTAAAAACATCCTGAACGCTTAGGTCATCACGAACGCCGGCCACGACAAAGCAATTCAGCCCAATAGGTGGCGTGATGAGGCAAAACTCGGCCATTTTGACAACCAGAATGCCAAACCAGATGGCACACATAGGCCCGGACATACCGAAGGTACTATCAGCTGCACTTACGGCTTCACCACCGTTCAACGCCATGACGGCGGGATAAACCACCGGCAACGTCAGCAGCAGCATACCTATCGCATCCATGAACATGCCCAGTACAGCGTAAGCCAAAAGAATACAGATCAGGATTAGCATCGGAGACATCTCAAGCGAGGTGATCCAGTCGGAGAATGCACTTGGGAGCTCGGCGAAACCAAGAAAACGAACGTAAACCAAAACGCCCCAGATGATCGTAAAAATCATGACGCTCAGTTTGGCGGTTTCCAAAAGCGCGTCTTTGAGTTCGGACCAGCGCATACCCTGATACAGCGCCATCAGGAACACTACAAATGCTCCAATTGCGCCGCCTTCGGTTGGCGTACCCCAGGCATCGCCGCCGAATGGATTGTAGACAAAGAAGATGATAGTGACGACGACAATCACGATGGGCAATGCGGGCGGCAACGAGAGGAAACGTTCTTTCCATGTAAAGCCGGTGACGGCGGGACCAAATCCTTTGATCACGACGGCCATGCCAATGATCAGCAAGCCATAAATTACCGCCGAGAACATGCCTGGTATGAACCCGGCCAACAGCAGTTTGCCTACGTCCTGCTCGACAATAATCGCGTAGATGACCAGAATGGCCGAAGGTGGGATGAGCGAGGCGAGCGTACCGCCTGCAGCGACGACACCTGCAGCGAAACGCTTGTCGTAGCCGATCTTCAGCATCTCGGGGATGGCGATACGGGCGAACACAGCGGAAGTGGCGACCGAGGCCCCGGATACCGCCGCAAACCCTGCGGTTGCAAAAACGGTGGAAACCGCCAGCCCGCCGGGAACCCATGCGAGCCAACGCTTCGCGGCTTCGAACAGCGCCTTGGTCAGGCCCGCGTAATAGGCGAGGTAACCAATCAGGATGAAGGTCGGGATAAGGCTCAACGCTTGGCTTGAAATCTTGGAGTGCGGCACCTGCCCCGCTGTTTTGACGGCCACAGTCACAGCCTTGCCGAACCGCGCTGGGTCATAACCAAACTTGGCCCAGAAGATCCAGATCAGACCAACCATGCCTGCTGTCGCGGCGGCAAACGCCACGCGCATCCCCAACACCACAAGAACAAGCATACCCCCCGAGACGATCAGACCAATATCAATGGGTTCCATCAGACTTAACCTCAGTTGTCGTGGCCCGAGACGTGCTCGGCTTCCATTGCAGCTTGAGTGGCTGCATCGGCTATTAGTGGGACGGCAATAGGTGCCTGATCGGGGTGTCGGATCGCGCGACCATAGGCCCAGAGCTGCAGAACAAGCCTTAGGCAAAGCACGCTAAAGGCGACGGGGGCCAACAGCTTTGCGGGCCACAACGGGATGCCTATGTCGATCGAGCTGTCGCGGCTCCAGAGTGGCGCACCAAAGTCAAAGCTGCGTGCGAAATGCGCCCAGCTCCCCCAGATCAGCAAGACGATCAGCGCCAGAATGACAGCAGTTGTGACGAACTCAACGATATAGAGCGTCCGGCCTCTAAGCGCTCCAACAACCATGTCCATTCGGATATGACCGCCATCACGCTGCGCATAGGAAATCCCCATGAAGGCGATTAACGGCATGGCCTGCTCGATCCAGTCCACGTAACCGGGAAGTGGCGCATTGGCGAAATTCCGACCACCAACGGAGACTACGGCCATGACCATCAGCGAGAAAACTGCAAGACCGCTGATCAGAGCCAGAAAGCTTTCCAGTTTGTAGAGATGTTGATCGAGAATGCTGAGACGGCTGTCGTCGGACAGCACCTGGGATGACCCGGCCATCGTTGTACTCCGCTGTCAGGAAAGAAAGAACCCGACGCCAATCAAGCTGACGCCGGGCAGTGAGTGGATTAGCTGCCGCTAGCGATCTTCCCGGTCACAAGGTCATAAAGCTCTTGTGCTGGCAGGCCGCGCTCGGTGTTTTCTGCAATCCAGGCCTCGGCCGCGGGGGCGGCAGCAGCTTCTTTGAACGCTGCGATTTCTTCATCACTGAAAGTGACCCGTTCGATGCCGCGTTGATCCAGCTCAGGGCCCCACGCTTCCATCGTTTTGGTCTGGTAGTGGCTCACGTAGTGATCCAACGCCTCTTCCACTGATCCCAGCAGAGCTTCGCGGTGTTCGTCAGACAGATCTTCCAGCGCCAGCGTGTTCACCACGACAGGGCAGTTGACGGTGCCGGGATTGAGGTTCGTCGTCCACCACGTGCCATTTTCAATGGTGCCAAAGGACATATGCGCGTGTGGCGCAAAGCTGACCGCTTTGACGATGCCGCTATCCATTGCCTGACGCACTTCGGATGCAGACATCGAGGTCGGAACTGCCCCAACAGTCTCCATCGCTTTACCGATGCCGCCAGTCGCCCGAACGCTCAGACCTTCGAAATCGGTTAGTGATTTAGGTGCTTCACCGACGCCAACAAGGTTGTACTGCGGCAGCGGCGACGGCATCAGGAGCGTAGCATCCCAGCGGGCCAGATCCTCGACAACGGCCGGGTGTTGGTAGACAGCCATCGACAGGTCGACCTCTTGGTCCAGCGAAGTCACACCCAGAAACGGCAGTTCCAGAACCGTGATCGAGGGGTTTTTGTCGCGATGATAGCCAGCGCAGAACTGGGCCATTTCAAACGCACCGATCGAAATCCCATCGAGGTTTTCTTTGTTCTTCGACAGGCCGCCATAGCTGATGTTGAGTGTGAACTCACCGCCCGTCTTTTCGCTCACCAGTTCGGCAAGTTTCTCGACGTGTTCGGTAAAGGCACGACGCTTGCCCCACAGGGAAACGTTCCATTCGACGGCCAGTGCTTCGGATGCAACGGTCAGTGACAGGGCAGCAATGGCCGCCCGGTTAAGATGTTTGCGCATAATGGCTCCTCCCAGATCACGCAATTCGCTTGGGTGGAGTATCCAGGATGTGCAGCAGCCTGCCTATGAAGGAAAATGCGTGTGAACAGTCGGAGTCCCTGCGGATATCCGCAGAGTGGTTTCGCTTACAAGAGCGCCTCTTTATCGAGACCGAGTTTGACGATCTTTTCGTTGAGCGTCCGGCGGCCAATCCCAAGCGCTTCGGCGGCTGCTTCCATGCGGCCTTTGTGCGCCTTGATAGCTTTGCCGATGAGTTCACGTTCAAAAGCGGCAACCGCTTCGCGCAGCGTATCCGGCACTTCGTCGAAGTGCTGATCGCTTTGGATAGCCTGCGCCACCGACCCTCCTCCGCGTCGGGCCGCCAAAATACGCCGTTCGCAGACATGGCGCAATTCACGTACATTCCCGGGCCAGCCATGTGCAAGCAGAGCGGCCAAATCGTCCTGATCAAGTTCTGGCGCGTCTATCTCATAAACCTGCGCGTATTCGTTCAAGAAATGCGTTGCCAACAGAACAAGATCATCCCGTCTTTGACGCAAAGGAGGCAGAGACAGGACAACGGTATTCAATCGAAACAAAAGGTCCTGACGCAGGCGACCTTCCTCGGCTGCCAGTACAACATCTTCGTTGGTTGCTGACACGACCCTGAAGCTTACCGGCACGGGCGACACAGCCCCCACCGGCAGCACCTGCTGATCTTCGATTACCCTTAGCAGCTTGGCCTGCGCTGCAGGCGGGCATGAGCAGATTTCATCCAGAAACAAGGTCCCGCCCGATGCCGCTACAAGCCTTCCGTCGGATTCACCTGCGACGCCGAACATTTCCGCTTCAAATGTATCGGCCGACAACGCGGCGCAGTTCAGCGCAAGAAACGGTGCTTCCGGCGAACGGCCCAAATCATGTAAAGCATGGGCAACCAGCTCTTTCCCGGTGCCGGTATCCCCCTGCAACAAAACCGCAACCGAAGTATCGGCAAGGTCAAGTACTTCTTGTCGCAAGTCTGTAATGGCGTCTGTTTGCCCGAGCAGGATGCGATCCAGCCCTGACAGTTTGAACAGCCGGTCTTTGAGGCGAGCATTGCTTTTCCGCATTCGGTTTTGTTCAGCCGCGTGCCTCAGCACCGTAAGCAATCGCCGTGGCTCATATGGCTTTTCGATGAACCCATACGCCCCATCCTGTATAGCTTGAACCGCCATCGGGATGTCACCATGTGCCGATATCAATACCACCGGAGGCGCCACATGCCTGTCCAGGCTGGCCAGCAATTCGAGCCCCGACATGCCGGGCATACGCACATCAGACAAAATGACATCGGGCGAGGCGTTGGCCAGATGTTCCGT
>NZ_SMMF01000958.1:91894-173871 GCF_009711355.1 Roseibium sp. RKSG952 | reverse complement strand
ACCAGAACTTTGAAAGGTTGCTGCTGGGTCATTCGTTCATTTCTTCAGTCATCGAGGCCATCGGGAAGGTGACACGAAAAACTGTTCCGCCGCCATCACGATTTCGGGCCGTCATCTTGCCATCGTGATCTTTGACAATGCTGGTGGAAATGGCCAGTCCCAAGCCCATGCCTTTCCCGCTCTCTCTTGTGGTTACAAATGGCTCTTGCAACTCAGCCAACGTTGCCTCACCCAACCCGTGACCGTTGTCCTGAATTTCCAACACTGCTTCATCATCAGAAGCTGTGACAGCGATATGGATTTCAGGTGCATCCACTTCGTCCATCGCGTCAATCGCATTGCGCAAAAGATTAGTGATGACCTGTTCGATACGCAGTGCACTGCCCCGGATAAAGACCGGACTGGTCGGCGCATCAACTGAGATTTTCACCTTGCCCTGCTCGATGTTTGGCGCAACCAGAGCCAATACGGCGTTGACCGAAGTGCATAAGTCTACGTCGTCGAACGCCTCGCTCTCTGAGCGCGCGAAGAACCGCAATTGGCGCGTGATCCCTTCCATCCTGTCGACCAAACCTCCAATTTTTTGCGGTAGCTTGGACTCACCGGAAGATGAGATCTCTTCTGCCACCAGGTGATTGCGCATCGCTGCGATCGGCTGGCCCAGTTCATGCGTGACCGACGCGGATAGTTGCCCCAGAGCCGCCAGTCGGCTTGCGCGTTCCAACTCGCTTTGTGTGCGTTTGAGGCTCCGCTCGGCTGTCTTGCGGTCGTCGATTTCGATAGCGAGCCTTTCATTTGCCTCCCGCAGCTTTGCTTCTTCTTCTTCGGACCGCTCCAAGGCCGCGCTTACGCGCCTCGCGCGTTGTATCTGGAGAAAGATAAATGCGAGCCCCGCCAAAAGGACAAAAACTGCTGTTACAAGCCAACTGCGCGCAACGGCCTGATCGTCGCTTGCAAAATAGTGAAGCGACCAGCCATCGGGTAAATCCGTAGCTGCAAGATGCAGGCGCTTCGTTCCCGCAATTCTGGCCTGATCTCCCGGCAACTCAACCCAATCCAACGCATCTAAGTCTTGCCCCGGAAACTGCCTGGCATCTCGAATCCGTTCTTGCTGTGGTTCTGACAATGGCGTCAACGCGCGATATTGCCAATCCGAGTTCGAAGAAAGCAATACGACGCCGTCTTCATTGGCCAAAAGAACCTGTTCGCCCGAGTTTTTCCAACTATCCTGAAGATTAGAGAAATCGATCTTAATCGCTATGACGCCAGTTGAAGCTCCCTGGTCGTCAAGCACAGCGTTGGCGATGAAGTAGCCCGGCAGACCAGTTGTTGCCCCGATGGCATAGAAGCGGCCTTGTTTACCAGAAATGGCAGTTTGAAAATACGGGCGGAAAGCATAGTTCTGGCCAACAAAGCTCCCAGTGTCGCGGTAATTCGATGAGGAAATCGTGATCCCGTCTTCGTCCATCAGGTAGATCGCATCCAGCCCCGCCTGCGCCGCAAAATCCTCGAGGCGTCGGTTTAAAGTTCCGGTGCCGTCCCCTTCGGCTGTTCCAATTACAAAGGAATCCTGAGACAGCACATATGTGAGGTGGGAAAATCGTTCGAGTTCGCTGTTTACCGAGCTTTTGTAGAGAGAGAGCCGGCCCTGAGCTTTCGAAAGCTCCTCCGAAACGAAGTACTGGTAAGAAACCAAATAAAGGCCAATGCTGGCGGCAATGGCTACCAAAACACCTACGATATACGAAGCTGATCGCATTGAATGCCCATGAACTGCGACAGCATAGGATCACAGTAGGTTTTAACCGTCCATCCCAAGAATTCTAATTCGACATTTGGATGTTGAGGCCAAACAAGAATGACCGAGTAGTTTGAGAACGCGATGCCATGAACGAACATACCGAAACAACTATGTGAATTCCGCAAGCAGATTTCGGCCCGAAGCTGTCATTTGCTGCTCGGCTCTCCACCGCATTGCAACTTACCGTAAGCGGACGCTTGTCAGTTTTTCGGTTCCGATGCCACTAAGCTGCCAATCGCAATCCTCACAAGGGACCTCATCGGGTTCTACAAGAGCTATCTTAAGCCGCCACGATGGTGAACGGTGCGACGCCCGCTCGGGCCATTAACACACAAAACGGCACTGAAACCTGTTCGGGAAAATCGATTTCCGCGACCATGGTCAGGCTTCGCAGTTCAGCCAGTGCAGCCAATGTGTCGAAGCTGATATCGTCGGAGGCCAAAAACTGAACGACCCGTGGAAGTGCGGCTTCAACTTCAACAGCAAGCTGCGGAGTTTGCGCAAGTGCGTCGACAAATGTCATGCCGATCCGCTCTGGCATTGCATTTTCGAAGAAGGCCAAGGCCTCAGAAGATGCCAGTTCGGGAACATTCAAGCGCGGCATACGCGGATAGCACAGGGCCTTCAGTGCCGAGGATATCGTCTCGCGCCATTCCTCCAGTTCCGGGCCGGTGCCATACGACCGCAGCAATTGTGTGCCAATTGAGTCGAAATGACGAATGATTTCTGTGCTGTCCTGAATCAGTCTCTCACCATCCACCATAATCGGAACGGTCAATCTGTCGACCCTGCCCTCAAGCTCGGCTGGAGTCTGCCCCGGCGCCACATAGACGAGTTCGGGCGACAGACCCTTCAGGCCAGCCATTATGCGGGCACGCACGCAAAATGGACAGGTTTCAAAGACAAAGAGTTTCATTGAAGTCACTCCGCCACCCTCAAAGGTAGACAACGCCAAAACGTTCCTCTATCAGCTTCAGATCTCGCACGCCGGTTTCATTCTGGCGAGACGTTTCGGCCATGAAGTCCTCGGCCCAATCGCCGGGGAAGATGTAGCTGATCAGCTTGGCGGTCGTATCGCCCACGTTTTTCATGTAGTGGGAGACACCGCGCGGGCATTGGATGCTGGCACCAGGCCCGGCCCTGAAAACCTCATCGCCGATTTTGACCTCAAGGTCACCTTCGATGATGTGAAAGGTCTGGTCTTCCCACTTGTGGTAGTGATTGGGGATGCAACTGCCGGGCGCGATTTCGCCCGCGCCGAAGACATACTCGGACTGGGTGTCCTCTTTGCCAGCCGCGACCGAGGTGTATTCGTTTTCGGCCATGAAATACTTGCGGCCTTCATGCCAGCCGCTGATGACTGTCTTCTTGCCAGTAGTTTCGGTTTTCTTGGGCATGTCATGCTCCGTTTTCGGGTCATTTGGGTGAGGCAGGACCAGGCAGTGAACCTGCCCGGTCTGTTCAGGTCAGTGGCCATGCCAGATCGAATAGGCCATGCGCTCCACATGGGCAGACAGGTTCTGGTCATACATGAACCAGTGGCTGAACTCAGGCAGCTTGACCGTTTCTTTCAATTCCTCGACCGTCTTGCCCGCGGCAAGACCTTCGGACACGGCTTTGAACAGCGCCTCGTTGAAAGCCAAATCCTCGGCCAGCTGCTCGGGTGAGGACGTTGGCATGTGGCCTGATACGACTGTGTCGAAGTCCAGTTCGGTCGTCACGCGACGTAGTGTGTTCAGCGAGCCCACATAGTCGTGCGTGTTCAGGCGGCTGGGAAGGTTCACAAACCCCTGAAGGTGCCAATCGACCGCCATAAGAACCTTGTCTTCTGGCATGTAGATGGCGCTGTTGCACTGACCATCATTTGAGCCGTAGTAGCGCATTTCGACCACCTTGCCGCCAAGCTCGATCCGGTATTCGTCCCCTTCGTAGGTCACGTCTGGTTGCACGACCCGGTTTTCCAGATCACGGCCCAGCAACTCGGCACATCCTGCATGCGTGATGAACTCGGCACCTTCGTCCTTGAATATCTGTCCCCCGCGGGAATGGTCGAAATGGGGATGGGAATAGAGCACCGTAACCACGGGCTGATCCGTTAGCTTTGCAATTTCGGAGCGCATTGCTTCGGCGCGGAATTCTTGGTTGGGATCCACGACGACGACGCCGTCACCGGTGATCACGATCAGACTGGAATAATGCGCCATGTGGAACTGATAGACACCGTCTTTCAGCTCGGTCATGACAGGTTTCATCTCGTCATCAGCGGCGGTCGCGGCGCTCGCAAAAGTGGTTGCGGCCGCAAGGGCTGTGAGAATGCGTTTCATGGCAGAGGCCTCCTATTGTCTTGGAGGCAATATATCCTTGACGAAAGCAGATATAATTAGAGCAATATGCAACAGAGAACTTACCGAAAGTATCGAATGGATAAGCTCAGGAAGATGGCTGTTTTCGCCCGCGTGGTTGAACTGGGCAACTTCGCAGCCGCTGCCGCGGACCAGAACGTTACCCCTGCAATCGTAGGTCGGCATGTGGCCGATCTTGAGGCGATGCTGGGTCTGAGGCTTATCAACCGCACCACACGGTCGATGGAGGTGACCGACGCTGGGCAGCGCTACTATCATGGCTGCAAAACCATGCTGGACCAGATGGAGGAACTGGAACAGGATATAGCGGATCAAAAAGGCGTCGGTCTTTCGGGCATAGTCCGCGTGGCAGCGCCCGAAGGCTTGGGCACTCTGCTGATGGATGCCGTTGAAAGCTTCCAAAAGCTCTATCCGCAAGTGTTGTTCGATCTGGTGTTTGAGAATGATCAGACTGATTTTGTCAGTGGAAATGTCGATCTTGCGATCCGGTTGGCGATCTCGCTTGAAGACAGCTCTCTGATTGTCACCAAACTGACCGATACCCGGCTGAGTTTGTTTGCTGCCCCATCCTATCTTGAAAGATATGGCGTGCCGGTCACCGTTCAGGAGCTCGACAATCATGCCTGTCTGGCGTTCGGCGGCTCGCGCTTTGGCGACAGCTGGCCGCTGTTAACAAAGACCGGCCTGCGCAAATTGCGGCAACCCTGGCGTATGGTGATAAACCAGACCCACATCTACCGAGATGCACTGGTCCGGGGAACCGGGATCGGACTATTGCCGGAGATCATGGCCTTGGACCTGGTTGAGGCCCGGCAACTGTCTCCAGTTTATCTGGATGACAGATTTCCAGACGTCGGCGTTTTTGGCGTTTATCCCGACAAAGCGTTCCAACCACACCGGGTCCGTTTGTTTCTCGAGCATTTGAGGAAGCACTTCAGTGAGCCTTAAAGAGGTTTCCGATTTCTCCCCTTCATTCGCTCTCATCTGCCACAGCTCTTAGTCGGCCCAAAGTGGCCATTTGCGTAAACCGCATCTAAGGTCTGGTTCGAGCCCCAAGGTGACATTGATCGCAACGGACTCTAAGGTCCGTGCATGAGCGACTACTATACACTAAAATCAGCGACAACCGAGCACGCCGAGGGCGTCGGCAGAATCATCCGCGACGCTATTGAACGGGTCAACGCAAAGGACTATCCGCCAGCCGTAATTGATCGCCTTTTGCAAAACTTCGCGACGGAGAAAGTTGCGGCTCTGCTACAGCAGCGGCAGACGTTGGTTGCCCTCGTCGGAGAGGAAATTGTCGGCACTGGAGCCATGCAAGGCGCTGAAGTAAAATCAGTTTTCGTATCGCCCGATTGGCACAGGAAGGGAATTGGTTCTGCTATTGTCGGCGAGCTTGAGAAGATCGCCGTGAGACACGGAATAGAAACCCTGAAGGTTTCTTCTTCATTGTCTGCCACTCAGTTCTACGTGGCCTTGGGATATGTCGAAAAGTCACGAATTTACTTTGGTGCCGAAGAAACCGTGTTGATGACGAAAGCCGTCAGCTAAACTAGGTCTCGATAAATGCTGAAGGTGCACTTTGTCCGCATAGCAGACCTTCATACCGTCTGAACCGACCCGATGACCTACTGAAATCGTCAGATGACTGGTCTGGAGCCCATAGCAACCGCTCGACAATTGGTTCGCGAGCCATATTGTGGGTGGATGTCTAAACTGAATTTGAACTACGATCCTTGCGCAATAGATGCAGCAGCACTCTGTAGAGTCATCCAAGCCGAATATTGGGGGAAAGGTCTTTCGGAAAGCCAGATACTCAAGTCCATTCAGCATTCGTATTGTGTCAGTGGCTGGATAGAGAAAAATCAAATTGGTTTTGCACGTGCAGTATCGGATCGCTCAACATGTGCTCATATCAAGGACTTCGTCGTGTTTCCCGGTTATAGGAAGTGCGGCTTCGGCAAACGCCTGATGACTGGTTTACTCGCGCACCCGTCCCTTTCAGAGGTTGAAAGCTGGTATCTTGGGACTCGAAATGCCCATTCATTTTATGCGCGGTTTGGATTTAAGGCTTCGTCGAATGGTATCCATATGTATCTTCACATCTCAGAGTCAGGATGACTTCGCGATACTGAATGCGTTTCTAACCGTGAAAGACAGCTTTCGTCTTCTGAATCGACCTTGATGCCGTCTGAACCGGCCCATGACCTTCTGAGACCGACAGATGACCGCTCTGAGCCCAATGCACCGGATGCAGCACTCCGAGCATTTGACCGCTATACGCTGTAAGCGACTAAGCCGTCTTTTGTTCGCTGGATAATGACATAGACTATGCAACATGGGCTCTTCACTCTGATTTGGTCGCCAGTAAGTGGGTTTTGATCCGTTGAAAACCGTATCCGATATGGGTTCGCTGGATAAACCCAATGGCAGTGACATCGCCTAGTTCAAGCGCGGCGTTGATCTCATTAAGTTCCGCGACCAGCGCCAGTGCCATTTCCGAGTCTCTTTGTTTGCTGACCAGGTACCAGGTACTGGCTGCCTGACAATAAGTCTGCCACCAAAATGACCTTAACGCACCATTGCCGATCAGGCCGGTGATCAGCACGTGCAGGCGATGATTGATCTCGATGTATTTCCGGAAATCGAATGCATTGCACAACGCTTTCGCCTCCTGCAGCAATGTCTGTCCGATCTCGCAATCAGACTCGGTGATGCTGCGGGGGGACATGGTGCCAATCAGCGGCGCAAGCTCCAGCCGCATGTCATAGACATGACGGATTTGCGCGGCTGACAGTGCGACCACGACCGTGCCCACACCATTACGGGTATCCACCAGTCCCAGATGACTGATCCGGCTGATCGCATCGCGTATCGGAGTTCTGCTGACGCCAAATTCAGCAGCCAATTCAGCCTCTTTCAGTTGTTTGCCTGGGGGGTAGTCTAGAAAACAAATCCGCTGCAAAATTTCGGTCTGGATGGCTTCGGCCGTACTTTTGGTTTCTGTTGCGGTGGCTTTCTGAGAGAGAGGCATGCAGATCTCCTTTACTTAAGATGCATACATCAGTGCAAATTGAGGAGCAATAATTGGTAAAAAATTGGATTTGACTCATTACCTGTGTACAGCTTAAGCGTTTGAGATGTCTCCAGCCCCCAATCCAGGAAGTACACATGCTCAACGAAGCCAAAACCCGCACTTTCACCCTTCAGGCCCAGATGAAGGATTTGGGTATCCAGCGCGCGGTTTTCACGGACGAAAGCTCCATCGCTTATCTCTCGGGATTTTGGGGTTATTTGGGTATCGAATTTGGCCGCCCAACCATGTTGGTCGTACATGCAGATGAGGCGCCCATTGTAATCACGCCTCTGATGGAAAGCGAAATGGTCACTGCGATGACCTGGGTCGAAGATATACGCACATGGGAAGACATGGGGCAACGCACTTGGGGACGGGCCCTTGAGAGTGCCTTGGGCGACAAGCCAGAAGAGATCTGGGTGGAGCGGAACAGCATCCCAGCAATTGTGCGCAATCACTTGGAGGAGACCTATCCGGGGTCGCCGATCAAAGATATCTCACCGGTGCTCGGAGCCATGCGAATGATCAAAACTCCGTTTGAAATTCAGGTGATGAAAGAAGCTGGCCAGATCGCTGGTGCAATGATGAAAGCCGCTCATGGCAGTTTGCAGGAGGGTGCTCTGGAATATGAGAGTGCATTGGCCGTTATCGAGGCTGGATCGCGCAAGGCTGCCACGTTTTTGACGGACAAAGGCTGGGACAGATTTGTCTCGCCGATGATCCACAACCTGCAAATCCTTCAAAGCGGCAGGGACACGTCAATGGTGCACCGCCGTGCCTCGGTCCGCCAATATCAGCGGGCTGATCCGGTTTATTTCTGCTTCTGCAACATGGCACAATTCAAGCAATACAAACTGGGCTTTGACCGGATGTTCCACATTGGCGAAGTGCGCGACGATGCTGCTCGCGTGCAACAAGCCGCCATCGATGCCCAACAGGCAGCAATCGCGGCCATTCGTCCCGGGATAGAAGCACAAGATGTGGCTGCAGCAGCAAACGAGGTTTATGCCGAACGTGGGTATGAAACTGGCTATCGAACCGGGCGGTCGATTGGCGTGGCCTATCTTGAGGCGCCAGAGTTGAAAACCGGTGACACCACCATCCTGCAGCCCGGCATGACCTTTGCGGTGGACGGGGGTATTTCAATTGACGGGGTGACTGCCGGGCGCATCGGCGATTCCGTCGTGGTGACCGAGACGGGATTCGACTACATCACGGAATACCCCCGCACATTGCTGGTCACGGACAGCTAAAGATGAGCCGCTCGTTTCGACTTGCTGTTGGGCAATCGCCAGCAGAATTGGCCACGGTGAAGGATCGTCTGGATTGGTTGTCGGGCGTGATGCCCGCGGTCGCCGCCGAAGATGCCGACCTTTTGGTACTGCCCGAGCTATTTGCCAGTGGCTACAAGATTGGTGAGCAAGTCGCCACGCGCGCCGAACCTGCTGACGGTCCTATTGCCCAAGCCATCGCAGCACTTTCCAAAACCCATGGCGTAGCAATCCACTATGGGTTCCCCGAAGTTGATGGAGAGGTGATCTTCAACGCGGCGCAATGTATCGGGCCGGACGGCGCGCGTTTGGGCGGTCACCGCAAACTAGCCATTCCGCCGGGTTTCGAGGGGGATCATTTCACACCCGGTAGAGGGTGCACGCTTTTCTCATATCGCGGTGTGCGAATAGCAACACTGATTTGTTATGACGCCGAATTCCCGGAAACCGCGCGGCATGTGGCTTCAATGGGGGCTGAGCTTGTCCTTGTGCCTACCGCCCTTGGCGCTCAGTGGGAATGGGTAGCACAACGCATGATCCCGACGCGCGCTTATGAAAACGGCGTCTTTCTTGCGTATGCGAACAGTGCTGGCAGCGAACATGGCATGACCTTTCTGGGTCAAAGCTTTATCGCAACCCCGGACGGCCGGGAACTGGCGCGCGCAAATACGCAGGCCCAGATAATCTATGGCACGTTGCAACTAGACAAAGTATCAGCTGCCCAAGCGCGGCTTCCCTATTTAACTGATCGTAAAGCGCTGAAAGTGGACATCCGATAGGCTGCACCAAATAGCTGCTTTGTTCCGCTCACCAGCCATCTGAAACTTGGTTTTGAACGTCCGGAATGAGCAGTTCGCGACTTGCTGCACTCGCGATAGACCGAAGCGTGATCAAAGGCGGCTTTGGGCTCTTACCACCAATCGAAGCGCACTGCAGAGAGTGGCCGCAGTGTGCCCAAAGAGACAGATTATGCGCATCGCTCGAGTGTCAGCTCTTTTGAGCGCGTTCAAAAACGTATCAAGACCAAAGGGGTTTATGTCTTGGCAATCCGCAAAGCAAATTCGTTACAGTTGCACTAGTGCGTCGAGTACTTCCGACTGGTTGCAATCATCGCCTAGACAAAGATATTGACAAAATAAACGAACCAGAACCCGGTTCACAATATTGGCTGCTTAGGAATACCGCATGACCCTATTCAAGAAGTGGCTCGCCACCGCGATTTTTTCGATCTTTGCACAATCGGTGGGAGCACAAGAAATTTCACAGATCGATCTCGCCTCCCGATATTATTTAGCGCTGTATGCAGGCGATCATGAAACAGTCAGAAGCCTGGCCTCTTCAGATATGACATTTGAGGACCCGTCAGCCCCTGCTGAATTTGGTCTTCCGGCAAAGATAGATGACTTGAACACTTTCTTAGAGTTTATGAAATCCAGCCTGCCTGTTGGAGTTGAGATTGAAATAACAAACAGCTTTGCTTCGAATGATCTGGTCGTTCTCAATGTGGCGACACAAGGCACTGTGCCAGCGTCATATTTTGAGATGGGCGAAGGTTCTGTTTCGTACTCTGTTGCTGGTGTTTCGGTATTGAGCATTGAGAATGGGCTGGTTGTCCGACACACTGACTACTTTGACTATCCTGGATTGACCGAGAGTTTGAAACCGGTGAACTAGAAGACAGTGACTGGCGGAACCAAACCGTTTTCCTCACGCGGGGCGTGCCGGAGCTCTCACGTTTTATCGGCAGCGCAACTAACCGCCTTTTGACACTACCCGTTTCTTCAAAAGCTGACTTCTGCGTAGCTGCAGCGAACGTTCTTTTTGTCCGCTCACCAACCATCTGAAACTTGATTTTGAACGTCTGGAATGAGCGGTTCGCGACTTGCTGCACGAGCGAGAATTTGGGGGTTGCCGAAGGTCAGGTAAGGGCTCTTAGTCGACATTCGCCGCGGCAAGCTTAGACGGGTAGTACGAGCCCCGAGCCGACATTGCCGCTCAGCTTAGGCGCTGCGGGTGCATTCGGCGGCTTTCGGTCGATTGCAGACCATGTTCCTCAGGGTGATGAAACCGAATACTGCGGACTTTGGTCCAGTGGTTCCTAATGTCGGCAAACATCCCAAACCGGTGTTCTCAGCCTTCAAGCATGCGGCAGTTGTTTCGTTTTAGCCTTTTATTCCAAATAGGCAGTGCACCTTAAGAGCCATGAGCAGAGTGTCCAAGTCCTCACGGCTTTTTGCTCCATACTTCAAACCCATTATGACCGTGACGACAAAGTGGGCTTGTTGCGATACCGACAGCCCCCTTTGCTCGAGCGACATTGAGTAGGGTTCCAGTAAGTCTTGGACAAGGGCTTCATGGCGCTTGTGCGAACGCTCGATTTCATCTTTGCCCGCCGCGTTGTGGCCGGTGATCAGATCCTCGGCATCTCCGGCTGTTTGAAGCAATTCAAAGCTCTTGATCACCGTTTCTTCGAAATAGACGTCGAGCTTTTCAGACAAGGTGTTGCACTCCGCCAGGCGCTGCCTGACCAATGCGAGATTCTGGTCGGTGATGGTGCGGATCGACGCGCGGATCATCTCATCCTTGCCGCCGAATAGATCGTACAGTGTTTGGCGTGAAACTCCGGCTTCGGCTGCAATGTCGTTCATGGATGTCTTGCGTGCCCCGAAACGCACGAAGCAGCGGATCGCTGCCGCGATGGATTTTTCTTCAGTCTCTGTGAGAGGTTTAGCGGTCATATCAGTCATGCCAACCAAATAATTCACGCCCTACCACTTGACAAGATGTGTTTAGATGTAAAATACAATTCGACAACAATGATAAACTTGTAAAGCTTGGAGACTGCAATGCCTAGAACCGTTCTGATCACCGGCTGCTCAAGTGGCTTTGGCAGATTAATTGCTCGCACATTCCTTGATGCAGGTTGGAACGTGGTCGCCACCATGCGCAGCCCGGAAATGGAAACTGAACTGAAGTCAAATGATCGTCTGCTTCTAGCCCAGTTAGACGTAACCGATTCAGACAGCATTCAAAGGGCCTTCACCAAAGCCCGTGAGGTATTCGGTCAGGTAGATGTTGTCATCAACAATGCAGGCTACGGCGGTAGCGGCTTGTTCGAACAGTTCAGTCCAGACGACATCCACGCAATGTATGAAACAAACGTCTTTGGCCCGATGAATGTCATGCGAGAGGCACTGCCGGACATGCGGGCGGCTGGAAGTGGCGTCATCGTCAATGTGACCTCGATGGCTGGCCATCTCGGTTTGCCCGGCAATTCGGTCTATTCCTCCAGCAAGCATGCTCTGGTCGGTTTGACCGAAGCCATGGCGCAGGAATACGCGCCCCTTGGAGTCAGGATATTCAACGTCGCACCCGGCGCTTATCCGACGACCGGATTTGATGCAGCGGTAGACAAACGCCTGAACAGCGGAGATGCGCAACTGGTGGCCTTCTCTCACAAACTACGAGCGCAAATTAGTGCCGTAGGCGCGCAGATGGCCAACAAGGGGGGCGCACTTGCCGATCCTCAAGAGGTGGCAGATCACGTGTTTGCTTGCGTAACCGAGGATCGCCCGATCCATAACCCCAGCGGTTCCGATGCAGAAATGCTGACGGAAATGGCGGGCCAGGCAAACCGACAAGGTTTTATCGACCAGCTGTCCGCCATGCTGGTTCCCGCAGCCTGATCAACAAATAGGAGAAGCCGATGTTTGGAACGATGATATCGAACATGATGGTCAAGCCGGGCCAATCACCTTTGTTCGACAACCCCGAAGATCACGGGCTGGAGTACGAAAACGTCGAATTCAAAACCGAGGATGGCGTTACGTTGCGCGGGTGGTTGATAAACGGCGGAAGCGACAAAGTGATCGTGCAAACCCATTTCGGCGTACAATGCAATCGCGGTGGCTGGACTCCCAAGGGGCACGGACCAATCACGCCTTGGAAGCAGGACATCCAATTTCTGCGTCAGGCAAAATACCTGGTGGGTCAGGGGTATTCGGTGCTGATGTATGACATGCGCGGTCATGGCGAAAGCGATCTTGGTCCGATCCCATGGGTCAGTTGGGGTCCGGAGGAGGCAAAGGACGTCATCGCTGCTGTGGACTTTGTAACTGCTCGGTTCCCCGATGCTTCGATAGGGCTTCTGAGCATCTGTATGGGCGCAGCCTCAACGACCTATGCCTATGGTCGCGACAACGGTTTGGCGACCCGTCCGAATATCAAGGCCATCGTTGCGGTACAGCCCTTGCTTTACACCTGTTTTGTGGAGGCCCTTGGTATGCCCGGGTTCATGACGCGAGCAGGCGAAAAAGTCAGTGAAAAGCGGCTTGGCTTCGACATGGGCGCACCCAATTTCATTGACGATGCCCCCAAAATCTCGGTGCCAACATTGGTTGTTCAGAACAGCAATGACCCATGGACGAAGATGGGCATGGTCGAAGATTACTTCCAAGCGCTCGGCGTCGAAAAGGAGCTGAAACTGCTCGACCTCGAGAAAAGCCGTTTTGCGGCTTATGACTATATTGGGGCTCACCCCGACGACGTGATGGGCTGGTTTGACAAGTTTGTGTGATGCTCTGGACCTTGATGAAATGGGGATTGCCCGCGCTTGGATTGGTGGTCGTCGCGGGCCTTCTCACCCAGAAAACCTTTCGTGCTGAAATTGTGATTGCCGCCTCGGCCGATGAAGTGTGGCGCGTTTTGATGGCTACGGACAAGTACCCTGATTGGAATCCGATTTTCGTCGAAGTGACTGGTGTTTACGCCGAGGGTGCGAAGCTTCGAAACAAAGTTCTGGACCCTTCTAACAAATCCCTTGAGATGACCTCGACAGTCGTAACGTTGGCCCCCGAAAGACAGCTTCGTCAAAAAGGTGGCGTTCCCGGTATCCTGACCTTTGATCACCGATGGCAGTTGGAGCCGGTCTCAGGCGGCACGAAAGTTACCCAATACGAGGTCGACCGAGGAATCGGGCTGTGGTTTTGGGACTCCAGCTGGATCGAACCAGCTTACTCGAAGGTTAACGATGCGCTGAAGGCTCGGGCCGAAACTGCTATTGAAGAATGAATGCCGCTCTCGGGACAATGGCGGCTTTATGGAACACATGCACAGTTCGTGCACTGCGCAGCATCGGTCAACTTGGGCTCTCTCCCACCTTTCTCTGCGGCTCGTACCGACTGGCGGTCAGAGCCCTTACCAGACCTTCACCGCACTTTGAGGCTTCGCCCGTGCAGAAAGTTCTGAACCGTGCAAACCGGACGTTCCCGATCGCTTTGCCGATGGAAGGACTGCGGACAAAGCAGACCGCCACATCCGCACAATTTGGTGGTTTTGGGTTCTCGTTATAAATTCGAAGAAATGGGGGAGGGAACGATGAAAACACTATGCTATTTCTGCGCCTTAGCATTTGCCAGTGCGGCGTTTGCGCAAGACAACATTGTCGAAGGACGGCCGATGACCGCGGCCGAGATGGGGATCATGCAAGGGAATCCTCCAACACGTACCATCGATATTTCTGCTTGGGACAAGGGCCCGGACAATCGTTGGGCGTTTCAGCATATCAGCGAGTTCCTGCACGTTGCAAATATCAGCCGTGGTTCAGGACCGACCGCGCCTCTCAATCTCGCGCCGCAAGACCTCTCAGGGCTTCAGTTTGACGACTTGGGCGGTCAACCGATGACAGTCGCGGACATGCTGGTCCGGACGTATACCGATGGCTTCATCGTTCTGCACAACGGCGATATCGTCTTTGAAAAGTACTTCAATGGAATGACTCCAGACACGAGGCACCTTCTGATGTCCGTGTCAAAGTCCGTTACAGGCACTCTGGCTGGGATACTCGTGAATGACGGACGACTGAACCCGACAGCGATGGTCACGGACTATATCCCGGAGATGGATGGCGCGCCAGGTTTTGGTGATGCGACGGTTCGGCAAGTTCTTGATATGACAACCTCTATAGTCTTCAGCGAGGACTACGCCGACCCTGAAGCAGAAGTTGTCGCACACGAGGCCTCAACAGCTTGGCGCGGCGAAAATGCACCCATGGCCGAGGAAGGGGTCTATGCCTTTGCCACTACCATTGAAAAAGACACGTCGCGACCGCACGGTCAGCAGTTTCAATATGCATCGATCAACACTGACGTTCTTGGCTGGTTAATCGAAAGAGCTTCGGGACAGCGGTTTGCGGACTACATGAGCACCGCGATCTGGTCGCAGCTCGGAGCCGACCACGATGGCCAAATCACGGTCGACTACAAGGGCGCCGCCGCCGCAAACGGTGGATTCGTTCTGACTTTGCGCGACCTTGCCAGGTTCTCGCAAATGGTCCTGAACGATGGTTTCTTCAATGATCGACAGATCATACCGTCTGGGTGGATCGATGATATCCGCTTTAACGGGGACAACGCGGCTTGGCAGCCGACAATCTACTCTAAGACTTGGCCCGACGGCTTCTACCGAAATCAGTGGTATGTGACCAAGGACGACCACGGTTCGTTCTTCGCCGTCGGGGTCAACGGTCAGCACATTTGGATTAACCCCACAACCCGGACAGTAATCGTTAAATTCTCATCGCTTCCAGTGAGTGCAGACAAGGAGAATATCGCGTTGGGGTGGGCTGCAATGAACGCGATCTCACGCTCATTCGAGGAGTAGTCGGGAAACCTAGCCATTCCCCTTTTGAAGGCACAGAAAAAGGCACTTCGAACGTCTGCTCCGTGCTCAGGGCAGACATAAGTCGACTTTTTTTTCTGACTTCGAATGTCTGCAACGAGCCCAAAGCCGCCTTTGATCACGCTTCAGTCTTTCGCGAGTGCGGCAAGTTGCAAACCGCTCATTCCGAACGTTCAGAACCAGGTAACAAATAGCAGGCAAACGGACTAAATGAACTTCGCTCACAAGGGGGGCATTTCAACCTTGCTAGCTTCATTAGGCGTTCCTGTGGAAGATTGTCTCGACGAAAAAGTAACCTCCTGGCGACGCCACTCACGTCATCTCCAGGAGGTTAACCAGACAGGTCTGGCAAATGCGCGAGCAACAGAGGTAATACAGACTTGCCACGCATTCGAATACTTGAACTTAAAATGCAACAATTCAAGTATTTTTACGCGCGACAACAATTTTGTTCTCGCGTGCTTGATATTTATGCGGGGACACAAACCTGAAATCCTGCGCCAAAAAGATAAGGCGACTTAGGGTTTCCGAATAGTGAATGTGCCAACTCCTTTTCAGGGTGCTTAACCTATATTGGTCCGCTTACGCTGCTAGCAGGTATTTCCAGTACTACCACTCACGTTGGTCCTCGTTGTCGGCCCATACCTTTGATCATCGGCAGTGCGGTTTTAGATACGCCTATTCGATGGTGTGCCAGGAACGGAACTTAGGTGAACTGCAATTCTTGACAGGGCTAGTTTCAATGAGTCCGCACCATGTTTACAGATAATAGGCCCTAACCCGCCATTCCGACGGCTGGGGCCTCAAGTAGGTTGAAGGCCTCGGCCGGCGGTCACCACTCTTCGCTTTAGTCGACGTTTTCTGCCACTGCGAACCGACGAAACGCATATTGCATCGCGACCAACGCCAAAAGCCCGAACAAGGTCAATGTGATCCAGCTGGCCAACCCCAATATAACCCAAGAGGGTCTTATCGTTGTGAATGTGAATAGCCCGACGGCAGCCGATGCCGCCACAGCCGCAAAGATGGCAATCGACTTCGCAATGAACTCGACAAGTGAACGACCAAGAAATTCGAAGTCTGCTCGTCCCATCGGGAGGAGTTTTGTCGGAAACAAGAGATGTATCGTGTTCTCAACGGTATAGAGAAGCATGGTCAACGGGAATACAAAAGCCGCAAGAACCAGTGCGTCGGGTATGCCGAGTCCATCTTGAAAAACGACGATGCTGAGGATCATTGTCACAGCAACGACACAGGCCAGAACTACCTGAGTCACGAGCTGACCTGCGCAGATGCGCCATGGTGGAATGGGCAAGGTCTTGTAGACTTCCATCCGGCTCAGGTCGCCGCGAAAGTCGCAAACCAGTGTTCGAGGCAGGATGAACACAAAAAAGATGTAGAAAAACAACACGGCCCGCGAGTCCGTGACCGATATACCGGCCGCGGAAAGGACTGGCCCGACGCAGGCTGCCATACCAACAAACACAGCAACAACCCTGAATGAACTGCGGGCAACGTTGAGCGCTTGACGCCAGATAATCGGCCCCAAACCACTTATAATTGGCGCACGACGGATCGATGGTATTTCGGTCCGTTCAGTGGCCCAGAATGATCCTCCTTGCTTTATGCGCTCCCATCGGTCGCTCTGTCGGGCGTTTTCCTTTAAGGCACGATCGGTCGTGCGCGCGTCGAGTTTGATTGCAAGATGCAACAGTGCAGCGTTGATGAGGACCGCGATTGAGGCCCAAAAGAACAGATGCGGAAAAGGCGAAGGCGCTACGAAGAGTTCGGCAAACACGATGTAGGGTGACAGGATAATGGTGCCGATCCACGAGTGGCGAAATTCGAACAGCAGGTCGAATAGGCTGCGCTCGGGCGTTGTCCAAGCGTAGACCACGGTGGCGGTCGCAGCGGCGGAAAGCAGCGCAATTGCGGGCCATCGAAGCCGCGCAAACCTGCTGCCTTCCAGTGCTTGCCCAGCCATGCCGATGACGGCGCTGTTCAACTGAACGAAGACGAGCGTCAGGAGCGAGGCGATAAACGCAGTCAGGGCGGACCCCGTTTGCGCCTGTGCAAAGATGGTGATGAGCGCACAGCTTAATGTGGCACCGGCAACGTAGGCGCCGAATTTGTAGATGATCAGGTCGCGCCGACGGAACGGCCCGGTGAAAAGAAAATTGATCTCTGCCGGTGAAAAATGAAACGTAGGACCGACAGACAGCGCGACTGTCAGCAGGGACATCGCAAGCATTCCGATCGGCATGTAAGTGCTGATCTGCGTGTTTAAAGCTTGCCGATCCAAGGCAGCGTCTGCCAGGAACCCCGTTTCCATAGATGAGCCGTTTGCAACCAGCAACAGCCAAACGATCCCGCAAAAAGCAACAGAAAAGAGCAGGCCGCGCAATGTTGTCAATTGGATCAGACGCAGGCGGATGCCGCCACGCAGGCGCATCAAAAGAAGACGAAAAAGCGCGGAATCCATATTTCTAAACTTCAGCCATTTCTTTGTCTTGGGTGATGCTGAAATACGCCTCTTCTAGGGCCGAGTTACTGTCGGTCTCGCCGACCTCGCTCAACACGTCGCTCATCGTGCCAAACCTACGGCACTCACCAAGGTTCAGCACCATAATATGCGTGCACAAGTTCTCGAACAGACTTAAAAGATGCGAGCTGATGATGATGGCGGCACCGGAACGCGCACGTTCTCGGATCGCCTGCTGGATGCCCCGGATCCCCTGCGGATCGAGCCCCGTCAGGGGCTCATCGAACAAGATCACCTTGGGATCGTGCAAAAAGGCACAGGCGATCGCCACCTTCTGGCGCATACCGCGAGACAAGTTATGGACGAGCGTGTCGCGCTTGTGGGTAAGCTCGAAGGACGCAAGAAGTGCTTCGGCGGTTTCCTCAAATTCTACAAGTTGGTAAGCCGCCGCAGTAAAGGCCAGATGTTCCCAGACCGTCATGGTGTCGAAAAGCCGCGGATCATCAGGAATATAGCCGATGTTTTGTTTGGCTTTGATTGGATCTCGCACAATGTCATGGCCCGCAACCAAGAGGTGCCCCGAGGTCGGAGGGACAATCCCGCACAAGGCACGTAGGGTCGTCGTCTTGCCCGCACCATTCGAACCAACCAGCCCGAGGATTTGGCCGGGTTCAACCGAAAAGCTAAGGTTCTTCACGGCCGTGAAGCCTTTGTATTGTTTGCTGAAGTTCGTGACTCTGATCATGTGCTCGTTGCTCGAGATTCTCTGGTTTGCAGCCAGCTTGGCGGGCTGACATGGGCTCCAACACCACTCAAGTCATCGAAATTTTGGACTAATTCATGTCAATTCTAAGTCCAAAACTGTTTTTCAAGTCATTTACTATACCCATAGCTGAGTGAAACAGTGGAAATAAGTAGTTAGCGCACTGAGATGCGCTAAAGGTTGCATCGATTTTCTACCAAAAGAAGTGGTGAATTCTGACTACTGACCATCCAAAGCTGACAGTTAGTTGTCACACCTGAATACCCGCGAAGTCCTGCGTTTTGGGAGTTCGCAAGTACCCCGATGTTACAGATGCAGCGAAGGTCCGGTTTAGCAGGCCGCGCCGCAGCATAGAGACCATGTGGCGAAGGTCCGCATTGGACCGTACTTGCATCGCACAGCGACCCCTACAGCGAACGTGCTGCACCGCATCTAAGGTCAGCCTCGAGCCCAATGCAGACACACACACAAAAATTTCCTTGCCAGGGAAATCTAATGCTACACATAGAATATTCTTGAATATGAATGTCACTTTGGGAATTGGTCTGGCGCGGCGCTAAAACACGAAACCGATGAAAATAAGGTTTACCGCGATCCCATGTGTCGATGTGGAGGGAGAGTTAGAAATGCCTGCAACCAATAGATTGAAGCTGACTGTAGCAGTCTTGGTCTCATTCGTATCATCTACCGAATTGGCGCTATCCCAATCGCAAGTGGGCTCTCCAGATGGAACCACCACAATTGATGGCAGGCAATTGCCTCCTCAACCTCCGGTTTTTGGCGGAAAAATTGAGGAGCAAACGGCCAATTCCATCCCTTGGTGGCCGCCACGTGTAGTGCCGCCTGAGAACGCGCCAAATATCCTCCTCATCATGTTGGACGATGCTGGGTATGGTATTCCTAGTACTTTCGGCGGCGTCATCCCGACCGATACGATGGATGAATTGGCAAAAGAGGGTTTGAGTTTTACGAACATCTATTCGACCGCACTTTGTTCTCCGACCAGGGCAGCCTTGATGACAGGCCGCAATCATCATTCGGTCGGGTTCGGAGTGATTTCGGAATCTTCGACCGGGTATCCCGGCTACAACAGTATTATTCCAGACAACAAAGCCACTATCGGGAGGATACTATCAGACAATGGCTACGCCACTTCATGGTTTGGAAAAAATCATAACACCCCAGCCTTTGCAGCCAGCCAGGCTGGCCCATTTGACAAATGGCCGACTGGCTTAGGTTTCGAGTACTTTTATGGGTTTGTTGGTGGCGACGCGAACCAATGGCAGCCGAACTTGTATCGAAACACCACCCCGATTTACCCGTTTGATGGTGATCCTGAATGGAACTTGATCACCGGAATGGCCGACGATGCGATTGACCACATTTCACGGTTGCACCAAATCGAGCCAAGTAAGCCTTTCTTTGTCAAATATGTGCCCGGTGCAACGCATGCGCCTCACCACCCGACCAAAGAGTGGGTTGAGAAAATCGAGGCGATGAACCTGTTTGATGGCGGGTACGAAGCACTTAGGCAGACAATTTTCGAGAACCAGAAAAAGTTGGGGCTTGTCCCGCAAGATGCAACGCTGTCGCCTTGGCCTGCAGACAAAATCAAGCCATGGGATCAATTGACGGACGACGAGAAAAAACTCTTCGTTCGACAGGTAGAGGTTTTCGCCGCCTATGCAGCCTATACCGACCATGAGATAGGTCGCGTTATCGACGCAATAGAAGACCTTGGAAAACGTGACAACACACTGATCTTCTACATCAACGGTGACAATGGCACCTCGGCTGAGGGCGGACCGATGGGGACACCGAACGAGGTGGCTTGGTTCAACGGTATCGCAGAGATGCCCGCAAAAACGCAGTTGCAGTGGTACGACGTCTGGGGCACCGAAGAGACTTACAACCACATGTCGGCAGGATGGTCCTGGGCTTTTGATACTCCGTTCGACTACTTCAAACAGAATGCAAACAGGCTTGGCGGCATCCGACAGAACATGGTGGTGTCATGGCCTGACGGAATCGCAGACAAAGGCGGTCAGCGAGATCAGTTCATGCATGTAATCGACGTCGTGCCCACTATCCTCGAAGTCACTGGAATTGATGCGCCGTTGGAAGTCGACGGGATTGTTCAATCTCCAATTGAAGGCACCAGCTTTGCCTATACTTTCGATGAGAAAAACAAGGATGCGCCGAGCCGTCACCGAACTCAGTACTTCGAGATGATGGGACAATGGGCTTTGTATCACGAAGGTTGGTTACTAAGCACCAAAGTAAACCGGATGCCATGGGAAACGCCAAAGACGCCAAACCCTGACCCTTTGAACAATCAAGTGCTCGAGCTTTACGATCTAACCACGGATATGAATCAAAGAAATGACCTAGCGGCGCAACACCCAGAAAAGATCGAAGAACTGAAGGCTATATTTATAGAAGAAGCCAATAAGTATCAGGTCTTCCCGATGGATGCCTCGGTCACGTCCAGAATTTCATTGCCGCGACCAAGCATCGCCGCGGGACGAAACGAGTTCGTTTATGTCCGGCCAATGATTGGGGTTCCTCAGGGAGATTCCCCAAGTATACTCAACAGCTCGTACACCATTACAGCAGAGATAGATGTGCCCGAGGGTGGTGCTGAAGGCATGATTTTGACATCAGGCGGCCGCTTTGCCGGTTACGGCTTTTACCTGCTTGATGGCAAGCCAGTCTTCCTCTGGAATATGTTGAATCTCGACCGGATTAAGTGGGAAGGCAAAGAGGCCTTGGCACCCGGAAAGCACACTCTGGAGTTTGACTTCAAATATGACGGCCTCGGAGCCGGAACCCTCGCATACGGAAGTACTACTGGTCTGGGTCAGGGTGGCACCGGGACGCTGAAAGTTGATGGCGAAGTCGTAGCAACTCAAAAGATGAAGAACACCATCCCCACCACCCTTCAATGGGACGAGGCGTTTGATATAGGTTCTGATACTTTGACAGGCGTGAACGACGACGATTACCAGCCTCCGTTCCCATTGAGCGCAAAGCTGGAAAAGCTAACGATAAAAATCGACCGGCCCCAGCTTAGCCAAGCGGACATTCAAAAGCTCGAAGACGCGATGCAAAGAGCAAGCGACTAGTTGGCTCAAGGGGTTGAAAGGTAGCCCACTTGCTGGATTCGGGCAGTGGAAAATGGGATGTTTTAATTGTCTGTTTCGTCCGCAGTGCGGTTGATCAAGATTTTTTCGCAAGCGTCCGCCCAGAGCCATTTTTGCTTTGGGCCCAGTTGGAAGATTACGCGATCAACTATGAAATCAACGCGTACACTTCTCGTGGATCGAGCTTGCCAAAAATCTTGTCGGATCTTCGTGAGAGCATCGTCGATGTTTTGAATGAAAACGAAACTCAAATAATGACTCCGTCTTACATCGCTGATCCGCGGGAACCCAAAATATCTTCAGCTGATTGGGATAGTGAGCTTGCTCACATATCTGACTAACAACTCGTCAGATTCATCTATGAAACTTCAAAAACGCGATACCGCCGTCGTCGGATTGGATTGATTGACACTGGGCAATGGTTAGAATCAAAGAAGAAATCTTCAGAACTCAGCGAGGCTTCGGATGATCAAGTGGGTACTTTCCGCAACTGTAGTACTTTTGCCTGGGTTTGTTCATGCAGCCGGGATGGAACAGTGGGGTGAGTCCGGCGACTGGGCAATTCTCATCGATCCAGAAAAAGGCAACGGTTGTCTTGCGTGGAGAGCCTTTGAAGACGACATGACAGTAGAAATTGGCGCTGCACCAAACCAGGCTGGAGGCTTTTTTGCAGCCTACAATCCGGCCTGGGTTCAAGTCGAAGATGGTGCGACAGGCATAGTAAGATTTGATTTTGGTGATGCGCAGTTCGAAGGTGAGGCCGTAGGTGTCTACAAGAATGGCGTTCCCGGTGGCTACGCCTTTTTCGACAATCCGGCGTTTGTAACCGAGTTTGGAAAACGCCAAAGCGTCACGATCATTGGCGAAAGCGGAACCGAAGTCGAACTCGATTTAAGCGGATCCGCAAAAGCCATTGAGGCCGTTCTGGAGTGCCAGGCCGAACAGCCAGAACCGCTCAAAAACTAGAACGCGACCGACTACTGCAATTGGTTGATGTCTGGCACGCAAGGTTGCCTGTTTACTGGCATTGCACCAGCGCTCTCCGGAGCCTTGTTCCTAGACCCGCCCACATCCAGCTTGAACTTCGGTGATGAAAGCTGACCAGTCACATCAAATGGCCAAGCACTTCGGGATAGAGGTTTGCCGACACGTCGTGGCTCTGCTCGTATCGCTAAAGTATCGTTCACCCAATCTACCTGTCCGCGGGCCACCAACTGAACCGAAGCCGTCTCAATGACGATAGAGTTTGTGCTTACCCGCCCGGCTTCAATGTTAACAGGGGCCACGACGCAAGTGATGTCAGTGTAACCTTGCCGCAGCTCTTCAGAGAACAGCCAAGGGAAAATACCAAGCCCCGCCAACTCCAGCAAACTGGTGCTGATGTAGCCTTGAGACATCGACAAAGACGCATTGCCACGCATGGAGTTGATGAAGGCCCTGCCAGAAGCGGTACTTCCCGAAACGTTGAATTCACCACTCAAACGCCCGTAGGCATCAATTCCAATCCCTAACTCATCAAGGATCTCACCGAATTCCCACCCTGAGGTCGACCCCGACAATGAAAGCCAATCAGGTGAGTCAATCAGATCCATGACCGCCCGCAGGCTGAAGGTTCCGCCGCCATAAGCCATCTGAAGAGGTCCGACATCCACGGTTCCTTCCTTCGCAGACAATTGGCTTGAAACAGATGTTACGCCTTGCTGGCCTACAATCTCTTTGAATTCGATCTGCACCTCGACGTCAGCTTCTCGCAGCACGCGTTGCACATCAAGAAGATCGGCAGGCTTCCCTTTTTCCTTTGGCAACACCAAGGGCTGGACGTCTGGCTCCTTCGGCAAAACCAATGGCTGAACTTCGGCTTCAGGTTCTTTTGGTGTCTCCCCTACTAGGCTTTTCAATTGGTCCAGCACGGCAGTCAGGTTCTTCAGGTCGTTGAGATCGAGCCTCTCGCTGGTAACGTTGCCGCGAACAACAGAAGCGCCATCCGGAAATTTAGCATCCAAAGCCGCTAGAAGCTGCGAAGAGCCAGCTTCGAATTCGATTGCAGCATTAAAGTCCTCGCCCTGCTTGGAGGTTTTAGCATCAATGCCGAGTGCGCCAATTTCGACAGGTTGCAGGTTGAGCGCGGTCAGAAATTGAGCACCATCGCCCACATCCAGGTTCACGTCGAAATCAAGCCCGGCCAGCCCTTTGAGCTCATTGACCGACAACGCAAGGTCGAGCGCCCAAAGATCGGTTTCATAGCTGGTCGCGTTGAACCGATTTAGTGACACCGGGCCTCCCGCATTGGATATGCTAAAGTCCGCCTTAATGCCGCCAAACTGGTCGACAAAACCTTCGTCGAGATCGGGCAAAATCAATTTGGCAGGCCCATTCAGCATGCCATCGAAGCTCGCGTCCTGAAGCTGAAGTAGGTCGAGTATTTCGCCTTCGGCTTTCAGAACCGGCTCCTCGATTGGGCCAGCTTGCAAGGTAATGCCCAACATCGCGAGGCGGCCATCCGGCATGCGGCGAATGCTCTCGATAGAGGCTGGACCGATTACGTCCAGCCCTTGGTCAAAGGCGTTGGTTTCGAACAGTAGTTTCTCGAATTCGAAAGAGGCGAGGGATCCGACCATATGCATTTCAAAGCCCGTAAACTTGAGCTCTTGAATACTCTTTGCCGCTTGTGGCGGTTGTCCCTCAGGGTGAAGTCGCGCATTGAAAAGCAGATCGACACCCTGAGCTGTATAAAGATCATCAATCGAACCTTCAGCTTCAAGTTTTTGTCCATCTTCAAGGCTTACGGTTGTTGTAAATGTTTCGATTGTTAGGGCGTCCTGAGACACAAGTTCAGCTTGCAACTGGCCATTACCTTCCAGAACTCGTTCCAACCCCATGACATCAAGAAAATCACCGAATTCACCAGTGTCCATCTCCAGAACAGCCCGGTAACCGCCACCTTCGTCTTCCGCGAACGGCTCGCCATCGTAGCGGACAGTCATTTCTCCAAAACTGGCCCGTGTCGTAAACGGCGCGTTATGGGGATAGTCGCCCTCGATTTCGAAACCCTGACCGTTGACGGAGCCTGTCCCCGAGACCTTTGTCCTTTGTCCATCATCTACTTGTTCGAGGGCGAGCGACTGAAGATCAAACACAAACGAAAAGCCTGAAACCTGGTCGTCAACGTTCAACCCGATGGATGTGAAGCTGACGTTCTTGTCGCTGAGAAAGGTAAGAATCCCGCTGCTTTCTTTGCCAGCATCTTCGGACGTCTCGATTTCGGCCTCAGCATCCAGATTATCCTCTGCCAGCGACCCGTTGGTTTGAGGCGTTGGCTTTGATCGGCGTTTTCGCCAGCTTGTTGTTCCATCAGAGGCTGTAAGAAAGTTTGCCTGGAGACCGTCCACCAAAAGGTTGTCAAAGTGCAGACGTCCGTTGGCCAAGGCAGCAACGTCCAGTTCCAGTTCAAGGAGCTTTAATTCTGCAAGAGGTGTATCTGGCAGTGTCTCGCTGGGGATTACAACGCCACCAACATAGATGTGGGTAATGCGACCAAGTGCGACGCTCACATCGTCGTTGACCAAAAGCGGCTGCCCAATTTGTTCCGAAAGAACCTGTTCAACGAGGTTGCGTCGCAAATCTGAGAATAGCGGCGCAGCAAGTAGCAACCAAACAAAAGCGATTGTTGCGAAAGCGAGCAGTGCAACAAGTCCAATTATTCTAAACAGCCAAGTTCTCATGCTTTCCCCTGTCGTCGCGTTCATTGTTTAGTTTAACTGCAAATCGGAAATCTCCAATCTTTCTGGCAACTAAGGATATAGTGATTGCTACGTCGCGTTGGTTGCGCAGGTAGGATTGCATCCTATTTTCTGAGATTTAGCCTTTCCCTCGAGGTCCCCGCGTTCACAACGAAAGTCCATGGGTTTGTGCTGTGCTACCAGAAGTGTCCCCGCTCGCGACTAGATTTTCCGCTCTTTGATCACACAGACGGGCTGGATGCGTTTGGCAATTTCATCAGCTCTTTCGGGACGTTGTTTCCGATCGTGCCGCGAGGACTTTTTATTTCGTTGCTGGCGTTCAGTCGTCCTGACAGATGGAGAAGACTTATAGTCCATAGTGCCTTGGAGGCAGAATACTCCGGCACTAGTATTTGCGAATGCAACGAACGGCAGCTTTGAATCGCCGCAGTGCCGCATCAAAGTCGACTTCATAAACTTGAAAAGGGCCGTCCTCGAAACTTTGCAAAGTCCGCGTTCTGCACAAAGCTGCCATTAGCTTATGCCTGGATCGCAACCGCAGCGAACGGCAGCTGTGTGGCCGCTATCCCATGCCCTGCCCAGCAAGTTACAGGAGCAGCGAAGGTCTGTCTTAGTCCGCAATGCAGACCTTCGGCGTTGGCGGGGCCGATGACCGCTAGCCGCCTCTCTTATCAAAGCCTGATAATTTCTTCAGCGCCGCGCCATCTCACTTGTCTTTCCTTGTTAGATTTGCAAACGACCCCGGAAGAAACCCGAGGCCGTTTACTCATATCAACAGCCAAAATGACCTATTGAAACGTTTAGGTCATGTCGCATGAAACGCCACAACACAACATTCAAATCAGGCTGATGGTCAGCCGCACTTGGAGTGACCACAGCTTCGGCAAGTCATGCACCCTTCAATCATGACCATGTCGTATTGTCCGCAGGATGGGCATGCTTTGCCACGCGGAGCATCCATGTTGACCACCTGCGCCTGCGGATCAGATTTCAGCCCCATCCCCTCTCCTTCGAGAAAGCCGATGGCGACCATGTGCTGTTCGATCACGCCACCAATTGCGGCCAGAATTGATGGGATGTACTTGCCCTGAACCCAGGCACCACCACGCGGGTCAAACACCGCTTTCAGTTCCTCAACCACAAATGACACATCACCACCACGACGGAACACAGCCGAGATCATCCGCGTCAGGGCCAGCGTCCAGGCATAGTGCTCCATGTTCTTCGAGTTGATGAAAACCTCGAATGGTCTGCGACGCCCGCCTATCACGATGTCGTTGATGGTCAGATAGATCGCGTGCTCGCTGTCGGGCCATTTCAGCTTATATGTCGACCCCTCAAGCGATTGTGGTCGATCCAGTGGCTCGGACATGTAGATGACATCGCCACCATCAACTTCATGAGGCGCATCCGCGCTCTCGCCGGGCACTTTGTCCGAACTTTCAGAAACCGTCAGGACAGAACCCGTCACATCATTTGGTCGATAGGTGGTGCAACCCTTGCAGCCCAGATCCCATGCTTGCATGTAAACGTCTTTGAACGCGTCAAAGCTGATATCTTCGGGGCAGTTGATGGTCTTGGAGATCGAACTGTCGATCCATTTCTGTGCAGCGGCCTGCATCTTGACGTGATCAGACGGAGACAGCGTTTGCGCGTTGACGAAGTAGTCCGGCAGTTCAACATTCCCAAACTTGTCGCGCCACATCTGTACCGCGTAATCCACAACCTCTTCTTCGGTACGTGAACCATCTTTCTGCAGAACCTTGCGGGTATAGGCATAGGCAAAGACCGGTTCGATCCCAGACGACACGTTCCCGGCATAGAGTGAGATCGTCCCGGTTGGCGCGATTGATGTTAGCAAGGCGTTGCGAATGCCATGCTTGCGGATCGCATCGCGCACGTCGTCATCCATCTGCAGCATCGTGCCGCTGTCCAGATACTTCTCAGCGTCAAACAGGGGGAAGGCGCCCTTTTCCTTGGCCAAATCAACCGACGCCAGATAAGCGGCGCGGGCGATTGCGTGCAGCCAGCGCTCGGTCTGTTGCGCCGCTTCGTCCGAGCCATAGCGCAGGCCCAGCATCAGCAACGCATCCGCCAGCCCGGTGACACCCAGACCGATCCGGCGCTTGGCCTGAGCCTCGGCTGCTTGCTCCGGCAACGGGAACTTCGATGCATCGACCACGTTGTCCATCATCCGAACGGCGGTTGCGACCAACTCTTGCATAGCCGCCTCATCAAGATGGGCGTCTTTTTCGAACGGATCCGCAACCAGACGTGCCAGATTGACCGAACCCAACAGGCAGGCACCATAGGGCGGCAAAGGTTGCTCACCGCAGGGGTTTGTTGCCGCGATTGTCTCGACATAGCTCAGGTTGTTGGCCTGATTGATGCGATCAATGAAGATTACACCCGGCTCAGCATAATCGTAGGTTGCCTGCATGATCTTGTTCCAAAGATCACGTGCCTGAACGGTGTGATAGACCTTGTCGCCGAAAACCAGCTCCCATGGGCCGTCAGCCTTGACTGCCTCCATGAAAGCATCGGTAACCAGCACCGACATGTTAAACATACGCAAGCGTGCAGGGTCGGATTTGGCGGTAATGAAATGTTCGATATCCGGGTGGTCGCAGCGCATGGTCGCCATCATCGCACCTCTGCGCGAACCAGCCGACATGATCGTGCGGCACATGGCGTCCCAGACATCCATGAACGACAGCGGCCCCGAGGCATCAGCGGCCACGCCATGCACATCCGCGCCACGCGGACGAATGGTTGAGAAATCGTAACCGATTCCGCCGCCCTGCTGCATCGTCAGTGCCGCCTCTTTCAACATGTCGAAGATGCCGCCCATACTGTCCGGAACTGTCCCCATCACGAAGCAGTTGAACAGGGTAACGCGCCGCGCGGTCCCCGCTCCGGCGGTAATGCGCCCTGCAGGAAGATATTTGAAATCTTCCAGAGCCTCGAAAAACTTCTGCTCCCAATGTGCGGGGTCATTTTCGACCTGAGCCAGATCGCGCGCGATGCGACGCCACGAATCCTCGACCGTCTGGTCAATGGGTGTGCCATCCGCCTGTTTAAAGCGGTATTTCATGTCCCAGATCTGCTCGGCGATGGGGGCGGCAAAGCGGCTCATTGGTGATTCCCTGTCTTGAAAGAGGCACCCAGATTAGACCATTTCAACGCCCGACCACAACAGCTTGATGACAATCGCGCATGAGCTACAATATAAAGGTGGGCCTAGGGACGACTCTGTGGGAAAGCTGTGGATAAGTACGTTAACCTCATAAAACTATCGGTCGGATCGGAAAGCGTCGACACCCTGATCGCGTGGCAGGATACCTACCGCCAGCGGTTCGAGGACGGCTTGCCCCGCCATGTCACCCGTATGTGGCCCAAGCGCGAGGCAGAAATTCTGAAGGGCGGGTCGATCTATTGGGTGATCAAAGGCGTCGTGCAATGCCGCCAGCGTATCCTGAGGCTGGATGAGGTTATCGGCGACGATGGCATTCGCCGTTGCGCTATCGTGTTGGAACCCGAGGTGCATCGCACCCAAAACGCGCAGAAACGACCGTTTCAGGGTTGGCGTTATCTAAAGCCCGAAGATACCCCCGCAGACCTGCCCAAAGGCAAGTCGCAGGATGATGCTCTGCCCGAAGATCTAAACCGGGCGCTGGCCGAGATCGGCGTCCTTTAAGATCAGCTCAGCCGATCCATCAACTCAGACAGTACCGCTTTATCAGCCGGTCTATAGCTGGCTTCTCGGCTGCGCCACAGGGTCGCCTGCGACTTCAGGATCAAACCATCAGACAGGATCTTCAGGTGATTGGCCCGCAACGTTTCGCCGGTTGAGGTGATGTCAGCGATAGCCTCGGCGGTTTCATTGACCACCGTACCTTCCGTTGCGCCCTGACTATCCACCAATGTGTAGTCGGCCACCCCCGCATCGGTCAGAAACTCCCGCACCAGCCTGTGGTACTTTGTTGCAATGCGCAGCCGGTGCCCGTGGGTTCTGCGAAATGCAGCCGCAGCGCCATCCAGATCGTCCAGCGTATCGACATCCACCCAACAGGCTGGGGTGGCAATGATCAGGTCAGCCTGACCGAAGCCCAAAAGGGATACTTCTTCGACTTGCTGCTCCCATCGGGGCAATTTCTCATGCACAAGGTCAGTACCCGTTACACCCATGTGGATGCGCCCCGCCGCTAGCTCGCGCGGGATTTCACCAGCGGAAAGCAGGATCAGCGAGACGCCGTCTATCCCTTCAACTTTGCCGGCATACTCGCGGTCAGACCCGCTGCGGGACAGAATAATCCCGCGTTTTTCAAACCATGAGAAGGTTTTTTCCATCAACCGGCCCTTCGAGGGCACACCCAGTTTCAGGCTCATTGCGCCGCCTCCTCGATCTCGAGCATCAGGTCCGGTCTCAGCACACCACCAACCGCAGGTATTTCCGCGCCGTTACCCAGTTGCCGGGTCAGGGCGTCATATCGTCCACCTGTGGCGATAGGAGGCAGATCAGGTCGACCCTCGGCGTAGAAGCCAAAGACAAACCCATCATAGTACTCCATCGACGTACGCCCATAGGCAGCCTCGAAATCCAACTTTTCTACATCGACACCGCGCGCCTGCAGCGAAGCGATCCGCGTCTCCAACCGGTCCAGAGCCGGTGTTATCTGGGGAAGATCGACGGCCACATCGCGCAATTGTTCAAGCGCAAAAGGCATTGTCTCGCGCACGGTTAACAGCGACTCAAGACCCGCAAGTTCGTTGTCGGAAATGGGTGGCGTGTCCCGATCTTCGCGCAACGCTTCAATGCGTGCCTCGATCTCTGATGCACGTCGCTTTCCGATCATCGGGGCCTCGAAAGCCATTGGATTAGCCGCCGACAGCAATTCGCTGCGCAATTCCGGTTCAGGCTTACGTCCAGCAAACCGATCCAGCAGAATGCGGAACCGGCGGGGTCGCCACAAGTGCCGCATCAGAGCGGACTTGCGACGGTCAGTCGTGCGCAGGCCCCGTACCGCAGCGATCAGAATACCGATGTCCCCGGTAGCTGCACGCAAAGGCAAGCCGCGCAATTGCAGAGCAAAGAGAGAAAAGACCTCGGCGTCTGCCCCTGCGGGATCATCGCGGTCAAAGACCTCATACCCGACCTGAATGTACTCGTTGGCCCGGTCCGGATCATGCTCCTGACGGCGAAACACTTCACCGGAATAGGTATATCGTGCCGGCTCGGCCCCTTCTGTCATGTGCATCTGCACAACAGGCAGCGTAAAGTCGGGACGCAGCATCTGTTCGCCCCGCAGAGCGTCTGAGGTCACATACGCCCGGGCACGGATATCCTCGCCGTAGAGATCAAGCAGCGTTTCCGCCGGTTGCAGCAAAGGCGTATCGACAACCTGCGCGCCAGCGGCCTCGAACCGGACGCGCATCATCGCGGCGCGGGCCTGAATCTGAGAACGGTTGGCCATGGATCAGTCCTGACTGTCCAGAATTTCACGCACTTTGGTGACTAGATCACCACGCGACACTTCAAACTGGCTGGGGCGTTCTTTCCATTCCTCCAGCGTGGCGCTTTCGGCAATCTTCGCGCCCAGGATCAGATCCTTGATTTGCACGATGCCATTGGCCTTTTCATCACCGCCTTCGATCACCGCAATCGGAGAGTTCCGCTTGTCCGCATATTTCAGCTGATTGCCAAAATTCTTGGGGTTACCCAAGTAGACCTCGGCCCGGATACCCGCGTTACGCAGCTCGGCCACCATCGCCTGATAATCCGCCATTCGATCGCGATCCATTACGGTAACGACCACCGGACCGGTCGCTTGCGCGGCGATCCTACCCTTCTCACGCAGGGCGGCCAGCAGACGGTCGACGCCGATCGAAATACCCGTCGCGGGAACTTCCTGTCCGGTGAACCGCTTGACTAGATCGTCATAACGTCCACCGCCGGAGACTGATCCGAACTGCCGCTTGCGGCCTTTCTCGTCGAAAATCTCAAAGGTCAATTCGGCTTCGTAGACCGGGCCAGTATAGTAGCCCAAACCGCGCACAACCGAAGGATCGATCTCGATCCGTTCCGATCCGTACCCACCTGCATCAAGCAGTGCGCCGATTTGCTCCAACTCGGCAATTCCGTCCACGCCGATCTTGCTATTACCCACAGCGGCACGCAGATTGGCCAGAGTTCCGGCGGTATCCGCCGCCTTCGAGGTCAAGAAAGCAATCACCGGCTCTGCCTGATCGTCGCTGAGACCAACTCCATCAATAAACGCACCCGATGCGTCCAAACGGCCTTTGGTCAGCAACTCACGCACACCCTGCTCACCCACCTTGTCGAACTTGTCGATGGTGCGCAGGACATTGTCACGAGCGGCAAGGTCATCTCCAAGGCCCATCGCCTCAAGCACACCGTTCAGAACTTTGCGGTTATTGACGCGCACCAGATAATCGCCGCGTGGAATGCCGACGGTCTCCAACGTATCAGATAGCATTGCGCAAATCTCGGCGTCCGCGGCCATCGAAGCCGTACCCACCGTATCCGCATCGCACTGATAGAACTGACGGTAGCGACCTGGCCCGGGCTTTTCGTTGCGCCAGACCGGCCCCATCGCATAGCGGCGATAAGGCGTCGGCAGATCGTTGCGGTGCTGCGCATAGACCCGCGCCAGTGGTGCGGTCAGGTCATAACGCAGGGCCATCCAATCGCCCTTGTCGTTTTCGTCAATTTCCTGCCATGCAAAGACCCCTTCATTCGGGCGATCCACGTCTGGCAGGAACTTGCCCAGCGCTTCGACGGTTTCCACAGCGCTGCTTTCCAGCGCATCAAAACCGTATCGATGATAGACGCCAGCAATGGTCCGCAGCATCTCAGTTCGCTGCGAGACTTCCGAGCCGAAATAGTCGCGGAACCCTTTCGGCGTGATTGCCTTGGGGCGGGGCTGTTTCTTGGGCTTGGCCATTTTGGGGCGTCCTTGGGAGGTTTATGTTCCGCGCGCGGTCTATCCCATGGCCCTGATCGGGGCAAGCCAAGCCTCTGTCGCAGGGCATGGTTTCTCTGGTCATGAGATTGCAGGGCCGCTATGACCGGCCCAGATACAGGAGCCCCGAATGCAGCATCTGGAAGAACAGATCGCCCATCTGACCCGCACGGTCGAAGAGCTGAACACGGTCGTCACCCGCCAACAAGACGAAATCGATCGCCTGACCCGTCGCGTCGAAATGCTGCTGCAGCGCGAGGCTGAACGGGCACAGGAAGGGTCAGGTGGCGTTGTCATCGGAGACGAACGCCCGCCTCACTACTGAGGGTTCAAAACCCCAGCGTCGTTTTCACCGCGTTGTCGACCACTCCACCCAATAGGGCGTTCTTGTCCGCGGCGCATCCATCCGACAGAGCGGCTATGAATGCTTCACGCAGCTGTGCTTTTTCTTCATCCGTGGTCGCATGATCTTCGATATTGACCTGACGATTGTAGAGCGACAAAGCCGTCATCTTCTGAACAACCGCCACCACAAATTCTTCGTCACCATCCGCCTCTTCAGCAATCGAGGCGCACGTATAGTGCATCAGGGGCAATGCATCCTGCACCATCTGATCTGCTGCATCATCGGCCATCGCCACACTGGGACCCGCAAAGATCACGGCGTAAGCGGACATTCTGAGTTTACTTAACCGCATCGCAATCACTTCCAGTTATGTCCGATAATGGCCCCAGCGACACCGCCGATCGCTGCACCTTTGCCATCGCCGACCAGCGCCCCAACACCTGCGCCAATCAGGGCGCCTTCAATTGTATTCTTTTTCTTTTTGTTGTCCGCATATCCTGCGGTCGCAGATGCCAAAATCAGCGAGGTTGCCGCAGCGATAGTGAAAAATCTGAATCCAGTACCAGCAATCGTCATCTGGGTGTCCTCCTATGACGTGACCCAATGAATTACTTATACGTTCAGCCTAACCGTGCGCTAACCCTCTGGCAACAAACCAATGACTGTTCAGATTTCCTCGACCGACATAACGCCGTCCAGGGATTTGATGGCACCTTTGATTTGCGGGTTGATGGGAAAGTTCTGCCCCAGATCCATCTCGACATCTCCGGGCAGACCCGGGTCAAGCAGGCAAAGCTGAATCGGCCCCTTTGAAGTCCCTTTGGCGGCATTGGCTGCATCTTCCAAAACCTTGGCAACCGTGGGCAGGACGCCAGCCTCGTCAACAAAGATACGCAATCCGGTGGCACCCGCTTCGGCCACAACCGAGTCCACTGGCCCTACTGACCGACCCAATAGTTTCAGCTGATCAGCTTCCATCGTCGCTTCGGCGGTCAGCACCACCTGCGCGCCAGTTTCCAGAAACTCGCGGCTTTTCTCCAGCGTCTCCGAAAACAAGGTGACCTCATAGGCCCCGGTGGGATCTGAAAGCTGAGCAAAAGCAAACCGGTTACCGCGTGCGGATTTACGCTCCTGCCTTCCGGCCACAACCCCGGCCATCTTGGCGATCAATGGGCCCGAGCGTGCCTTTTCCATCACCTCGTCCAGCGTCAGAACCTGCTTGCGCTTAAGCGCTGGCATATAGTCGTCCAGCGGGTGGCCCGAGAGATAAAAGCCGATAGCTTTGAATTCTTCGCTCAGACGTTCAGCAGGCAGCCAATCTGGTGATGGAGACAGCCGTGGTTCAGGCAGGTCATCGCCAGCTTCACCGAACAAGGATACCTGGTTCGAGTTCTTCTGATCATGGATTGCTGCCGAGTATTGGACGAGCGGATCAAGGCTTTCGAATACGCGGCGACGGTTTTTATCAAGCTCGTCAAAGGCCCCTGCCCGCGCCAACATCTCCAGCGGGCGTTTCCCGACTTTCTTCAAGTCAACCCGACGAGCGAAGTCGAACAGGTTCACAAAGGGCTTGTCACCGCGCCCTTCGACGACAAGGTTCATTGCCTCGACACCCACGTTCTTGAGAGCACCCAGCGCGTAGACCAGACGCCCATCGACCACATCGAATGTTGCAAGAGAGCGATTCACGCAGGGCGGCACATAGGGCAATTCCAGCCCTTTGCGGACTTCTTCGAAATAAACAGCCAGCTTATCGGTCAGGTGAATATCGCAGTTCATGACACCGGCCATGAACTCGACCGGATGGTTCGCCTTCAGCCAGCCGGTTTGATAGCTGACGACCGCGTAAGCCGCTGCGTGGGATTTGTTAAAGCCGTAGTTGGCAAACTTCTCGAGTAGGTCGAAGACCTCAGACGCCTTCTTGGCATCCACACCGTTTTCACCCGCACCCTTTTCGAATTTCGGGCGCTCGGCATCCATCGCCTCTTTGATCTTTTTACCCATCGCACGGCGCAGAAGGTCAGCGCCGCCGAGGCTATAGCCTGCCATGACCTGCGCGATCTGCATCACCTGTTCCTGGTAAACGATGATGCCTTGGGTTTCCTCAAGGATGTAGTCGATCAGCGGGTGGACGGATTCAATTTTCCGCAGCCCGTTCTTGACCTCGCAATAGGTCGGGATGTTTTCCATCGGGCCCGGACGGTACAGCGCCACGAGGGCCACGATATCCTCGATACAGGTAGGCTTCATGCGCTTGAGCGCATCCATCATACCCGAGGATTCCACCTGGAACACAGCTACTGTCTTGGCCGCCGAATAGAGTTTATACGTCGCCTCATCATCCAGTGGGATGGCGTTGATCTGGTTCTCTGCCCCTTCGGCGGGTTCATAAAGTTCAGTACCATCAGCGGCGATATGCAACGGGCGATCAGATTTGAAGATCAGATCCATCGCGTTCTGGATCACGGTCAGCGTCTTCAGGCCCAGAAAGTCGAACTTCACCAGCCCGGCTTGTTCGACCCACTTCATATTGAACTGGGTCGCAGGCATATCCGACCGCGGGTCCTGATACAGCGGCACCAGTGCATCAAGCGGTCGGTCCCCGATCACCACACCCGCCGCGTGGGTCGAGGCGTTCCGCAGCAAGCCTTCGACCTGCTGGCCGTAGGTCAGCAGCCGGTCCACGACCTCTTCGTTCCGGGCCTCTTCACGCAGGCGTGGTTCGTCCTTCAACGCCTTTTCGATGGAGACAGGTTTAACTCCCTCGACCGGGATCATCTTGGACAGGCGGTCGACCTGCCCGTACGGCATCTGCAAAACCCGCCCGATATCGCGCACGGCGGCCTTTGACAGCAACGCACCAAAGGTGATGATCTGCCCTACCTTGTCGCGCCCGTATTTCTGTTGAACATAGCGGATCACTTCTTCCCGGCGGTCCATGCAGAAGTCGATGTCGAAGTCCGGCATCGAGACACGTTCCGGGTTCAGGAAGCGTTCGAACAGCAACGAATACCGCAGCGGATCAAGGTCGGTGATCGTCAGCGCATAGGCCACCAGCGAGCCCGCACCCGAACCGCGCCCCGGCCCGACCGGGATATCCTCGTCCTTGGCCCATTGGATAAAGTCCGCAACGATCAGGAAGTAACCCGGGAACCCCATGCCTTCGATGATGTCGAGCTCGAAATCCAGCCGTTCCTGATACTCTTGGGGCGTCACCGCATGCGGAATAACGGCCAGACGTTTCTGCAGGCCTTCGTTGGCGATACGCCGCAGCTCGGCCACCTCATCATCTGCGAATTTCGGAAGGATCGGATCACGGCGATAAGCCATGAAGGCGCAGCGTTTGGCGATCTCGACCGTGTTCTCAATCGCTTCGGGCAGGTCGGCGAACAGGGTCACCATTTCTTGCTGCGACTTGAAATAGTGCTGCGCAGTCAGGCGACGGCGTCCTTCCTGCTGATCGACATAAGCGCCCTCGGAGATGCAGATCAGCGCATCATGCGCCTCATACATATCGGTGGTCGGAAAATAGACGTCATTGGTGGCAACCAACGGAAGGTTCTTGGCATAGGCCATCTCGACATGGCCACGCTCGGTCAGTCTTTCCGCTTCGGGCTGACCGTCCTCACCGGGATGTCGCTGTAGTTCTATGTACAAACGATCAGGGAACATCGCCGCCAGACGATCCACCAAAGCCTCAGCCGCCGGGCGCTGACCCTGCTGCAACAGCATGCCAACCGGACCATCCGGCCCACCGGTGAGACAGATCAGGCCATCCGATCGTTCTGAAAGCTCATCAAGTGTCACCTGCGGCAACTGCCCGCCCTTATCCACATAAAGGCAAGAGCTGAGCTTCATCAGGTTCTCATATCCAATCTCGGACTGCGCAAGCAGGACCAGCGGCGCTGGCGCTTTGGGCTTTTCCCCCGGTTGCGCCTGCACATAGGTCAGATCGACCTGACAGCCCATGATCGGTTGCACTCCGGCCCCGCTTGCCGTCACCGAAAACTCCAGCGCCGAGAACATACTGTTGGTGTCAGTTACCGCGACGGCGGGCATGTCCATCTTTTCACACAAGCCGGGCAGCTTTTTCAGCCGCACGGCGCCTTCCAAGAGGGAATATTCTGTGTGAACGCGGAGGTGAATGAATCGAGGAGTACTGCTCATAACCGCCACGCTAACTCAGTCGGACACGGGGCAAAAGCAGGAACCGTCGCTTTGGAATGCCTTAAAAATCAGCGTTGATTATTCGGGTTTTCCAGAAGGTGCTTCGGAGTTCAGCAGCAACCAAAGGCAAAAAGCGCTTTAGTTTCAATCATGTGCTTATTAAACGGACAGCACAATCACGCAACGTCAGTGACCAATGGTGTATCACATAGGTAGTTTTTCTTGCCAGACAACCTGCGCTGTTTCTAACATCTGACGGCAAGCTATTCGCCCGCTACTCTTTCTACGTCGCATCGAAGGAGAGCACCCAAGGGCGCAACCGGGTAAGGCGACGGGTTTCACTCATGAATATCACGTTTCTTCTGAACGGAGAGACTGTGGAGCTGGCGGATGTTGATCCGACGGCGACCTTGCTGGATTGGCTGCGCGAAGATCGCGGCCTGACCGGCACCAAGGAAGGCTGCAACGAAGGCGATTGCGGGGCCTGTACCGTCATGGTCACGGACGAGGGCGGACACAAGGCGCTGAATTCCTGTATCCTGTTCCTGCCTCAGCTACACGGCAAAGCGGTGCGCACCGTCGAAGGTGCCAGCGGACCGGATGGCGAGACGCATCCTGTTCAACAGGCCATGGTTGATCTGCACGGATCGCAATGTGGCTTCTGTACCCCCGGCTTCGTCATGTCGATGGTTGCAAGCCACACCAATGGTGCCAAGGATCACGATACGCAGCTTGCCGGAAACCTGTGCCGGTGCACGGGCTACGCACCGATCATCCGGGCGGCCGAGGCCGCCGAGGCCCAACCGGTCCCGGTTTGGGTTAAAGACAAGCCGGTAGCAACACGGGTGACATCGCCGATGCTGCCTGGATCAACGGATGAACTGGCGGCTGTTTATGCCAAGCATCCGGACGCTACACTGGTTGCCGGCGCAACAGATGTTGGGCTTTGGGTCACAAAGCAACTTCGGGATCTCGACCCAGTGATATTCCTGAACCGTTGCGATGATCTGAAAGAGATCACCATCACGGATGACGAAGTCCGCTTTGGTGCCATGGTCGACATGAACCGTATGGGCGAAGCGCTGACCAACCTGCATCCTTCCTACGCTGAAATGATCCGTCGTTACGCCAGTGTACAGGTACGCCACGCGGCCACGGTCGGTGGCAACATCGCTAACGGGTCGCCCATCGGAGACAACCCGCCCGCCCTGATTGCCTTGGGTGCAACGCTGCATCTGCGAAAGGGTGACGCGCGTCGGTCGATCCCGTTGGAAGAGTTCTTCATCGATTACGGCAAGCAAGACCGCGCGCCGGGCGAATTTGTGGAAGCGGTGAGCTTCCCACGCCAGGAGGATCGCCTTAAAGCCTACAAACTCAGCAAACGGTTCGACCAGGACATCTCGGCCGTTTGCGGGTGTTTCTGCATCACAGTAACGGATGGCATGGTCGCTGATGCGCGTATCGCGTTCGGCGGCATGGCCGGCATTCCAAAGCGCGCCTCAAATGTCGAAGCAGCGCTGAAGGGCAAACCCTGGACAAACGAAACCGTTCAATCCGCAATCCCAGCCTTCGGCAACGACTTCACGCCAATGACAGATATGCGCGCCTCGGCCAACTACCGGTTGGAGACCGCAAAAGCGATGCTCGAGAGGTACTTCCTCGAAGATCAGGGTGAAGTCACAAACGTTTTGGAGGTGTCGGCATGAGCGTGACTAAACCCCTCCCCCATGACGCGGCGCCGCTGCATGTCTCCGGCACTGCGCGCTATGTCGATGACATTCCAACACCAAAAGGCTCGCTGCATCTGGCCTTTGGCTTAAGCCCGATTGCCAAAGGCACGATTACGTCGATGGATCTGTCAGCCGTAAAAGCTGCCGATGGGGTCGTCATGGTCATGACCGCCGACGACCTGCCCTTTGCAAACGACGTCTCTCCGTCGATCCATGACGAGCCGCTGCTGTCAGATGGTTCGATTCACTACATCGGACAGCCCGTTTTCCTTGTGATCGCCACCAGCCATCTGGCCGCGCGCAAGGCTGCCCGGTTGGGTAACATCGAGTATGCCGAAGAAACCCCTATCCTGACGGTCGAGGAGGCGCTGGCCGCAGACAGCCGGTTTGAGGATGGCCCTCGCATCTATGCCAAAGGCGATGCTGATGCAGCTATTGCCGGTTCCGCGCGTGTCATCGAAGGCGCGTTCGAGATTGGCGGGCAGGAACATTTCTATCTGGAAGGACAGGCCGCACTGGCTGTGCCGTATGAGGGCGCGGATATGCTGGTGCATAGCTCGACCCAGCACCCGACCGAGATTCAGCACAAAGTGGCGGATGCACTGGGCGTTCCCATGCATGCCGTACGTGTCGAGACTCGTCGCATGGGCGGTGGTTTTGGCGGTAAGGAAAGTCAGGGCAACGCATTGGCTGTATCCTGTGCTGTGGCCGCCCGTGCCACAGGTAAGGCCTGCAAGATGCGCTATGACCGCGACGATGATATGATCATCACCGGCAAACGCCACGCCTTCCGCATCGCGTACAAGGCCGGGTTCGATGAGAACGGCCATATTCAGGGCGTATCCTTCCACCACTACGCGATCTGCGGTTGGGCGCAGGACCTGTCCCTACCCGTCGCGGACCGTGCAATGCTGCATTCGGACAACGCCTATCTGTTGCCGAATGCACGGATTGAAAGCCACCGGCTGAAAACCAACACCCAATCCGCCACCGCCTATCGTGGCTTTGGCGGCCCGCAGGGTATGGTTGGTATCGAACGCGTTATGGACCACGCGGCCTATGAATTGGGCATAGATCCGGTCGAGCTGCGCCGCCGGAATTACTATGAACCGGCACATACGGTTGCGGACAATGTGCCTACGGAAAAACCTCTGGGCCACCCCGATCCGCATGAGGACCTGACCAGCCGGGGCGCGGTCGAGATGGGAGACACGCCCGTACGCCCTCTGCCCGCAGGCGGCAACACCACGCCTTACGGTATGGAAGTTAGTGACTTCGAGCTGCACGGCATGACTGAAAAGCTGCTGAAAACCAGCGACTACGCATCACGCAAGGCAGCCATCGAGAAATGGAACGCCGAGAACAGAGTGATCAAGAAGGGGATCGCCTTTTCTCCGGTCAAGTTCGGAATTTCCTTCACGCTGACCCATCTGAACCAGGCGGGTGCGCTGGTGCATGTGTATCAAGACGGCTCTGTCCACCTGAACCATGGCGGCACTGAAATGGGTCAGGGCCTGTTCCAGAAGGTTGCGCAGGTTGCGGCCTCGCGCTTTGGCATTCCACTGGAGATGGTTAAGATCACCGCCACCGACACCGCCAAGGTGCCCAACACCTCGGCGACGGCGGCGTCTTCCGGCAGTGACCTGAACGGAATGGCGGTAAAAGCAGCCTGCGACACGATCCGCGACCGCATGGCCGATTATCTGGCCGAACGGCATCAGGCCGACCCATCCGCGGTCACCTTCTCGGATGGACATGTCGCGATCGGAGAGGAACGCTATACCTTCGCCGAAGCTGCCGCGCTGGCCTATCAGGGCCGCATCAGCCTGTCGGCTACGGGATTCTACAAAACGCCCAAGATCGAGTGGGACCGAATCAAGGGCCGTGGCCGTCCGTTCTTTTACTTCGCCTATGGTGCATCTGTTACCGAGGTCGCAGTCGATACGCTGACCGGTGAGAACCGCATCCTGCGCACCGACATCCTGCATGATGCAGGCGCGTCGCTGAACCCTGCGTTGGATGTCGGACAAGTTGAAGGTGGATACGTCCAGGGCGCAGGCTGGCTCACGACTGAGGAATTGGTCTGGGACGATAAAGGAAACCTGCGCACCCATGCGCCGTCGACCTACAAGATCCCGGCCTGCTCAGACCGTCCGGACATCTTCAATGTCGCCTTGTGGGACGGTCAAAACCGCGAGGACACAATCTATCGCTCAAAGGCGGTGGGAGAGCCGCCGTTCATGCTGGGTATCTCTGCCTGGCTGGCACTGTCGAATGCGGTGGCAGCTTGCGGAGACAGTTATCCGTCACTGGATGCACCCGCCACGGCCGAAGAGGTCTGGCACGGTGTCCAAAGGATGAAGGGAGGCATCTGATGGGATTTGATCGAGAGGCTTTGAGGGAGGCGGTCAAAACCCACGGCAAAGTGGTCCGGGTGGTCATCGCCGGGATCAAGGGGTCATCCCCTCGCGAAGTCGGTGCCGCGATGCTTGTTTGGGAGGACGGGCAATCAGGTACCATCGGCGGAGGTACCCTGGAGTTTCAGGCGGCCGAAGCGGCACGGTCCCAGACAGCGCCTGCGCGCCAGACACACCACGCGCTTGGCCCGGATATGGGTCAGTGCTGCGGCGGGGCTGTAACCCTGCTTAGCGAAATCTTTGACCTTGAGGCGGTAGAACAGCTGAATGACACGATCATCGCGCGCTCGGCCTCGGGCGGTGAAATGCCACTGTCGGTCAAACGCTTGCTGGCACAGGCCCGCGGTCAGGGTGTAAAACCCGACCCGCAGCTGATTGACGGATGGATGATCGAGCCGGTTCACGAACCCACGCGCAATCTTTGGATCTGGGGCGCGGGTCATGTCGGCCGGGCTCTGGTCGATGTCCTATCGCCCCTGCCCGATCTGGCAATTACCTGGGTTGATACCGGGCCAGAACGCTTTCCGGATGAGGTGCCGAACGGTGTGACCATTGTTCCGGCGGCCAAACCGGCCGAGCTGGTCCGTCATGCACCGCGCGATGCCGAGCATCTTGTGCTTACTTATTCACACAATTTGGACCTGGAACTGTGCAACAGGCTGCTTTTGCATGATTTCCGCTTTGCTGGCCTGATCGGCTCGGCTACGAAATGGGCGCGATTCCGGTCGCGGCTGGCCGCATTGGGGCATACGCCCGAACGGATTGGCCGGATCACCTGCCCAATCGGGGACCCGTCCCTGGGCAAACACCCGCAGATGATCGCAGTTGGTGTCGCGGCGCAAATCCTGCGCCCTGCCCGGCAGATTGAATTGAAGAAGGACCTGAGCGCGTGACCACTCCACTCCTAAGCTTGCAAGGGCTGACCAAAGCCTATCCCGGCGTCGTGGCCAATGATCAGGTGTCTTTTGACATCGGTGAAGGCGAAGTTCACGCCCTGCTGGGCGAAAACGGTGCCGGCAAATCCACACTGGTGAAGATGATCTACGGGCTGGTGAAACCCGACAGCGGTACAATGTTGTTGCGCGGCCAACCTTTTGCGCCCCCCGAACCGCGCGCGGCGCGGGCCGACGGGATTGCGATGGTATTCCAGCACTTCTCGCTGTTCGACGCGCTGAACGTGGCCGAGAACATTGCCTTGGGGATGGAGAACCCTCCGGCCATGGGCGATCTGGCCGCGCGTATCCGCGAAGTTTCGGAAACTTATGGCCTGCCACTGGATCCTTACCGCACCGTCGGTGACCTGTCTGCAGGTGAGCGCCAGCGGGTCGAGATCATTCGCTGTCTGCTGCAGGATCCCAAGCTGCTGATCATGGACGAACCGACCTCGGTTCTGACACCACAAGAGGTCGAAATCCTGTTTGAGACACTGAATAAACTGCGGTCCGAAGGTACGTCGATCCTCTATATTTCGCACAAGCTTGAGGAAATACGTACGCTTTGCGACCACGCCACGATCCTGCGTCTGGGCAAGAACGTTGGCGAATGTGTTCCGAGTGAAACATCGGCCCGTGACATGGCCGAAATGATGGTGGGTTCGACCCTTCAGACCCCCGAGCGTTCAGGGCGCGAGTTTGGCGACGTTGCACTGGATGTCAGTGGGTTGTCGGTTCCTTCGCCTTCTGAGTTCGGGACCGCGCTGAGAAACGTTCACATGACAGTTCGCAAGGGTGAGGTTCTTGGCATCGGTGGTGTCGCCGGCAACGGACAGGATGAGTTGCTGGGCGTATTGTCGGGTGAGATTCAAACCACTGCCGACGCGATCAAGTTCAACGGGCAGGCGATTGGTAAATTGGGGCCCACGGCCCGCCGCAAGCTTGGTGTTCTGACCGCGCCGGAAGAAAGGCTGGGCCACGCTGCTGCGCCGGACATGAGCCTCACTGAAAATGCCTTATTGACGGGCTCAGTGCGGGAAGGGCTGGAAAGCAAAGGGTTTCTGAAATGGGCCGAAACCCAGAATTTTGCTGAGAAAATCATCGAGGCCTTTGACGTTCGGACACCCGGACCTGAGAATGCGGCGAGGTCGCTGTCGGGTGGAAACCTGCAGAAATTCGTGATTGGTCGAGAGGTGCTGCAAGACCCCGATGTGCTTGTTGTGAACCAGCCGACATGGGGCGTGGACGCCGCCGCTGCTGCCGCAATCCGGCAGGCCATTCTGGATCTGGCCGCAAAAGGTACTGCGGTCATCTGCATCTCTCAGGATCTCGACGAGCTTATGGAGATTTCGGACAGCTTTGCTGCCCTGAACGAAGGCCGGCTGAGCGCTCCGCGGCCCACGACCGGCCTGACGGTAGACGAAATCGGCCTGATGATGGGCGGCGCACATGGCATGGAGGTGGCCCATGTGTAAGCCAGGAAAAACACTCAAAAAGAATTTAAAAACGGGGGGATGAGCAGATGATTGTGTTGGAGAAACGGCCTCAGCCGTCCAAGGCGTGGTCCTATGCGACCCCTTTGGTAGCGGTACTGGCGACGATGGTGTTTGGTGGGCTTTTGTTTGCCATTCTGGGTAAAAACCCATTGCAAGCCATCGGAACCATTTTTTGGGAACCTCTCTTTGGTGAGTTTGCCTTTTATTATCGCCCGCAGCTGTTGGTGAAAGGTGCGCCACTGGTGCTTATCGCCATCGGTCTATCGCTGGGCTTTCGTGCGGGCATCTGGAATATCGGGGCCGAGGGCCAGTACATCATGGGCGCCATCTTTGGCGCGGGTGCCGGTCTGGCATTCTACCCTCTGGATGCTTTCTATATCTTCCCGATTATGGTGATAGCCGGTGCGTTTGGCGGCTGGCTTTGGGCGATGATCCCGGCCTTTCTGAAGGTCCGGTTCGGGACCAACGAAATCCTCGTGTCCCTTATGCTGGTTTATGTGGCCGAGCAGATGCTGGCCTCGGTTTCGCTGGGCCTACTTAAGAACCCCGAAGGGTTCGGCTTTCCCGGTTCGCGCAACCTGCAATCCTATGAAAGCGCTTATAATGCTGAGTTGATCGCCGGGTCGGGAATGCACTGGGGCGTCGTGACCGCTCTGATCGCAGTGATCTTTGCCTATGTCCTGTTGAACCGGCACATGCTGGGCTTTCACATCCGACTGACGGGTGAAGCGCCTCGCGCCGCGAAATTCGCCGGTGTGAACCCTGCCCGGCTGATCCTGTTCTGTTTAGGTCTGTCCGGCGCTCTGGCCGGTCTGGCGGGGATGTTCGAAGTCTCCGGCCCCTCGGGCGTCGTCAGCATCGACTTTAATGTCGGCTATGGCTTTACGGCGATCATCGTGGCCTTTCTGGGCCGCTTGCATCCTGTGGGCATTCTGCTGGCCGGTGGCCTGATGGCCCTGACCTATATCGGTGGCGAGATCGCGCAGTCTCAGCTGGGCCTGCCTGCCGCGGCCATTCAGGTGTTTCAGGGAATGCTGCTGTTCTTCCTGCTGGCATTCGATCTTTTGACAAACTACCGCATTCGTGCGGCCCGTAGCGAGGTGGCGTGACCCATGGACCTAGGTGAAATCAATCCCGTACTCTTGGTCGCTTCGCTGATGGTGGCCGCGACCCCCCTGCTGCTGGCCGCGATCGGAGAATTAGTCGTTGAGAAAGCAGGTGTTCTTAACCTCGGCGTCGAAGGCATGATGATTGTAGGTGCAATCAGCGGCTTTGCGATCTCCGTCGAAACAGGCTCACCCTGGCTGGGTTTTGTTGCTGCAGCCATTGGAGGCGCGGTACTGTCCCTGTTGTTTGTACTGCTGACGCAGGTCGCTCTCGCCAACCAAGTGGCAAGTGGACTTGCGCTGACCTTGTTTGGCCTCGGCTTCAGCGCCCTTCTGGGGCAAAGCTATGTGGGCATCAAACCACCCAGCATGGGTGATATCCACATCCCGCTGATCAGCGATATTCCTGTCATAGGCCCGATCCTGTTCCAGCATGATCCTATCCTCTATGTCGGCATTGCTCTGACAGCGGCAGTCTGGGCCGTACTCAAGTACACACGCGTCGGACTGATCCTGCGCGCGGTTGGTGAAAACCACGATGCGGCGCATGCCTTGGGCTACAAGGTCATCAAGATCCGTATCATGGCGATCCTGTTCGGCGGTGCCTGCGCGGGCCTCGGCGGAGCTTACATCAGCCTGATCCGAGTACCGCAGTGGACCGAGGGCATGACCGCCGGGGTTGGCTGGATCGCGTTAGCGTTGGTGGTGTTCGCCAGCTGGAAACCTTGGCGCGCATTGCTTGGTGCTTATTTGTTTGGCGGAATCACGGTGTTGCAGCTTAATCTGCAGGCAGCAGGCGTTGCCATTCCCGTCGAGTATCTGGCAATGTCGCCCTATATCATCACGATCCTTGTGCTTGTGATCCTTTCGGCCGACAAGAGCAGCGCACCTGCCTCACTGGGCCGGACCTTCCATGCCTCGCACTAGATGGGGCCAACTGAACCAACTTGGGGAGTAACTACATGAAATTCACATCACTTCTGACAAGTGCCGCAATGGCGCTGGGTCTGGCGACAGGCGCCATGGCCGAAGACAAAACCAAAGTCGGTTTCGTTTATGTCGGCCCGGTGGGCGACGGCGGCTGGACCTATGAGCACAACAAAGGCCGTCTGGCGGTCGAAGAGCACTTTGGCGACAAGGTCGAAACCGTATTCGTTGAATCTGTGCCTGAAGGGCCGGATGCGGAACGCGTGATGACCCAGATGGCGCTGGAAGGTGCGGATCTGATCTTCACCACCTCGTTCGGCTATATGGACCCGACCATCAACGTGGCCAAGAAATTCCCGGACGTGAAGTTCGAGCACGCCACTGGCTATAAAACTGCCGATAACGTTTCGGTCTACTCGGCACGCTTCTACGAAGGTCGCGCCGTTCAGGGCCACATCGCGGGTAACATGACGAAGTCGAACATCATCGGTTATATCGGTTCCTATCCGATCCCCGAAGTGATCCGCGGCATCAACTCGGCCTATGTTCACGCCAAGAAGGTAAACCCGGATGTCGAGTTCAAGATTGTCTGGGCCTACACTTGGTTCGACCCGGCGAAAGAGGCTGACGCCGCCACCGTTCTGATCGAACAGGGTGCGGACGTGATCCTGCAGCACACTGACTCGACCGCACCGCAAGCGGCTGCGCAAGAGGCAGGAAACGTTGTCACCTTTGGCCAGGCTTCGGACATGAGCGAATACGCGCCGTTCCCGCGCGTATCTTCGATCATTGACGATTGGGCTCCCTACTACATTGCACGGACCCAGGCTGTAATGGACGGAACATGGGAAAGCGCCAACACATGGGATGGTATCCGGGAAGGCATGGTCGCAATCGGTGAGATCTCGGACGCTGTTCCGGCCGATGTTAAAGAAGAAGCTCTGGCCTTGAAGGCTGCCATGGCAGCGGGTGAATACCACCCCTTCACCGGCCCGCTGAAGAAGCAGGACGGAAGCGACTGGCTGGCCGAAGGCGAGACCGCCGATGACGGTACGCTGGCAGGTATGAACTTCTATGTTGAAGGGCTGGAAGGCGAAATCCCGCAGTAAGCTCTAGCAAATAGCAAATGAGGGGCTGGCCATTTGGCTGGCCCTTTTTCGTTTGGCGAGAATATACGCAGTGCCTGCTATCGTTACGATTTCCTTGACGAATGGCCGTGCAATCGAACTGATGTATGAACCAGTGGTTTCATCAAGACGGTATTATAGTGGCTGACACTCAGGGAAACACGCGTTGGTGGTTACTTGCTGCGATGGGGGCCATTCTGGGCGTGATCCTGTTGGACGAAACAGTGATCAGCGTGGCACTGCCGACAATCCAAAAAGATCTGGGCCTGAGTCGGCTTCAATCTCATTGGACCGTCAACATATATCTTCTGGTTCTGGCTTGCTTTGCCGGGGCTGCCGGGCGGCTCGGCGATATTCTCGGTGCACGCTGGTTGCTGAGCGCCGGTCTTTTGATCTTTGGGCTGGCCTCCGCTGCAGGTGGCTTTTCTGAAAGCGGGCTGGATTTACTGCTGGCGCGTGCAATCCAGGGTCTGGGCGCAGCGCTCATATTTCCGTTGTCCCTGCTGATATTGATACGTTCATTCGAAGAACATGAACGCGGTCTTGCACTAGGTCTGTATGGGGCGATTGGAACCATATTCCTGTCGATGGGTCCGCTGATTGGCGGTGTATTGACAGAGTACATTTCGTGGCGATGGATATTCTGGGTCAACCCACCGATCGTTCTGATCGTGGCCGCGATAGCCTTGGCCTGTTGGAGAGATCCTGCACAGTTGCCAGAGCCGGCATTTGATTGGAAAGGTTTCCTTTTATTGGTCGTTGGTCTGGCCTCTATCGTTTTTGGCATAATGGAAGGCCCGGACCGTGGATGGGCGCAACCCGAAGTCATTATTGCGTTAGTCTCGGGGCTTCTTCTCTTAACTCTTTTCGTACCGATCGAGCGCTCGGCGCCTAACCCGTTGATCGCGGTGTCCCTGTTTACCAACCCAAGTTTTGCATCGGCGAACATGATCGTATTCACTGCCCAATTCGTGAAGATCGTGATGTTTGTGTTCGGCGCTCTCTACTTTCAATCAAAGCTTGGGTTTTCGCCACTCGCCGCAGGTGCGGCACTGTTGCCGGTCGCAATTCCGCAGGTGTTCATCGCACCACTGGCGGGAAAGATTGCGGATCGCTTTGGAGCAAGAACACCCTCACTGATCGGCGTCGGCTGCGGAACTATCGGAGTTGCACTGGTCGCCTTAGGTATGCGGGTCGGGAACAGCCAAATGATCATGGCGGCATTTCTGATCTGGGGATGCTGCGCCCCTTTTCTGTTCGTTCCACCCCGGCGGGCTGTCATGATGTCAGTTCCAGTCGCACTGCATGGTCAGGCCAGTGGGATATCCATGACGTTCCAATTGCTCGGCGGAACAGTCGGGATGGCACTGGCAAGCACAACCTTTGCCATCACCAGCTCATTTCCAATGGTGTTTTGGCTGATCGCCATTTTCGCTGGCTGTGTTTTTGCCTACTCTTACGCTTCGTTGGAGAGGAAGCCTGTTAAAGCTTCCTCTGAAAAACCCGAGTAAGTCATAGCGGGTAAACGAATTAAGCTATTCGCATCAGTGGCCGCTCAGAACCAGCGTGTTGACCGGCATCAGGATCAAACGAAGGCGCAATCCGGCAGCGTGAACCACGCCGATCGTGTCGACCACATGCAGGAATGCCTTTTCCCAGAACCCGAGATTCTCATCCTCAAGCTTTTCATGGTTGTCAGTGTAGACGTTGGCCAGACAATTACTTCCGGGTGGAATGTCGTCTGCCATGCCTTTGTAGAGTGGCTCGAGATAGACCAAAATCGATCCAGGATTTTTGTTGACCTGAACATCCCGCAATTCATCACTGGGTCGAATTTGACCAGACGGGATGACATCCTGCACTTCGACCACCACGACCGGAATGACGGTGAACGGTTTGGTCATACAACCCAATTCACCAATCATACCTGGCTTGATAACTTGCGCAGACAGCTGCGTGAATGCAGCCTGAAACCGGTCGTGGCCGGAGGATGACGGCACAAGAATGCCCGCAGGGCGCAGCAGCGGGCTGACATAGTCCCCAACTTGAAGGCCGAACTGCTCAATCCGTCCGGTTACTCCCGCACTGATCACGGTTTTGTCGAGTTCGGTCAGGGCTGCATCCAGCTTTGCATTGGCGCTGGCCAGTTGTGCGGGGATCAGTTCTTCGATCTGTTGAATGACTGCTGCCCTTCGGGATTGTGCTGCTACCACCTGAGCTTCGCGCTCTTCGACCAGATTTTCGAGACGCTCAATCTCGGCCAATCGTACGGCGCTGGAGCCTTCATCTCGCAAAGTCGTATTGCGTTCTAAATCCTCCAGGGACTGATCCAGCGCTGCGCGTGCACCGGCAATCCCGGCCTCAGCCTCTGCCAGATCAGTCTGAGCAACCTTCAGCGATGCCTGAACCTGCGCGATCTGAGCATGTGCGGCTTCGACCTGTGCTGTCTGAGTGAAATCCTCAATGCGGAATATCGGTTGACCTGCAACAACCTGCTCGTTGTTTTGAACATAGATTTCCGAAACGCGGCCACCCAGTTGCGGCAGAATGGTAACCGTGCGGAAGTATGAGGCAGCGGTTTTGCTGGATGGATGGAAGTAGAACAGCGTGGTGATTACGGTCAGCGCGAGGATCGCGCAGGTCGTCAACCCCCAACGCAGCTCGTACCACATAGTAAACAGCGTGATCTCATGCCCGATTCGTTTGCCCTGCACAAACCGGCGGAACAGATAGTCAGGCAGAACCGTGACCAGCGCGCACATCAGTGTTTCAAGCATATCTTACTGCTCCTGCGGTGCGGCTTGGACGGTTTCAGGATTGATTTCGGACGGCTCCTCTGCAACCGGGGGCTGCGTGTTCTCGGGTGCCAGAGAACGGATGGAATCCGCTATTGCACGCAAAGGCGCGGCAAAATCAGGAAATTGGAACCCGGCCACCAGAATGGCCGCCACCCAAAACAGCCCGTTGTGGGTGAACAAAGCCAACAATGCCAGAATACCCACCAACTGAAACTGTGGGTGGTTGGATTCATGCGCGATTTTTTCCGGGATCGAATGGAGAGTGAAGTAGGCGACACCGATCAACACAATCACGACAATTGTAAAAACAACCATGAACGTAAAAAGAAAATCGCTTCCGTCCGCCTGGGTCACATAGGACGGAATATGTCCTGTGGCCATCGGGTGTAATTCCGCGGTATTCACCCTACCCTCCTGTTTCTGTTTGATACTCTTTGGATGGGTTGATGCATAAATTCAAGCCTGCTTAAAGTTTGGCCAGACACTTTGACAAATCCTCAACGGAATCCCCAATCTCATTAAGGCGCGCGAATGACCTCTATTCTTACTTCTCTTGATGGAACCGCAGTAAGCCGATTTGCCTTTGGCACAATGCAATTTGGCGGCCGTGCCGATGCAGCGCAAAGCAACGCGATGTATGATGCATGTCGCACAGCGGGTATCACCCATTTTGATACAGCACATGTCTATACCGACGGCGTATCCGAGACGCTGTTGGGCAGTATGGTTGCCAATGAAAGAGAGGCGCTGCTGATTGCCACCAAAGCAGGCTACAGCGGTGGTGCAGGCGCTGAGAACATCGAGAAGCAGTTCGATATCTCGCGCAAACGGCTGGATCAGGACATGGTCGACCTGCTTTATCTTCATCGGTTCGATCCTGACACTGATCTATCAGAAACCATGTCTTGCTTTGCCCGACTAAAGCAGGAGGGCAAAATCCGTTACGTTGGCCTGTCAAATTTCGCTGCGTGGCAGGTGATGAAAGCTGTCCGAGTTGCGGCCGAGTTTGATCTGACAATTGATGTGCTGCAGCCCATGTACAATCTGGTCAAGCGCCAGGCAGAGGTTGAAATCCTGCCGATGTGTTCAGATCAAAGTATCGCGGTCGCAGCCTATTCGCCCCTTGGCGGCGGTTTGCTGACCGGAAAATATGCAGCTGGTGGTCAAGGGCGGCTGGCCGAGGATAACCGATATGCGGCCCGATACGGGGCCGACTGGATGTCTGAAACTGCTGAAGCATTGCGCGATCTGGCAAGCGAGGTCGGCCAGGACCCCGCGACCTTGGCTGTTGCATGGGTTGCGGCGAGCCCATTTGAGCCAATGCCAATCATTTCGGCGAGAAATACTGAGCAACTCGCTCCATCTCTGGCCGCATTGAACTGGAAAATGCCCGAGGAACTGTACGATCGGATCACAGCCCTCAGCCTTACTCCACCACCTGCAACCGACCGCTTAGAAGAGCAATCATGATTGATTTCCTAGTTATCGGGGGTGGCATCGCCGGCCTAAGTGCTGGCGCACGCTTGTCAGCGCATGGATCAGTTACGGTGCTCGAGGCGGAAGACGCACTTGGGTACCATGCATCCGGACGCTCGGCTGCATTGTTCGAAGAAGGGTATGGACCGCCATCGGTTGTTGAGCTGAACAAAGCCAGTGCAGAGTTCTTTTTCTCCGGCGACTATCTGACACCACGCGGTCTTATGCTGGTCGGAGGGAAAGATCAAAAGGATCAGTTCTCCGACGATGTGGCCAGTTTGCGCATGCGGGAAATCCCCCTTCAGGATGCCTTGTCGCGTATACCCATCCTGAATATGGAAACCGTAGGTTACGCTGCAATCAGCGAAGGTGCCTTTGACATCGACACTGATCGCGTGCTGCAGGATTTTGCACGTACCATTCGCCACAATGGTGGTAGCGTTCTCACGCGTCAAAAGGTCATCGGCATCCAAAAAGATGAGCTGTGGCATGTAGAGGCTCATCAGAGTTTTGAGGCACGGAACATTGTTAATGCCGCTGGTGCGTGGGTCGACGAAATCGCGAACATGGCAGGCATACCGCCGATTGGAATTATCCCCTGTCGCAGGTCAATGGCCCGTATACCCGCGCCCGGTGGGCTCGATGTCGGCGGTTGGCCAATGATGCTGGGTGTCGGGGAAACATGGTACGCCAAACCAGATGCTGGAAAACTGTTGGTGTCCCCTGCCGAGGCGGAACCCGTCGCGCCACAAGATGCATACGCGGATGACATGGTTCTGGCCGAAGGATTGGCCCGCTACGAAGAGATGGTCACAGAACCCGTTACCCGGGTCGAGGTCAATTGGGCCGGCCTGCGCAGCTTTTCCCCGGACGGGACCTTGGTATTGGGGCCAGATCCTGCTGATCCCTCGTTTATCTGGTCTGCAGGTCAGGGCGGGTATGGATTTCAAACAGCCCCTGCCGCGTCGAAGCTAGTAGCTGATCTGACGATCGGAGCGGAACCGGATCTGCCCGCCCAGACTATTGCCGAGCTGAGCCCAGAAAGGTTGCGCCAATGATCAAACGACAGCTTCCACCCAATGCAAGTGTGGCTAGCGAAGACACAGAGGGTCGGCTTGTCGCCCCAGCAGCAAGCCGCAATACCCAAGCAATTTGCGATTTGCTGCAACTCGTTGCGCCACCTTCTGGCACCGCGTTGGAGCTCGCCAGTGGTACTGGCCAACATGTCGCAAGTTTTGCCAGGTGCTTGCCAGACCTGCGGTGGCAACCCAGCGAAATCGACCCCCAACGCCGGGCCAGCATCGATGCCTATACCGCTGCTTTGCCGAACGTTTCGACCGCAGTGGAGCTGAATGCGACCGCATTGGGGTGGCATAGAGATTTTGGTAAAAAGGACCTGATCATTCTGATCAACCTTCTGCACCTTATCAGTCGGCCCGAGACTGAAGCACTGATCGCTGAAGCCGCTCGGTCCCTTAATGTGGCTGGTCGCTTTGTTCTTTACGGGCCGTTTATGCGCTCTGGCGAGTTGAGCAGCGACGGGGACAAACGGTTTCACGAAGCCCTCACTCAGCAAGACCCGGAAATCGGCTACAAAGATGACAGTGAAATTCTTGAGCTACTGCGAGCCAATGGCCTGAAACTGATCCAAATCACTGAAATGCCTGCCAACAATCTGGCATTCGTTTTTGAAAAGCCGGGCATCTGATCGAGATCAAAGTCAGCTCGGTCACCCTAAAACATATTCCATTTACATTATGTTTTGAAAGGGCCGCAGAATGAACTGGCAGGATAAACTCTCGGACACGCGTAAAGGGCTGCGCAATCTCAATGGCGCCATACCCGACACCGCACGTGCGTTTGGGGCGCTCGGCAAATCAGTCAAAGAAGGCGGAGCACTGGATTACAAAACCAAGGAGTTCATTGCTCTGGGCATGTCGATTGCCGTTCGCTGCGAGCCTTGCATTTCACTTCACACTGAAGCGTTGATCAAAGCGGGGGCTGCACGCGATGAATTCTCGGATGTGCTGGCCATGGCCGTTCAAATGGGAGGTGGCCCGTCGATGATGTACGCTGCTAAGGCGCTGGAATGCTACGATGAATTGACCGCTTAGCAGGCTTTTGAAGAAAAGGCCCCGGACTTTTCCGGGGCCTTTAAATGATCAACCGTCCTTGCGGATGGTTTCGTTTTTCGGATCGTAGGGGCTGTCGCAGGTGACGACCGCATCCCACAGCTTGTCCTGAATTTTGACTTGCAGCTTGGTGCCTTCGACCGCCATTTCGGGCTTCACGTAACCCATGCCAATGGATTTCTCGAACGCCACCGAGTAGCCGCCCGAGGTCAAACGACCCACGCGCTCACCTTCCGGTGTGTACAGCGCTTCGCGGCCCCACGGATCGGCATCGTCCGGACCGTCGATCAGCAGGGTACAGCACTTCACGCGCACGCCGGTCTCTTCCAGCTTAGCCTTGCCGTAGAAATCCTTGGACAGGTCGACAAAGCGCGGCAGGTCGGCTTCCAGCGGGGTCGCGTCGCGGCCCAGTTCGGTGCCGAAGGCGCGATAGGATTTCTCCTGACGCAACCAGTTCTGGGCGCGCGCGCCGACCAGCTTCATACCGTGTTTCTCACCGGCTTTTTCCAGCAGGTCGAACAGGTAGTTCTGCATCTCGATCGGGTGGTGCAGTTCCCAACCCAGCTCACCGGTATAGGCCACACGGATCGCGTTGACCGGGCACATGCCGAGTTCGATCTGGCGCGCCGACAGCCACGGAAAGCGCTTGTTGGACAGAGCGGTTTCCGGATCGGCGTCTTTGATGACCTCTTTCAGGACATCACGGGACTTGGGTCCGGCGATGGCAAAGACGCCCCACTGCGTGGTCACGTCCTGGATCTCGATGTAGCCGAACTCCTCCATCTTGTCCTCAGCCGCCTTACGCAGGTAGTCGGCGTCGTACTCGGTCCAGGCACCGGCCGAGACGATGTAGTAGTTGTTCTCGCCGTTGCGAACGATGGTGTATTCGGTGCGGGTGGTGCCGTGCGAAGTCAGCGCGTAGGTCAGGTTGATGCGACCGACCTTGGGCAGCTTGTTGCAGGTGAACCAATCCAGGAACTGGGTCGCACCGGGGCCTTTGACGACGTGCTTGGTGAAGGCCGACGCATCGATCAGGCCAACGCCTTCGCGGATTGCTTTGGCTTCTTCGACGGCATATTGCCACCAGCCACCACGGCGGAACGAGCGTGCGTCATGGTCGAAGTTCTCGGGCGCATCCAGCGGACCGAAGTAGTTCGGGCGCTCCCAGCCGTTAACCCAACCAAACTGGGCACCACGCGCTTTCTGACGGTCATAGGCCGGTACGGTGCGCAGCGGACGGCACGCCTCACGCTCTTCATCCGGGTGGTGCAGGATGTAGACGTGCTCATAGCATTCTTCGTTCTTGCGCGCCGCGAACTCGGTGGTCATCCAGTTGCTGCTGTAACGTTTGGGGTCCAGAGAGGCCATGTCAATCTCGGCTTCGCCATCAACCATCATTTGGGCCAGATAGTAGCCGGTGCCGCCCGCAGCGGTGATACCGAAGCTGAAGCCCTCGGCCAGCCACATGTTGCGCAGACCGGGTGCGGGGCCAACCAGCGGGTTGCCGTCGGGGGTGTAGCAGATCGGGCCGTTGAAATCGTCTTTCAGACCGGATTCGGCGCAGGAAGGCACACGTTCGGCCATCGCCATGTACTGATCTGCAATCCGGTCCAGATCCAGCGGGAACAGATCGGCGCGAAAGCTGTCCGGCACACCATGTTCGAACTGCGCAGGAGCGCCATGTTCGTAGATACCCAGAATCCAGCCGCCACGTTCCTCGCGCGCGTAAGATTCATTGTCGGCATCCCGGACAACAGGGTGTTCGGGGTTGCCAGCTTCGCGCCATTTGACCAGCTCAGGGTCTTTGTCCATGACGATGAAGGTGTGTTCTACCGGGATCGCGGGCATTTTGATGCCCAGCATTTTGGCGGTGCGCTGTGCGTGGTTGCCCGATGCGGTCACGACATGCTCAGCAGTGATTACCACCTGCTCATCTGAAGGGACAAGGTTGCCGCCCTTCTCGACCATCTTGGTGCAGGTGACTTCCCAGTGGGTGCCGTTCCAATGGAACGCATCGGCCTGCATCTTGCGCACGATATCGACACCGCGCTGACGGGCCCCTTTGGCCATCGCCTGTGTCACGTCGGCAGGGTTAATGTAGCCGTCCTCGGTGTGGTAGATCGCGCCCTTCAGGTCCGATGTCTCGATCAGCGGCCAGCGTTCCTTAATCTGCTCAGGCGTCAGCCATTCATAGGCAACGTCGCAGGTCTCGGCGGTGGACGCATAGAGCATGTATTCGTCCATACGCTCTTGCGTCTGCGCCATCCGCAGGTTGCCAACGACGGCGAAGCCCGCGTTCAGACCAGTTTCTTCCTCGAGCGTCTTGTAGAAATCGACCGAGTATTTGTGAATGTGGGTCGTCGCATAGGACATGTTGAACAACGGCAACAGGCCTGCCGCGTGCCAGGTCGAGCCCGAGGTCAGCTCGTCCCGCTCGATCAGCATCACATCGTCCCAGCCAGCCTTGGCCAGATGATACGCAATCGAGGTTCCGACGGCGCCACCGCCAACGACAAGTGCTTTGACTTGGGTTTTCATTTGCCCGCTCTCCGGATTGAGTCTGTTTGGCAAGGTTTATGCCCAAGGACAGGCTTCAGCGCCATGTCCAGCCGACGCAAAAAAGATCAAAACCGACCTGAGGCTATCTCTATTGCGCCACCTTGCCCGATCGCCGGGCGGCTGCCAAATCTGAGGCGGTGCTGTCGAAGCTACAGAATCTTCCCAGGGTTCATTATATTGTTGGGGTCCAGAGCTGCTTTGATGGCGACCATGTAATCAGTGGCGGCTCCCAGCTCTTTGACCAGGTAGGGGCGTTTGCCCTGACCGATACCATGCTCGCCTGTGCAGGTGCCTTCCATCGAAATGGCCAGATCGTTCAGCCAGCCGACGAACTGATCAGCCTTGGCAACCTCGTCCGCGTTGTCCATGTCGATCAGTAGCAAAGTATGAAAATTGCCATCCCCAACATGCCCGACAATTGGTGCAAGCAAACCAAGCTCTGCTGCCTTATCCTGCGCGGCGGTCACGCATTCTGCCAGTTGCGAGATCGGAACACAGACATCCGTGGAAATTCCGCGGGCGCCCGGGCGCAGTTGTAAGCAGGCCCAGTACATGTCGTGACGCGCCTGCCACAGTTTGTTGCGTTCCTCAGTGGTCGTGGTTGAGGCGAAATCTGTACCGCCAAACTCTTCGGCAATTTGACCAAAGGTTGCAGCTTGTTCAGCGGCGCCCGTCTCAGACCCATGAAACTCGAGCAGTAGCAACGGAGTTTCGGGCAGGTCCAGACCAGAATATGCATTCGCTGCACGGACTGACATTTCGTCAAGCAGTTCAATTCTCGCGACCGGAATACCGTATTGGATCGTCATCATCACCGCCTGACAGGCGGTATCGACGGTTGGGAATGAACAACGGGCCGAACTGATCGCTTCTGGAATGCCCTGCAGACGCAAAGTGAGTTCGGTGATGATACCCAGAGTACCTTCGGCCCCGATCAGAAGCCGGGTCAGGTCATATCCTGCCGATGACTTCTTGGCCCTTTGACCCGTCCGTATGATCTGCCCATCCGGCATGACGGCTTCCAGGCTAAGGATGTTGTCTTTCATCGTTCCATAGCGCACCGCATTGGTGCCTGATGCCCGGGTCGCAGCCATTCCACCCAGCGATGCATTCGCTCCGGGATCAATGGGGAAAAACAAGCCCTGATCACGCAAATGCGTATTCAGATCTTCGCGCGTTACGCCGGGCTGGACGACACAATCAAGATCGCTGGCGTTGACGGCCAGCACCTTGTTCATTTGGCTTAAATCAATCGATACGCCACCCGCGGGCGCATTAACATGCCCCTCCAGCGATGTACCTGTCCCGAATGGAATGACCGGCACCTTGTGCGCGGCACAGGTTTTGACGATTTCAGAGACCTCTTCGGTCGAGTGCGGAAACACCACCGCATCCGGGCTTTGATTTTCGATCCATGTTGTGGTGTGGCCATGCTGCTCCCGGATCGCTGCGCCGGTTTGCAAGCGATCCCCAAACCTTTGCTTCAGAATACCAACGGCCGTTTCAATTCCGGACTCGTTGCGTGGCATAGCAGTGGCTTGCACCATGACATCCTCCCCTACCCGGACTTACGGGCCATTCAGCACATGACTAAAAGGCCCGCATGGTTGGGGCAATACCCACAAATCCGGATGCTTTATTCGCCCAGCGCGATACCTTCGCGCCTATGGTCAGCGGCCCCTTTCAGTCCATCTGAGATCTCAATGGCGTGAAGGCCCGAGGTCAGATCGCGTGCGTTGACCTCGAAACCCAGTTCAGTCAGCACATCTGAATAACCTTCGGCCGCAGTTCCCGCTTCGACATCGTAAGTTCCGAAACGATTTACCAGATGTGGGTGCGACAAGGCCTGCTGGACATTCATATCCCAATCCGCCCAGGCGATGATCGACTTGGCGACATAGCCAATTATGCGGCTGCCACCCGGCGATCCAATGGCCAGTACAGGTGCACCATCCTTCATCACAATGGTCGGGCTCATCGAAGATCTTGGGCGCTTACCCGGCTCCAACCGGTTCGCAATTGGAACACCGTCTCTATGTGTCTTGAACGAAAAATCGGTCAGTTCGTTGTTTAACAGAAAACCGTTGGTCATGAGCCGTGAGCCGAATCCGTTTTCAATCGTCGTCGTCATTGAAAGGACGTTGCCATAGGCATCCACGATCGAGATATGCGAGGTTGATGGCAGCTCCAACGAGATATCATCGGCCCAGTTCGACGCATGGTCGAATTCAGGGTTTCCCGGGGCAACCTCGGATAACGCCGCGTTGTCTTTCAACAATGCGGCCCGCTCTGCCAGATACTCCGAATCCACTAAACCTTCTGTCGGCATGGGAACAAAATCACTGTCAGCCATGTATCGGCCACGGTCGGCAAAGGCGAGACGAGAGGCATCTCCGATCAGGCGCCAAGCCTCGTGACTGTCTGGACCCATCGCGGACAAGTCATAGTTGTTGAGCATCCCAAGTATCTGTCCAACGGTCAGGGCGCCTGACGAAGGGGGGCCCATGCCACAGACATCGAACTCACGGTATTCGGCGCAAACGGGCTCGCGTTCGATAACTTGATAAAGCGCCAAATCGACACCAGAAAGCACTCCGGGATTTCCCGGTGCGTTTCGCACAGTGCTTACGATGTCAGACGCGATGTCTCCACCATAGAAACCAGCACTGCCTTCGGCAGCCAAAATGCGAAGGGTCTCGGCGTAGGCCGGGTTCATCAGGCGCTGCCCCTGCGAGAGGGGTTCGCCGCCGGGCAAGAAATACTCAGCGGTCACCGGAAAACGTGACAGGCGCTCGGCATCGTTCTCGACCAGACTTGCCAAACGTGGTGAAACAAGGAAGCCCTCATCCGCTAGCCGAATGCCATCATCGAACAGCGAAGGCCACGGGCTGCGCCCCCATTGGCGATGCGCCGTTTCCATCAAAGCAGGTGTGCCGGGCGTGCCGACCGAGAGCCCGCCAACCACGGCGTCAAAAAATTTCAGCGGCTCACCTTTTTCGTCCTGAAACAAGGTCGGTGTCGCCGCCAGCGGAGCGGTTTCACGTCCATCCAGCGTCGTCAGCTCGCCACTCGTAGCGTCATACCAGACCAGAAATGCGCCACCCCCAAGACCCGAGGATTGTGGCTCAACCAGCCCCAACACGACCTGTACCGCGATCATTGCATCTGCTGCGGTACCACCTGCGCGCAATACCTTTGCCCCGGCTTCGACAGCCAATGGGTTCGCGGCTGCAACCATCCAGTTCTCGGATGTAACTGGTTCACCAGCTGCCTTTGCCTCGAGCGCTGCAATCACTTCTTCGGTCAGGGCCTGAACTTGTCCTTCGGACGCACCTTCGGGCGCGACGGCATCAGCAGTTTCCTGAGCGATTGCAGGTGCGGAAATTACCGCCGCTGAGAGGAGTAGAAATGAAAGTCGACTGAAACGCATGATTTCCTCCAATTCAATGTTTGCTTTCAACAGTGTATGCCTCGGCAAAGCGTCACAACCATAAGGTGCAATGCGCGCGTGCGAAGGCAAATTTCCGCCACATGAAAAAACCCGGCCTCATCGTCGAACGAGACCGGGCGAAAATTTTAAATCATCGAAGGCACAACCTGATCCGGCGGTCGGTGGCCATCTTCGAAGGTTTTGATGTTGATGATGACCTTCTCACCCATCTCAATCCGCCCTTCCAACGTGGCCGAACCCATATGAGGCAGCAGCACGACATTTGGCAGCTGGCGCAGACGTGGGTTCACATTGGTCCCATGCTCGTAGACGTCCAGCCCTGCTCCGGCGATCTCACCCGCGCGGATCATGCGCGTCAGGGCGTTTTCATCCACCACTTCGCCGCGTGACGTATTCACAATGACAGCCGACGGCTTCATCAGCTTGAGCCTGCGTGCGTTCATCAAATGAAAGGTTGATGGCGTAGATGGGCAATTGACTGAGATCACATCCATTCGTGCGACCATCTGATCAAGACTGTCCCAGTAGGTCGCTTCCAGCTCTTCCTCAACCTCGGGGCGCAATCTGCGACGATTGTGGTAATGCACCTGCATGCCAAAAGCCTTGGCACGGCGAGCCACAGCCTGCCCGATCCTTCCCATGCCCAAAATCCCCAGACGACGACCGCCAATTCTGCCGCCAAGCAGAGCAGTAGGCGCCCATCCTGACCAGTCGCCCTTTTGCATAACGCCAAGACCTTCGGGAATGCGGCGCGTCACGGCCAAGATCAACGCCATTGTCATATCAGCAGTATCGTCGGTCAAAACACCCGGGGTGTTCGAAACCAAAATCCCACGTTGGCGCGCAGTTGCGACATCGATATTGTCCACCCCTGCCCCGTAGTTGGCGATCAGCCGCAGGTTTTCACCCGCCTGCCCCAGCAAGCCACCATCGATCGTATCGGTCACTGTCGGAACCAGCACATCCGCTTCCTGCACGGCAGAGACGAGCTCTTCTCGGGTCATGGGGGTGTCATTATCCCGCAACCGAACATCAAAAAGTTCGCTCAGGCGGGTTTCCACCGCTTCCGGCAACCGTCGCGTAACGACAACACTCAGACGTTCTCTTGGCACCTCAGCCCTCCTACTGCTTTGCAAACAGTCGCGCGCCATGGCATCGTGGCGCAGGAACAGGCGGGGCACAAGAACCCCACGTGCATTGACGCAACCTTTTTTCGAAACACAATAAACAGGCATAAGAGCAGGCCAGCAGTGAGTGCTATTTTTTCGGTGAAACGCCAAGGTTTGGCGGCCCTGACCGCATTTATTGTCGCGTTCGGCACATTTGCCGCCAACGCGGAAGAAAAGCGTGGTCCTGTCACCAATCTGCCTTTGCCACGGTTCGTCTCGATGAAAGCCGCAGAAGGCAACGTGCGTCGGGGGCCGTCACTGACCCACAGAATCGATTGGGTTTTCAAACGGCGCGGAATGCCTCTACAGATCACGGCCGAATATGGGAATTGGCGTAAGGTTCAGGACCGTGATGGCGCAGGGGGGTGGGTTCACTATGCGCTGCTGTCCGGCGTCCGCACCGTTCTGATCGAATCCGACATGCTGCCTGTCTATGCCAGCCCGGATACGAAATCCCAGATCAACGCCCATTTCGAGACCGGAGTTGTGGCACGCCTTGGAACCTGTTCAATCGATTGGTGCCGGGTTTCTGCGGGTGGCTATCGCGGCTGGACGCTAAAGGCCAACCTTTGGGGCGTTGATGCGGCTGAAATCCGCGAATGAGGGCGGCGCCTTTGTGACGCCGCCATTTCCGTCGCTATTCTTCGCTGCCGCGCTTTCCCAATTCCTGATCAAGCAAAAGCAGATTCCAACGATCACCATTGGCCGCCTTCACCCGGTCGAGGATTGACGTGAACAGATCTTCTTCTTCGATTTGCTCGGCAAGGAACCAGTTCAGCATGTTCTGAGTGCTGTATTCCTTGACCTCATGCGCCAGTTCAAACAGCGCGTTGATCTGACCGGTCACGGTTATTTCATTCGCCAGCGCATGTTCCAATGCTTCAACCGGAGACGCGTAGTCGGTTTGTGGCTTGGAAATTCCATCCAGTTCGATGCGTCCGCCCCGCTTTGCGATGAAGTCAAAAATCCGCATTGCGTGCTCGCCCTCTTCAGCAGAATGCCCTCTGAACCATTGGGCGAAACCGGGCAAGTCCTGCGCCTCGAAATAGGCTGCCATTGCGAGGTAAGTGTAAGATGCATGAAGCTCGTTGTTGATTTGAATATTCAGCGCTTCTGCGACTTTCGCATTCATTTTCATCTGCCGCTCCTACATGACAGGTTATCGTCTACTAATCAGCTAGGCGCTCCGAACATTAAACACAACAGCAGGAGAGTATTTTATTGTTAATTTACATAATATTACACCCAAATCAATGCAACTGAAAAGCACTCGCAGCTGGGTCGTTCACCGCGTTCTTCGAATAAAATCGCAGGTGAGTTCAGCCAGCTCCGGACCGACATCTTCCTGAAGAAAATGTCCGGCGTTCGGCAATACAACATGTGGCTGTCCTTCGGCCCCCGGGGACAGTTTTTGAAACACCTGGTCAATTCCAGCCATTATCTTGTCGTCTGCTCCAAATGCCGTCAGGATCGGCGTTTGCAAAGATCGAATGACGCTCCAGGCCTGTCGGTTCGGTTCGGCCGAAGGATCATCCGGCCGATCAGGAACCAACATGGGAAACTGCCGTGCACCGGCTTTGTAGGTATCGTCAGGAAATGGTGCATCATATGCAGCAACCTCTGCATCCGTCAGTTTTGATACTGTGCCACCAAACACGATCCGCCCTGCGCGAAAATCCGGTACATCCTGACTGAACTGGCGCCATGCGGCAAAAGCCTCTCCCAAAGGCTGATCGCCGGTTGGTAATGCTGTGTTCGCAACAACCACACGCGCAAATCGTTCTGGCATCTCAGCCCACAGGCGCAGCCCGATCAGGCCGCCCCAATCCTGACAAACCAGAGTTATGCCCTGCAGATCCAGTTTGCGCAGCACCTCGCCCATCCAGAACACGTGGCGCTCATAGGTATAGTCGCTGCGCTGTGTGGGCTTGTCCGACTTACCGAAACCAACCAAATCCGGGGCAATCACGCGATGGCCATCGCTCACGATATGAGGAATCATGTGGCGATATAGATAGGACCAGCTGGGTTCTCCATGCATGAGCAGAACAGGGGCAGCCTCATCAGACCCTTCATCCAGATAGTGCACCCTCAAACTGCCACCTTCGGTGTCATCAATTTGAATGTAGTTCGGGGTAAAATCGTAATCCGGCAAACCTGCAAAACATTCATCTGGTGTGCGCAACGTTTTCATAATTTTCCCTCCCTGATAGCGCAAAGACTAGCATCCAATTGTTCTGACAGTAGAGTGAACGTCACGACACAAGGGATGAGGAATTCATGAAAGCCGTCACATACACCGCATTTGGCCCGGCAGCAGACGTCCTGAACGTTCAGGAGATTGAGGCTCGTCCTCCGGCCCCCGGTGAAGTGACCGTTGATCTTGCATATTCCGGTGTGAATCCCTCGGATGTCAAAGCCCGTGCTGGTGCGCGACCGGGCGTCACCAAGCCTCCTTTTCCGGTTGTTGTCCCTCATAGCGACGGCTCCGGCATAATCTCAGCGGTTGGTGACGGCGTCGACAACTCTCGCATCGGGCAGCGCGTCTGGATCTGGAATGGTCAGTGGCAACGTGCATTCGGAACCGCAGCCACACAAATCACATTGCCCGCTGAACAGGTGGTCGATCTACCTGACCCGGTCTCGCTACAAACAGGTGCGATACTTGGAATCCCGGGGCTGACTGCCAGTCACACAGTGTTTTCAGGAGGTGAAATCGAAGGACAGACCCTACTAATCCACGGCGGCGCAGGCACCGTCGGCTTTCTCGCCGTCCAACTGGCGAAATGGGGCGGCGCACGAGTCATCTCGACCGCCAGTCCGCGCAATTTCGATCGGGTCAAAGATGCCGGTGCGGATATCGTACTTGACTACAATACGCCGGACCTACCCGAGCAAATCATTGCTGCGAATAACAGTCAGCTGGTCAATCGAATCGTCGATGTCGAATTTGGCCAGAATGTTGAAATCGACACAGCGGTCGTTGCCGAAAACGGGCGGATCAATGCCTTTGGCTCAGCTCAGGAAATGTCCCCTACTCTGCCCTTCTATCCCCTGATGTTCAAATCAGTAACGCTGGAAATGGTACTGGTATACTTGTTGACTTCTGAAGTTCGCGCGGCAGCCGCTCTAAGACTGAACAAAGCACTCGTCGCCAATGCACTGCATTGTCCTATTCAGGGTGTATATTCTTTGGAGGATTGCGCCCTGGCTCATCAGGCGGTCGAAGCTGGAAAACGCTCTGGGGCGATACTGATCGAGACAATCTGAACCGTCATAAAAATAATTTCAGATCGCCACACTTTTTTACAGGAAAGCTCTTGCGCCCCTCAGACAACAATCGTAGATAGCCGCTCACCGATGGGGTGTAGCCAAGTGGTAAGGCAGCGGTTTTTGGTACCGTGTATCGTAGGTTCGAATCCTACCACCCCAGCCACTTTCCACGAATGTGTCGTCCGGTAAGAATCGCAACTTGTCCGGCTTGAATCGCAACTTTTGTCGGGTAGGACGACAACTTTTATCAAATTTGGCGGTTTTGGCGGGTGGCTCACAGCTTAGTTCGCTGGTGTCCTTGCTACCAATAACTGCCGCGGCACATAAGGTCTTTAACTCTGGATTCAGCGCCTCAGGCGAATTGCTGACATCCGCTTCAATCTGCACCAACGAAAGCAATGCGCAGAAGTCGGACTTTGCAAAGTCAAACGAGCTGACCAAATACGACATCCTGCAACCCGGGCATTCGCTGCGGGTGTGTTTGCCCTGGTCTATCGAACTGGAACAACGTGGCCAGGCCAAGCGCCACACGGACCCGATCCACGGACCTACGAATTACAAATGACTGGGACTATGGGCTGTCTACTGCTTTGGGGCGTCAGAGCGGAAAGCGGTCCTTCTTTGCTTTAAGAGCAAAACAACTTCAGGTAATCAAGCTGCGATCTGTTTTATTGAGCGAAGGACTATTGAAATGGAATGGAGCACCTTGCTGTCGAACGAACGACTGCACGATCCAAAGTACTCGGAACAAGTGAACAGATCGATTTTTACACAGGACTACGACCGAATTGTTTTCTCGGAGCCTTTTCGGCGTCTGGCGAATAAAACTCAGGTGCAGCCACTCTACGAGCATGACCATGTTCACCACCGTCTGATCCATTCCATTGAAGTCGGCAGCGTCGGAAGATCACTGGCGATGGCAATCGGGCAATGGCTAGTTGAGCATGAGATCATCGACAAGGGTGAGGAAAACAGTCTGGCCAATATCGTTCAAGCTGCTTGCGCTGCGCATGACATCGGCAACCCTCCGTTCGGGCACTCTGGCGAGAACGCAATTGGCGAATGGTTCTTGGAAAAGTTTACGAATGCCAAAGGAATGTTCGCTGACCTGGACCCGATCTTGCAGGAAGAGTTCTGCGCATTTGAGGGAAATGCTCAGGGGTTCCGTATCATCGCCAGAACGGAAATGTATCGCAACGATGGTGGCATGCGACTATCAAAGGCGGTGCTTGGTGCCTTCATGAAGTATCCCCTCAGCGCAGCGACCAAGGAGGGTCTCTCAGACTTGGCCTACAAGGAAGATGGATACTTCGGCGGAAAAAAATTTGGTGTTTTCAACTCTGAGCTGCCTCTTTTTGAAGAAGTCGCTCAAGCGCTCAATCTGACAAAAGTTGAAGTTGGGTCGAATACTTGGTGGCGGCGTCACCCGTTGGTGTTCGTGGTCGAGGCAGCGGACGACATTTGCTACAACATCGTTGATCTCGAAGACGCTTTTACCACCGGCGAACTCCAGTTTGATGTCGTGCGTCGAGCGCTTTTTGACCTTGCTGACAAGCCCAATCGGGACACCTCGGATATGAGCGAAGCCGAACAGATCGCTTATCTACGCGCAGTAGCCATCGGAAAGGGCATCGAAAATTGCCTTGAGGCTTTCAAGGCAAACTACAGTGCGATTATGGCAGGCACTTTTTCTCAATCGTTGGTCGAGGCGGGGAAGCTGAGTAAGCAGTTTGAGGAAATCAAGGATCTCTCCAAGAAGAGGATCTTCACTGCCCGGCGAAAGACTGAATTGGAAGTTTCTGGCCACCGGATTATCGGCAATGTCTTGTCCGGTATCCTGCCCGTTTACGAGCAGCTTGCCACCAATAATTGGGATCGAAAAAGTTTGGATGATCATTCAAAGCAGGTAGAGAGGGCGCTGCTACTCGATCTCAGAGGAATCTCGAATGTTGAGCAGGCCCTGCATAGCATGGCGGATTTTATTTCGGGCATGACTGATCGGTATGCGCTGCGTATTTCAAGGATGCTTTCGGGCACATAATGGGCGTCTTACAAGCATGCTACTATCAAATTGCTCATGAAAGCCGCCATTCTCAGCCGCTGAGGTGAGTGTTCGCTTTGGGCAGGAACCGTCGCTGACACGAGTTGCAGAGAACCGCAGCTTCAAGCCTAAAGACGAATGCTGCACCTTGAATGAACGCCCGCTAAGCCTCTAGCTCTTCTGTTAACTACTCGACTAGATCATCAGTCTTTGAATGCAGGTTGCGCACGTTGCCACGGAAAACCGAAATCTCGGTCGGCCGTTCCACTTTCTCGCGACAGGGTCGGATCAATTTGCCCCCTGCAATCATGCCTTCGGTTTTCCTGCCCCAGCCAAGGGCAATGCCTTGACCGGCAACAGCGGCCTGCAACACAAGCGGGTATGCGCCCCACCTTCACAGTGGTGGTCGCATCGTCGATCTCCAGAATCTCGGGGCTCCGGTCAAATCGGTAGGTCTCGCCCGGATCGAAGATCAGCGGGATAAGGGAAAGGGTAGTTCCTTCAGCACCAGTGGATATGTCCATTACGGAGCCAAAAATGTGAACCACAACCAGACTTTCGCCAAACTGATGGCCGAAGGGTCGGAGCCTCGTTTTCTTTGGTCTTCAGCGACCAGTTGGGCTTCACCTCTTTCAACAGCATGAGCTCGAGGTCATCCCCGCAACCGCAAGGGCACCGCATAGCTACTGACCAATTATCGCCGTCGTCGCGACAGAGATAAACGTGACGCGATGGGATTGGAGCAGGGGGTGTATCTCCTTCGACGACGATAAGTCGTCTCTTGGGACCATGACGCTGCCAAAGGGATCTGAGCCAAAAACCAAAACTCATGCCGCATCCTTTCGGGCGGGCCGCGCCAGGCCCGGTATTCCGAGTAGTGGCTCGACGAGGCCTTGCGCTAAGCCGTGTGCTGAATCGCACACGAAATCACCTTCCGAAAAGAACTCAACTTCGCCCGCAGCGTGAGAGAAGAGCGTGCGCGCAAAGCCAGTACTACCGTCGAGCCGATAGAGATACTGACGCTCTATCCATTCCAAGACAGCATCGGAGGCAGCCCGCATGTTCAATGCCATGACGGAGGGCGCCTCTTCGTGAATCCCCGAGATGTACCCAGCCTCAATCTCCCGTTTGGCTGCTTCAGGCGCGTTGGCAAATAAGTATTCCGCGCGCAATCCCTCCGCAGTCACCACTCCTCGATCAGTCAGACTTGGCCCATCGGGGCTCACGAAATCGATGCGCCCGCAAACGTCTGCAACGTGAGGATGTCCATCTGCATCCCTACGTGTCGGAATCGTGACACCCATATCGATCAATGGGATCAGACAGTGCCGTGAAATTAGTTCAGCGATGCTCCGGCCGACCATGCTGTCCACACAAGAGAACAGAATATCAGCAGATGATGCTGCGACGACCGCTTTTCGCTCATCAATTGGCGCATCGATGATGGTGACTCTGGTATTGGGTGCATATCGCGCAATAGCCTCGACCATCATCTGTATTTTGGATCGGTTCTCATCAGCATCCGCGATGGAGGAATTGACGATACGGTTGAGGTTCTTGTGTTCGATTGTGTCGAAATCGATCAGAATCAAATGGCCGACACCTTTACGCGCCAACAGTTCGGCGACCAAAGATCCAGTACCGGACACACCAATCACGCATGCGGTCTGACGCGCAAAGGAATCGGTCATCTGCTTTCCAAAGGGCATGATATGGCATGCACTGAGCGTAGTGAGGTTCGTAATGTTCCTCCCAACGCGCCAGACTTGGTTAATCTCCTGATGCCCGCCAATTTCGTCATACACGCGGGCTTTCATCGCTCCGTCTGGCGTCATGATTGCGGACCCATGATAGGGACCATCTGCTTCGATTGCCGCGAATAATCCCGGCATAGTTACGCGGTCGCTCGCATCATCGACACGAGAAAATTTGAGCCCGCCGCCAGGATGGCTGTGGGCCAACACGATGGCGTCGGAATCTTGTTCGGCCTTGTCGATAGCCTCTTCGATACTTGAACCTGGCCAGCTAACAAAATCTCGTTTACGTGTAGCGCACGCCCTATCAGGCACGTTCAAGATATCGGCAACGATCAGTCTTTCACGTTTCGGACCGGTGTACCTGCAGATCAGGATTGCCGCTGATTCCAAGCCATCGCCTGGAAACAGCATGCCCCGTAGTTCCTCGTGCTGACGCTCTGTTAAGGTGAGGCTTCTAGTCATTCGCCCACCTCCTTCAAAAGCGCAGCTTCAACAACAGCAATGTGTGTCATCACACTGTCGGTCGCCGGGTTCCAACGCGTCTGACCGTTCAGATGACGGGACCACTGCTGGAAGGTCTGACCTGCAATGGCTGTCCGCCCCGATGTTTCGCCAATGACACGGCCATTGCTGAGCGTCAGGTGGGGAAAGCAATGAAACATGTCTATCTCAGACCGAGGATAGGTTGGCGGCACATCAATTGCGATGTCGACAAACGAGTGATTATAGCCCTCTGGCAGCACGAAGTTGCTAAGCAGCAGCCAACGGCGACCACGATCGACAAAGGTCTCCCAGTGCAAGCTGCGCTCATTCAGATATGCCTCGTCTTTTTCCAACAGTCCGAATTCACGGCGAGGCGCTGTTTGCACCTCGCCATTGTTGATCTGAGCCGGAGTCAGCCGAAGCTTTTCGATCCCCGGTAGGGTCAAATCGATCGTATCGGTCAGCGCTACCTGGAGTTTCGCTTCACCCTTCCGCTTCAGGATCGCAATCCATCCAGCGCTCGGATCGAAACCGGCCTGCGCCAAGGCATCTTTGACCACAACGACAGGAGATGTCAGCGTCAGCAACACACCCTGTACGTTGAGCTTCCAGGACGGCTGGCGAGAAACAAGCCGTTCGAGACCTTTGCCTGACAGACGGACAGCATCGTCATCAGCGAGTTCCTTATCAGGTGCGTCTGCGCGCTCCAGAAAAAGGGTCTCATTGTCAGGAATCCGGGCGATGAGCCGAATAAGAGCGACGGAAATCGTTGACGCCCCCCAGCTGAACCGGTGTCCGTTCACGATGAAGTTCAAGAGACGATCGGTCTTGAATGCGAAGAAGCGCTCTGGGCCCCGCGCTCGCAGATCGATGATGTCATCCAGTTCGATCACCTCCAGCTTTTTGCGACGAGGGAGGTAGAGCAACACATACTCATCGGCCGGCGATTGGTCAAAGGCATCCAGAATCTGCCGACCAGACGGTTTAGCATCGCTCAGCGAGCGTTTTTCGTCAAAGCCATCTCCGTCCCACAAACGCAAACGGTAGCTCTCAGCTTCAGGAATTTGCGCGTTTGGCTGGGCGCGCACCCAGTCTTCAATGTCGATCATACTCTGCATGGCAGCAGTCCTTTGTTCTTTGCCGTCAAACGACAAGTTTCACTTGCATCTCGGGATTCTTGGACTAATACTCCTCACAAGTCCCGATACGGACTTATCTATATCGAGACTTTTGTGAACACAAGTCCATTTTTGGACTATTGGAGGGAAGATGTATGCCACAGCTTAATCCCGCCGTCGGAAGCGACGCGGGAGCAAAAACGATTCCAGCAATGATGGAAGCCTTTTCGAACCTCGCGGATGACTGGAAGCTATCAACTGAGGAGCAAATTAGGCTGCTGGGATCTCCCGGCCGCTCAACGTTCTTCAAGTGGAAGAAAGAAGGAGGAAATCTACCGAATGACACAATTGAACGAATTTCGCACCTACTTGGAATATATAAGTGCCTGCAAATCCTGCTCCCCGATCCCTTGTCGGCGGACAGTTGGATAAAACGCCCAAACAAGTATTTCGGCGACATAAGTGCCCTAGAACACATGATGGGCGGTAGCGTCGTCGATATCTACAAAGTGAGAGAATACCTAGATGCTCAACGAGGCGGATAAACTACCAATCACGAGGCAAAACGGAAACTACTTCGTTTTGATCCCTTCCCGGTTTCCTCCAGTTGCGCTGTACACCAGAATCTCCTCCGGTCGGCACGAAGAAGTGGCGGAAATTGCTGAGTTATACAATCCGCGCCTTCGAGAGAAGCATCGGGCCATTGGGGCAACGCCTGATGCACAATATGAACGATCGCCAAAGCTACAGAATTGGAACCATGCTCCGTTCACTTATTCTAATCCTGAGGGAAGTTGGTTTTTTGACCAATTTACGAAATGCCTTGAGCTTTCGGCAGACAAGCAAACGGCACTTGCTGTGTCTGTGGCAAAGCGCGAGCTATTTCTGAGTCGCACTTCCGAGCCTCCAATTGGGGTGGATATGCGAATGGTAAGTAGACCCGTGGAAGGCGATTTTTTGGATGCTCGCGGTATTAAGTCAGATATGTCATTCGAGACCCGAAGAGCATTCGGGAGATCCATTTTGGAGCGCAGGAGCGAAGATAGATTTGATGGTGTTCTATTCAACTGCCCCGAACGTCCAACAGGTACGAAAGTAGCTATTTTGACGGGTGACGTTCTGGGCCAAGCGGTTCAGTGTGAGCATTTCCGATACAACTGGGATGGTACAAGGATCACAAATCTATACTGCTTCAACAGCAAAGGCAGTGATGAGGACAATAGCATTGATCCAGACGATCTCCGAGGGGAGAGGTTAGTTTTGGCTGCTTGAAGGAACCTAAATAGGACCCCGAACCTTGAGAGCTGAGCTTGATCCCATACGGTGAACCCAAGCCGACGCTGACTCTCATAGCCCTGCCGACGTGAACTTTTCATTTTAAGGGAGCACTGGATTGAGTCTTTTCAACTTAAGGGTAGAGTAGTTAAGATAGTTAAAAAGCATTTTCTCCAACATAATTTCCAAAAGAGTACCACTGATGCGTATTGATCCGTTGTTGACCGCCAACCCAATTACCGGAGCCGTGCGCTATGTGACGGATGACCTGTTACGCGAAACCTATCTCGCTCCTAAACCCTGTGATTTGGACTTGATTGCCACCCTCGAAGGACGGAACGCACCTTGGAGCGCCAGCTTTGAGGCCGCTCCAGCAGAGACAACGCGCGCCATCGAAGCAGCTCTCACAGCTGTGGTTCGATCTACGCAGAGCCTCAGTCCTACTGAACTCGATGTTTCGGCATTGCCGGAATGTCGTGCGAAAACACACCTCGCTGCCTTGAAAGAACTTTGGAAGGACTTGGGCAGTTTGCCTGAGCCATTGGCGGCATGGGCGCGCGTGATCTGTTCTGAAGCGAAAGATGCACTCGAGCCACTGCCGATCCTTGATCCGTCGCCGTGTCCACACGCTGATGCGGCAGAAGCTGCCCTAGTGGAAGCTCTGACCCGCCAACACGGCGCTGCACCCGAAGCAGATCAGACAAGTTGGAGGCAGCGCCAGCCGCGAGGTGATGGGTCGGCAGTTGGTTGCTACGGTATGGTCCAAGAACACTTGGGTACGGCGACGAACCCAGTCGACCGTGATTCCACGGTGTCCTGTTTCGGGCTGCGTGATCCGAGAGACGAAGCACAATTTGCAGCGGCACTTGCCCAACGCATGCTTGATGACGGCTGCGTTGATGGCCCTGGCGAAATAGGGTTCTTGGTGCCCGATGACCCCGCCTACATGTTGGCAATGCAGGAAGGCTGCGAACGACTCGGTCTGCCGCTTGCGGGTGCGCCGGAGGAAGCGGCCAGGAGAGACCTGACAGGCGAACTTCTTTCGCTCCTGCTGGTCCTGTTGTCCGTGCCTGCACCGCGCACGGCGCTGGCATCCCTTTACATCTCTCCTTTGATGCCATGGGCGCGCGACGTTGGTCATCAAATGGCCCGTGAAGTAATGGATTACGGCTGGTCCAAGACTGCCTCTCAGTTGACTGGATCAGCGAAGGAGCTGCTGGACGCGCTGCATCCATCGCATACCCCGGAGCAATTGTTCGCGCGTCTGGGCGCGATCGATAAATCTCTACCAGATACGGACTTGCAACCGCGCATCGCGCCCTTGCGCGCAGTAACCCGCGAAACGCTCGACTGGGCACTGCTTCACAAGCTGGCGGTTCCACACCAGGTTGACGCCACTGGACATCAACGGTTTGTGGAAGGGGTATCGCTCTTCACAGAGAATACACTTCCGTGGCGGCCCGTTCGCCAGCTACTTGTGCTGGGGATGAACGGCAACCGCTGGCCACGCAGCCCTGGGTCGGATCCTTTCTTCACCGAGGCTGAAGTTGCTCTGATCCGCCAGAATACCGGACTGCAACTTAATGGCCGCCGGAAGAAGCTCGCGCGTGGACTGGAACTCTTCCGCCGTCAACTTTGCGCAGGGACAGAAGGTTTGACACTCCTCGCACCGGCGAAAAATCTGCTCGGAGAACCTTTGTCGCCTTCCACCGGCTTGGCCTTGATCAGCCATATGCTCGGGTTTGAGAAACCAACAGACCTTGTGCAGGACGTTCGAGCTCTACCGCGTGATCAATGGCCCGTGGCATGGCATGTAACGCCCCACCTTTCGCACGGGTTCAGGGCTGAACTCCCGGAAGATGGTATTCTGCGGCTCAACCGTGGTCTTGGGACACCAGACAAACCGGGCATCGATCTTCTCCGCATCCGGCATGATGATGCGGGGCGGATTCTGCCGCAATCGCCCTCGCGTCTTGAATCCCTGCTTGTGAGCCCCTTGGCCTGGTTGCTCGACGAACTCGATGCGAAAGACCGCACCTGGGCACCAGAAACCCTCGATGTCATGACCCTCGGGACAATTATACATCAGGTCCTCGAAGACGCCTTCCCCGAAAACGCGCCAGTCTCGGCGATTGACGCTTTGGAAGCAACACTGCCCGATATTCTGGATGCAGCGATCAAGAAACACGCAAGATGGCTCAGCGGCGCATCTTGGGCTACAGAACGTCAATCCCTCTTGGGCGAGGCACTTGACGTCGCAAGAACTTGGGCCGGATTCTTGAACGAAACTGGCGCGACCATTTTGCACAACGAGATCAATCTTGCCGGGGATCACGGTGGACTGCTCTTGCATGGCAAGGCCGACTGCCTGCTACAGTTGCCGGACGGGCGGATTCTCGTTGTTGATCACAAGAGATCAGGAGCCGGCAATCGCCGCGACCGCATGTCAAAGGGCTGGGACCTACAAGTCGCACTCTATCGCGCTATGCTGCAGCGTCCCAACGAAGAGACCGCGCTGACGCGACTGGTCGACGATGGAGCGCAAATCGTCACCGCCTATCACACAACACGCGACGCGACGGTTTTGTCCGATGACCTTGGAGCGGGCCTTGCCCGTATCGAAGCTGCCTCCCGAGATGTCTCTGAGAATGCAATGTCGCATCTTGCGGATGCCGTCGCAGAGGTTGGTGCTGGTACAGTGCGATTAAACCGAGAGGGAGATGCCAAGCGGTTCGAGAAAGAGCGCGGTATCAAAGCTTACGCACTCGAAGGCAACCCGCTGGTTGCGGCCTTCACTTTGCCCGAGGAGGACCAGGCATGACACATCTCACGCTTGTACCTGCCGGAGCAGGGGCCGGGAAAACCCATCGCATCAAAGAAACGCTTGCCGATTGGGTGGTGGGTGGCGAAATTGCTGCCAGCAGGATTTTGGCAGTGACCTTCACAGAAGCTGCTGCTTCGGAGATGCGCGATCGTATCCGCGGCGCATTGATGGCGCGGGGGCGCATCGGGGATGCGCTTGAAATTGACCGAGCATACATCGGTACTATCCACGCTTTAGGACAGCGGCTTCTGACAGAACATGCCTTCGTCGGCGGGCGCTCCCCCGAGAGCCGTCTTCTGACAGAGCCCGAGCGCGATCTTCTTATCCGCTTGGAGATGGGGCGTTGTGAGGCGTTGAAGCCGTTGATGGCTGACTTGGCTCGATTTGGCTATGCTTGGGATCCGCAGACAGGCATGAGTGCCGAGGAGAAATTCCGCGCGAAACTCCTGCAAACCGTCGACCTGATCCGAGGCTTGGGCGAGAGAGGTGGTTCTCCGGATATTCTGAACTCTGCACTGGCGGAATTGACCGATGGCTATGGCGAATGCGAAGCTGATGGTACAGCTTTGACAGATGCATTGAGACGGGCTGTGCAGTCTCTTCTGGGTGCATTTCCGCACAATCTTGCAAATCAATTCCAAGGCAATGCGTCTGCCGTGAAGGACTTTTCCGGCAACCACAAAGACCTGCGCCGCGCTTTGGGGCCTGGTGTTTTGGAGGGCGACTGGAAGCTATGGCAAAAACTGAGAAATCTTCGTCAGTCGAAGCGGGGCTCACAAACCCCTGATGGCTACGATGAACGTGCAGCTGCCGTGGTCGCCGCTGCAGATTTCTTGCCACGCCATCCGGGGCCGCTGGCGGATGCTCGCGCCCATCTCACTGCAATTGTGACCGGTGCACAGGAGGTTCTCGCCGCCTATCAGGCTGCGAAACGGGAAGCAGGGCTCATCGACTATGCCGACATGATCGTCGAAACCGAAACCTTGCTGCGGAAAGACCCCGCAATCCTGCAATCGGTTCTTGGCGAGATCGATTGTGTGGTGATCGATGAGTTTCAAGACACAAACCCGGTTCAGTTCGCCCTGCTTTGGCGGCTGGCTTGTAGCGCCAAGCATGCACTCATCGTTGGAGACACCAAACAGTCGATCATGGGATTTCAGGGCGCAGACGCCCGGCTGTCAGCAGCACTTCAATCGGCCAATCCGGATGTTATTGCACCGCTTAACCGCAACTGGCGATCCGATCCGCGGATCATGGAACTGGTGAACACGCTGGGGCCAACACTCTTCCCAGATAACTACGATGTGCTTTCGCCAGTGAGGGCTGAAACCGGTGAGACGGCATTCGAAGTTCTGAATTTGCCGCGAAGTGACTTCGTAAATGCGGCTCCCAGCATCGCCAACCGCGTCGCTGATCTTCTGGCTGATGGAACACAAGTGTTCGACAAAGCGCGAGAAGAGCTTCGGGCTGTTCGCCCAGAAGACATCGCCGTCCTCTGTTACACGCATGGTCATGCCAGCAGCGTCGCCGCAGCACTTGAGGCACATGGCATTCCTGTCCGCATTCAGCAGGCGGGCTGGCTGGGCGCACCCGCTATGCGTGCAACGCGCGCGGCGTTGGCCTACGCGTCTGACCCCGGAGATAAATACGCGGCACTCACGTGGCTGACGCTCGGGCCACCTCGAATGGCGGCGGAGGATGCTCTTCGCAACGCCGTGGATGGAATACTGGACACACATCAGTCATTGGAAACCCTACGAGGGTTGAACCAAGCAATCGAAGCGCTTCCTATCGCTGATGCGGTCGCCTTGGTGTTGCAGTCCACCGGGTTACGAGACTGGGCTGCAGGCATTTCCGATGCAACACAGGCCCTGGCGGATTTGGCCCGCCTAGATGGTGAAGCGAAGGAGTTTGACAGGATGTTGCCCGGGCTGCGCGCCGCAGCAGGCTTCCATGGCAACAACATGCAGATTTTTCTGGGTTGGATTTCAGGGCAGACGGATAGAGACTGGGATCGCCACCCGGACCGCGACGCTTGGTCAGGCAGTGGCGTTGAAATTTGTACATGGCATTCAGCAAAGGGTCGGGAATGGCCGATAACACTCGTGGCCGGCCTCGATCAAAGCATTGCTGAGCGACCTGGGACGTTGCGTGCAGAGTTCGAAAGCTTTGATCATCTTGCGAGTGTGCTGGACAACGCTGGACTAGGCTTCCTCCCAGACTTCGCAACCCCGGAGAGCCAGCAAGCCTTTGCTGAGGCGCGGCATCCCGAAGATATGAAAGATGCCGCCCGCAAGCTCTACGTCGCGCTGACGCGAGCTCGGGATAGACTGATCTTGGTTCTCCCAAAGGAACGGAAGACAGCACGCACGCAACCCGAGCGGATGATAGATATTCTACGGGATCAGGCCGGTCTTACAGTCATCGACGGCGAAATCTCTCTCTGCGGACGCGCGTTTGAGGCTCGAATCTTCGACGGCAATGTCGAAAGCCCCGACTCGACAAGAATCGTTGAAAACGTTGGGTATGCTCTCTTCGGCGAGCGACGGATGTTGAGTCTGACTGGTAAGACAGCGTGGCGGCGGAGCCCATCGACTTTTGGTAACCAGATCGACGAACCAGCAAGCCATCTGGCAACGTACAATCTTGGATCACCTATCTCAGACCGCGCACTGGCTGATCCTGCGGCCCGAGGAACTGCATGGCATCTTGCGTTGCGCGTCCTCGCCCAACACCCAGATAAGGCAGATCAGCTGGAAGCCGCTACCGGCCTGTCGAAAGACACTCTTGAGGAGATTGAAACGCAGGCTAGGGCTCTAACTTCTTGGCTCTCCGATCAGGGATTTGATCGTTTATATTTTGAACTTCCTATTCAGAAAGTGGCTGCAGATGGCTCTGAGACCAATGCGATCATCGATTTGCTGGCCGAAGGCCAAAACAGGCTGCTAATCGTCGACCACAAATCCGGGACCTGCTTGGATCCTGAGGCACGTTTCGCAACCTATCTACCTCAGCTTGCAGCATATGCAGAGCTGATCCGCAAGGAGTGGCCGGATAAACAGCTCAAAGGAATAGCGATCAACTGGATGAGCGAAGGAACACTTTCGCTTTCTCGGGTGCCGCAGAAAGCCCTCACGTAAAGACACTCGGTCAGAAAAGAGCAACAATATTCGTAGAGCTGAGTTTGGGAGAAGCCGTTGAACGACAATGAATTCAAGGCCTGGTTAAAACAATCCGGCGCGCAGACCGAGGCAGGACGAAATACAAGAACCCATGCTGTCCGTACAATAGAGCGCAATCTCGGCGCGCTTGGCATGACTTATGACAACCTTGAGGAAGCTTGGAAGGCCGATCAATTCGCGAAGCTCAGGGAACGTCTCAAAGCGATGCGCGACGACGCTCGTTCCGGAGGTGAAGACTATCGAATCCTGATGCCGGTCTCCGAAAAGCCGCAAAACCGCCTATCTAATTGGAGCAGCTGGTTGTCGCAATACGGACGGTTCATTGCAGGCGAAACGCCCGGCGCAGCGAAGGATGCAGATCGAATTCGCCAACACGTGCTGCAAGAGTATATCGAGCCGGCCCGTGAAGAAGGTACATCCCATGTCGACGTGCTCGTTCGTGACGTGAATACTGCACTCGACCTGAACCAGGCATGGCCAAACATATGCCAAGCTATGGCGGGGAAGATTTTCCAGGACCTCGCACAGATCAGCGCTCCGGAGCGGATTGGGGCTGATCAGAGCCCAGCCACGGTGTTTCGCTTTGGGCTGGACGAGTCGGCGGCATCACAAAACGAGCGACCATTCACGTTATTTGACGCCGCTGGGAATCCATTCCAACCAGTGAAGAATTTCAATCGGTCCAACGGAGTTTCAGCCTATCGGATCAAGCCCAAGGGTGCGGGCAACAAAGCGGAAGACGCGATCGAAACTGAAGATATAGTCGACGTCGCGCGGGCAATGCTCGTGGAAGGACTTGCTTCGAGAGTCAAAGCCATCGCCGGCGGCACGATCAACTATTTGACCTACGGTGGAGAAAGGCTCGTTCGATACCAACTTGATCCCGACATAGCGAAGAAAATTGATGTACCTGCCAATGGCAGCGTTCAACAACCGACCAATCAGGTAGAGAATACTGTGGCCATTGCCCAACAGGATAAGCGTCCCACAGCTACCAATCTTATTCTCTATGGTCCGCCAGGCACAGGGAAGACTTTCAGCACAGCTGCTGAGGCAGTCAGGTTGTGTGGGGAGCCGGTGCCAGAAGATCGCGACGATCTGATGGCCGTCTACCAAGGATTGCTCGCCGCGGGACGGATCGACTTCGTCACGTTTCACCAGTCGATGGCTTATGAAGAGTTCGTCGAGGGGCGGCAGCCGATGACCGGTGCGGATGATGGCGAGGACACATCCACAGCCGGCTTCCGGTTGGAAACCGTGCCGGGCATTTTTCGCCGCATCGCTAAACGTGCGGAAACCAGTCATGGGCATTCATCTGGCGAAGATCTGATACGGGTTGAAGGCCGGCAAGTCTTCAAGATGTCGATCGGTGAGGCGAATAACCCGGAAGACGCGCATCTCTTCGAAGAGGCGATCAAGGGCGGCTACACCCTCCTTGGTTTCGGGGATATCGACTGGTCGGACGACAAATTCGAAAGCCGAGACGAGATCATAGAGGCCTGTAAGGCCCAGGGTGACCAAGACGGCAACGTGGATGCCCGATCCGGCGTGGTGCAGATGCCCTTCATCTTTCGGAACTGGGTTCGAGAAGGTGACATCGTCATCGTGTCGAAAGGTAACGGCCTGTTCCGGGCCATCGGGGAGTTTACCGGCGGCTACGAATTCGCCCCCCGTCCCGGTGGCGGATACGCCCATCGTCGTGCAGTCCGTTGGCTCTGGATCGACCGCGAAGGCGTGCCTGTCGGCGAAATCTACTCCCGGCGTTTCTCGATGAAATCAATTTACTTGCTTTATGATGCTGAACTGAACGTGCCGGCCCTTGAACGCTACATGAACAGCCAGCAACACGAGGGGCCAACTGATCCCGAACCCTTCGTCCTGATCATCGACGAGATCAACCGCGCCAATATTTCCAAGGTTTTCGGCGAGCTGATTACGCTTTTGGAATCGGACAAGAGGCTCGGTCAGCCGAACCAGCTGAAGGTGCGCCTTCCCTATTCCGGGGACGAGTTTGGTGTTCCATCGAATCTGCACATCGTTGGCACCATGAACACGGCTGACCGCTCGATCGCCCTGCTCGATACTGCGCTTCGGCGTCGGTTCACATTCCGCGAGATGATGCCAAATGCGACAGTTCTAAAGGAGGCCGCAGCCCGCACCGGGATCGACCTACCTAGCCTTCTGGCAATCATTAATGAACGCATTGAGTATCTGTACGATCGTGACCACCAGATCGGCCAAGCATACTTTACCGGCTGCGACACCCGAGCCGACGTGGACGAAGTGATGCAGCACAAGGTTATCCCGCTGCTGGCTGAATACTTCTTCGAAGACTGGGGCAAAATCGCTGCAGTCCTGGGCGATCTGGAAACTCATGACGGGCCGATAAAGGGTGGCTTCCTCAACAGGACTGTTCTGAAAGCGCCTCCAGGCCTCGACAATGGCGACGCGATGCCGCGTTTCAGATGGGATGTGCGGAGTGCTGAAGACGGCTTCGAGTACGCGAGGTTGCTTGGTTCATGATCCGCCGCACTCTCCGCGAATGGCAGCGCATCGGCTATGGGGACGACGACGCGACCATCCCGCAGGCGGAAGCTGATCGGATTGCCGCTGTTGCGGCACGCTCGACCTTCGCGGGACGCCGTGGAGAAGGTGTACTCGAACACGGCCGCAAAGGCCTGCGGGTCCGCGGCGTGGTCGGCGTAATCGTCGCGCAAGGCTGTCAATTGGAGATCCTTCCGAAGATCGAAGGCCTGGGTGAGCGCGAGGCTTCCGATGATGCTCTGCGTCGCCGCCTGATCCACATGCTGGCGGTTGTCCACGATCTGCGCATCGACGCAGGATCGCTGGCCCAGCTCGGATGGCAGAAGGACACCATACTGGAATTGTTGATCCGGCTTTTTTGCGCCCGCCTGATGGAAGCGGTGCGAATGGGATTGCCGCGCCGTTATTTGGATCATGCGGACGACCTACCTGCCCTCCGCGGCAGGCTCGATGTCACCCGCCAGTTCTCTCGCCATGCGGTCGCGCCGCAGAGGCTGGCCTGCCGATACGATGAACTGTCTTCTGATATACCGCTCAACCAGGTGATGCGCGCCGCCGTGACGCGCTTGCAGCACGTGGCACAGGCGCCCGACAACCAGCGTATCCTGCGCGAGCTTGGCTTTACCTATGCCGGTGTGAGCGAGGTTTCCGTCCCTGCGTTGCGATGGGACCAGATCACTCTGGATAGGACTAATCAGCGGTGGAGTGAGCTTCTTTCGTTCGCCCGACTAATACTCACAGACCGGCATCAGCAAACCACTGCTGGCGCTATTAATGGTCATGCGCTCCTGTTCGAGATGAATGCCTTGTTCGAACAATACGTTGCCAGACTGGTCACCCGCGCCCTCGCAGGCAGCGGATACCGTGTCGCAGCGCAAGGCGGTCATCGAGATTGCCTATTCGAAGGCGGTACAGGTCGGTTTCGGACCAAGCCCGACCTCATCATCCGGCAGGGCGATCGGACCGCGCTCGTCATCGACACGAAATGGAAAAGGATGGCGCCGCGCATTGACGATCCGAAACAGGGTGTAAGTCAGTCCGATGTGTATCAATTGATGGCCTACAGCCAACTCTATCGGTGCCCGAACGTCATGTTGCTCTATCCACACCACGGTGATTTGCCACCCGATCCGATCCGCACTCGATACGCCATTGCAAGCGAAGGCGCGGAAGAATGCCTCCAGGTAGCTACGCTGGACGTCACTGGCTCGTCGCATGCGCATGTCGAAGCTCTGAAGTCCCTGGTTCGAGGGGCGCTTCAGGAACATGAGCTCGGATAGGCGTAGGACGACAACCATCGATGAAGCTCTAAGTGAACTTGAACCAAGCGCCACGCTGGAAGACGGGATGCAACTCAACGAATTGCTGGAAGCACGCAGAATCCAAACTCAAAGCGCGATGATGGCATCATCCATGAGCTTGGAAAGCGGGATCTGGCTTCACTGCTATCTGAGGCTGCTTAGTGCTCGCCTGCACCATCCGAAAAGAGCACCACTGAAATGCGCTGTCCAATTGCGGGTTCGTGGTCGCGTGAAACCTGTTCAGCTTCCTCGATGACCCGGACCATCTTTTCATGAATCTCAGCGGACGCCTGATGATCGCTTTCGAGCTTTTCCAGGATAACCTGAAGCGCGATGTAGCCCTTGGGAAGATCCTCATAGGCGAAGCTGTCACGCACTTCGTGCTTTGCTTGTTCCCAGAAGGGATCAAGCTCTCGGCTCCACGCCTCGCACACCATTTCCACGGCCCGTAGTGAAAGATGGCCAAACCATTCTTGATCATTGAGTTCGACACCGCCCTTGCGTCCCATGAACTCGGCGCAGGCTTTCATGAGGCTCTCAACGCGCGCCGGGCGCAAATCCCACTCGGTCAGCTTGCCAATCTGCTCCGAAATCGTCTCTAGCGCTTCAGAGAGATCTTCCAGTGATATGTGGGCATGTTCCATGCCAAGGCTTCTGGTCCGTTCGTACGCAGTCTCCAGAGATTGGGCGCAGGCCAGCTGGTTGCGTTCCAATATCAGGCCTGGCGCAGAATCCTTGAGAAGCAGCAGGCGAGGCGGAAAGAAGCTGTTGCTCTTGTTTAGCCCCTTTAGGTGCAGTGCCGTGAACTTCTCACGAGCCGATAATAGCGCCAACTCCGCACCCCAGGTGCCCTGGATTTTGGCTTTGTCGATGAGTTTGTAGCGGACGTCGGGGATGGTTTTCTTGGTGCGTTCCAGCACGTCGTGAAAGTTACTGTCGCGAAGACGCCGAGGGGATCGCAGATATTCAACAACACTCTCGAGGATCAGTTCTGCGTCTTCGGTGCTTTCTTCTAAGACGGCGTCGATTAACGCTTCCCCAGCCAAAGTTTTATAGTTCTCTATACGCTGGGCGATTTTTTCGTCAGATGCAAACTGACCTACTGGCACATCAATAAGGTGGTAATTGACGACCCCGAACTCACTATCGATCCTGTCGATTCTACCCAGACCTTGGATGAGCTCTTTCAGGTTCGAGGTCAGGCCAAGCAACACCAGCGTGTCTGACGACTGAAGGTTGATACCTTCAGCCATCTTGTAAGTCAGAAAAACCGATGCAGACCCTTTTGGTTCATTCTTTCCTCCAGGCCGGAAGTAAGACTCCACGGACTTTCCCTGTTTGATACGCATGAAGCTGTCGGGGCCATCTCCAAAGATTGCCTTCACGGCACGATCTTCACCCTTGGTTTGGTTTCCCACGACATAGTTGGTGTGGTGGCCTCTGCGCGACAGTGCTTCTGCAAATATCTCGAGCGTGTCCGTCCGTTCTGCAAGAAAGACAACCCTGTCTTTTTCATTTTGTATTCTCAGGCACGCCTCATACCGCTTTTCATCAAGCTCCTTGAGAACTCTGAGACCCAGTTTTTGGTTTAGAGTGTCGCATTTCTTTGTGGGTTCAGGCGCTTCTATTCCCAATGCCGCGAACATGTCTGACTGGTCGCGGTGGGATACCTTTTTCTTCGATTTCCCACCACGTTCGAAGTCGCGAAGCGATTTTCCAATAGCTCCATGAGACATCTCCCAATGGGCTTGGGCGGCGCTCACACGCAGAATGTTCAAAAGGTTGCGAATGTAGAGTTGGTCTTGCGTGCTTTGTTGTGTGCTGACGTGTCCGAAGCGGCTTTTCTCGACAGCGGTCACCCTACCGCCAGGCGCAAGTTCTTTACAGAGTGCTACAATCTCATCCAGACGCGTTTGCTGAGGCTTTGTCACCTTAAGTTTCTTCGAGCGCCCGTGGTTTTCCAGTCTTGGGTAACTGTGCTTGGTCGGATCTTCGTCCTCGCCAATGCATTGCCTTTGTCTGCGTGTCAAAAACGGCGAAACAAGT
>NZ_SMMF01000958.1:31223-91714 GCF_009711355.1 Roseibium sp. RKSG952 | reverse complement strand
GTGTGAGCGTCGTTTCAGGCTCTGACAGAACGGCCAGTTGTGTATCCTGGTTGAAGATATCTTTGGGCACGTGGGTTTCGCGCTCGAACAACTCACCCATGGCCTGAATGAAGGTTGGGGTCATGAAAATGGACGCCCGCTTCTCCTGCATATGGGTCAACCAGTCGACATCCCGGTTCCCGAGCAGCGTTGCCGACAGACAGACGTTCCAGCTTGGTGGGGCAAGTTCGATGGCTGAAGCCATTTGAGATGCTTGTTCAAAGCCTGGTGTAACCGTGTGGCTTTCATCGATTATCAGAATGCCAAACTGATCGAGCCTGAGCCCAGATCTTTCTTCATCGCCAGCGCCGCGGAGGTGTTGTTTGGCAAGTTTGCTGTTTGCGACAGGTTGGAGCGAGTTTGTCGAGTACTTGCGCCAACTGGGAATAACTTTGGGCGGGGCAATTACAGCTGCATTTTTTCGCGCAACGCCATGGACGGGAGAGCGAGGCACGACTTCTGAGAATGTTTCTGACAATGCTTCGGCCAGGTGACAGCCGATCTCTGTCTTTCCCGAACCGGTTGGCGCTTCTACGAAGGCGATCCCATGGTCATAGACGATGGAACACGCCTCATAGGTCAACTCCTGTTGATACCCAAACAGCGTATGGCTCGTGATCTCTTTTCGGGCGCCAGTCAGCCAGGGTTTAAACCCCTTTTGCTCCGAGATAGTTCGCGCCATCGCGTCTTCAGCGGTCACCGGTTTGATAAGCTTTTCGAGTATCTCCAGCGCTTCGGTATTCCAATCGACAGACACATCCCAAGCCTGCTCAGCGGCTTCTGTGCGTTCGACCTGAAGTTCATGAGTGCCCGCATCCAGGTCATCGGCATACTCGATGTTTCTGTAGAGCCCTGAGTAGGAAAAATTTGCGGACCCGGCGACGGCACCTTTTGGTGAGCTGACGATTTTTGAGTGTAGCCGCCGATCCCCAGATATCCCCAACTTGCGTTTGGCGAGCTCCGGATCGAAGACACGCAGATCAATTATCCCGGTTTTGATGGCGTGTTTTGCCAGCACCGCGATAAGATCGTGATCCTCTTCTACTTGAAGCCCGGAGCGCTCCAGCCAGTAGAGTTTCATTTCTTCGGTGACTGGTTTGGGATTGGTCAGCCTTTTGGTATTCGCAGTGTCGATCCCGAACGATATCCGGATCCGGATATCGCTGTCGTTTTCGGGATCCCTCAGCTCGGGCAATTCCTTCATCAAAATCGACAGCGAAGACAAGAAATCCTGATACCCGGTGACAATCAGACAATCCCCGGAGGTGATATGGGGTCGATAAAGATTGATGACCGGCCTGTCGATATTTGTGCCGACCTTCGCAACCGGTTCGGCATCAAGTTCGCTTGCGGGCTTTTGATTTTCTTCGGTGAGCTGCTTTGGCTTGGAACGCAGCCAATCAGGGAGTGAAAACAATGAACAAGACTTGGTTTAAGGACGCTTAGTCTAATAATGATACTGCGAGCATCGTCCTTCAAGACATCACCGGAAGAAACATTCGTTTTCCTGAAACTGTCGAAAATGCGCACCGGTTTTGCGGCAGAAAGCCGTGAACTCGATGTTTAACATCAGGCTCTACGTCCGCTGACTCGAGTCTTGCGTTGTTTTCTCACAAAAGTGCGGTCCTCGCTCGCAGCCGATACGCGGCGCTTCATTGGCTACAACTTCTTCGGGGAACATCCCGAAACGATGATAGAATTTTTCGACATGCACATCGGGTGACGACAAAGCTCATGCGGGGCGATCAAGCAATCCCGCAGTTGATCAACCAAAATGGCAGAGATCACGAAATGACCTCTGCCTAATCAGTTTATCTGCCAAAGAATTCAGCCACAGCGTCCGTCGAGGCTTCTACCGCCTCTGGTTTGTAATAGAAGTCCACATGAAAGAAACCCTGAACGACGCAGATAGGTTGCGAAACTATCAGGGGAAATTTGGTTTGGACTGAGGGCAATTTGATTAGGTGGATGTGCATCATTCAGCGGCGATATCTTGCAGAAGGAATTCAAGCCCCGACGCCTGCGCAGCGGTCTCTGGGTCAGCGCTGTTGGCCAAAAGCCAACCCTGTATCTGGGCAGGGCTGAGTTGTTGATCTCCTAACCGCGCCTCGAATGCCTCGGCTAAGTCGCGTTCACCTGGGAAAAAGCGCTCAAACAGTTGGCGGGCCGTTGCTGCGCTTACCAATCCAAGTTCGGTGTGCACATCCGCACGACCGGGTCGGATCAGGGCTGGGTCCAATCTTTCCTTGTGGTTCGTTGTCATAACCAGCGCACGCCCTTCCTGAGCTGCGACGCCATCGATGGAATTGAGCAAGCCCGAGAAGCTGACGCCCGAGCGTTTCTCGCCACCTTCGCGCTGTGTAAACACGGCGTCCACATCCTCGATTGCGATCAGGGACCCCTTGGGGGCACACATCATCGCTTCACGCAGATCATCATCCGTCAGCGTGATGCGCCCGATATCCAACGACGCAATATCCAATGACAGGTCTGACGCCAGTGCACGAATGAGGCTTGACTTGCCCGTGCCTGGAGGACCGTAAAACAGATACCCCCGCCGCCAGGGAACACCACGTTCCGCGTACCAGTCGCTGGCTCCATAGAACCAGCGCATGTCCTCCAGCACTTTCTCGATACGATCGTCATCCACCAGTACCGTATTGATGGAACGGCGCGGGACATCGCCGACATGATCCCACCAGTCCCCTTTCAGAATATGGAGGCCCGGGCCGATGCGATCCCTGGTCTGAGACAGCGCACGCCCCTCCGCAATCCAGCCCAGAATTGTCTCGACTTTCCCGAACAGGACAGTGACATTCAGCACCTCCATCGGCCGCTGATTGTGCGATGCACCCACTTTTGACTTTTCATTGATGTCGCGCTCCAGACGGCAAAGTTTTCCGCGCCAGAAAAACCAATGCCGTCCCGGAGCTGGTGCATAGCCCTTTGTTCCCCGAGCCCATTTTCCATCCGTCATACGTACATGCCGCGAATGGGACAGAACATTGTTCTGCTCCATCCAGATACAGAAATGGCGATAGGCGGCGCTCCGGTTGTCGAGTGTCAGACTCACCCAAACGCGCCGCACAATCACGCGGTACAGGGCCATGAATGCGACGCGTAGAAAGGCTGCCGCGACCCCGAATGCCCCGAGCGCCAAGCCGCCCGCGAAAAAATCGCTGGTCAGGGCGCTGGTCAGGAATTGATCAAATGCTTCCATCTTAGCCCCCTTTCACTTCGCGAAAGTCGTGACCTTTGAAACACCGCACCGGATTGCCGCGTTCGAGCGCATGGTGCAGCTCATTGCGGCTTGCCTTTTGTGCAGCTTCTTCCGCAGAGGCTTGCGCGGCCATCAGATGCTGAAGACGTTCCAATGCCAGCGCCTTGTTGCGGTGTTGCGACCGTTCTTCGCGCGCCACCGCTGCAAGCCCCGTTTGCCTGTGCGTCGCCCGCACTGCGCTATCGGTCGTGTTCTGGTGCTGCCCGCCAGGTCCGCCCGCCCGGAAGGTTGCAAAAGTGACGTCGCTCGCTTGAATGCGTTCAAGTGTTTGCACCGGTGCAGGCAAGTCGAACACCCCAATGAACCAATTGGCCCGTTTATGCGTCGGACGCAGATTGCTTTCCGCCCGCCACTGGATCGTACCGCGCCAATTCTTGGCGAAGGCCTCCGCGTCTTCACCGCTGACCAGAACCACCGCGGATTTATAGCCATGTTTTGTACGCACCCCATTGGTGTCGAAGTCCACGGCGATGAGCCCGGCCTCGTTGCGCATTGCCTCCAGCACGCCTGCAACTGCTTGCTGGCATTCCGCCGGACCGCTGCCACTGGTGACCAAGAGTGAAATATGTCGGGATGCAGTCATGACGGCCTCCCGTCACGCGTTTTCTTGAAGGTTAGAAGCGGATGGAACTCAGCCACAGAATGCGCAGCACCTGTTCGCTCCAGGTCTCCGGCGACGGACTTGGCCGATTTGTAGGCCAAGGGCGCTTCTTCAATCAGAAGGTCGCGATCTTCGCACAGAATACGCCCGCCAAGGGGGGTGCGCTGCATAGCCTCAATGTCAGATTTCTTGGCTCGCACGCGACCATGCATGGAAGATCGGTCATAGCGCCGCCCCGCCCCATGAGCGAGGCTGCTTAGTGCGTCGTCACAACCGTTCGGAGCCATCAGATAGCTTGCACTGGCCCGCGATCCGGCAAGCGGAACAAATCCCTGCTCGGCGACTGCCGCGCCCTTGCGGTGCAGCCAGCCATCGCCATGTCGCGCAAGTAAATTATGCGGGGCATCAACCAACAGCATCAGATCTACCCGAAGCGCCTCCGCCGCGCGTTCAGCGATGATATGGCGGTTCAGGCTGGCCCAGCGAACGGCCCTGTCATGATCCCGCAAGTAAGCCAACGCGGTGTCATTCTCGGGATCAAGGCCCGCGAAGGTGCCATCCGGTACCGAACCAAGAACCGCATTGCCGAATCCGCGCGATCCGGAATGAACCAGCAGATACAGGCGTGATGCATCGAGGCGGATGCCGTCATCCGCCTCGGCCAAAGTTTGCACTTCGCAGAAATGATTGCCGCCACCAACCGTACCGAGCGATGTGGCAAACAGATCGGTTGGCAGGCCAGCATCTTCCAGTCGCCAGCGCTGATCTTCAGATACAGGTGCTCCAAGAACACGCATCCGGCGCAGCGCTTTCTCCAGCTTCAGCTTTCGCACAGGCAGATCAAGCTGGAACAGAGACATGCCACAACCGATATCGTTACCGATCAGTTGCGGAAAAATCCGGTCCGCCAGGACGGCACATCCAACCGGCCCGTATTTGCCCGGATGCAAATCGGGAAAGGCCGCGATTTTTTGCACGCCGGTCCAGCCGGAGATTTCTTCGAGTTGCGCTTCGGCCCGTCCTTCAATCCAGGCCGCAGATGTATAGAATTTCGTGATGACGCCGTCGCTGGACACAGCTGACGCGCGACCATCCAAGACAGAATTGCCCATAAGATAGTACCCAATAAACGTATATAGATGCGCCAGCTACGAGCCGGCGAACTGGATCAAACCTGATCTGATTTCAGTTTAGGTGTTGATCGGCCCCGAAAGGGCGAAATGACGAATAAGCATGTATGTCCCTTTCCTTGTTGGGGGTTACGATTTGGGTCCGATGGACCAATTGGAGAACGTCGGATAAGCGGGATTGTTGATTCCCTCAACAGTTTTGAACTTGGCTGACCGCAAGTCGTGTCCAAACAGCAACACGACTGTGGCTCTATGGTTACCACCAAGCTTCTCTGCAAAGCATGTACAATTGATACGTTTGGCGATCGAATGGGTCAAACTGCCATCAAACCCGAAGGATCAAATGCTGTTCTCTCTCCTGGATAACCTCTTTGGTTGGAAACAAAGCGCATCGATCCATGATCGCCTTTTCCCACCCAGCAAAATTGCTCATGGCTGTGCCCACATATCCAGGTGTGGACTTTGAGCTTTCGCACTTCATCCCACAAATCACTTGCAAAACCGTTGCTCAGCAAACGCTCCGGGTTGCTTTGGTGGGTGCGCCAAGGCGTGAGTAGCTCCCGTACTGGCAAGTGATGTGTCATTACAACCGTTGGGCCAGAATGAGGCCGGTGCAGCGCTTCAAACAGCGCAACTTTGTCGGTTCTATGACGTTCCAGCATGTCCTCAACTGTAAACCTTGTATCAGGCGCGGTTCGTATTTCTCGATAGTCCTGAAGGTGTGCAGACAGCATAATCTGCGTTTGCGTGTCCGATCCTGGAAACAGCTGGAGATCAGTCCAAAGTGTAGCTCCGATGATACGAACACCAGCAATTTCCGTTACCGCACCATGTAGGACCCGAATATCGAGGCCTTCTGCGCAAAGATCAGTTAGCTGTCGCTCTTCGTCGGCCAGTAGTTCCGACCAGATTGACCCATAAGGTTCATGATTTCCCCAAATGGTAACAACCGGGCACCCGTATTTGCGCGCGGCCCGAGCCGGGATATCCAAGTGGCGTCCCATCGTGTTGGTATCGCCTGCGATCAACACTCCGTCTATCGGAGAGGCTAGGTCGGGTAGCTCAAAACCATCCCAGAACTCGTCATGCAAATCGCTCCATACCAAGAATTGCGCCACATTTTTACTCCAAACTTACCAGGCTGTTTCGTAGTGATTGACGAACCGAACTAGAGTAGGGAAGACCTTGGCTCAACATCAGACCAGTGTTTATTAACAGGCAACGACTTCGCCCGTTTTGCAATTTGCCGAAATGAAACCGGCGTGAAGTCCCACACATCGACGCCAACATTGACGGCGTTCCTTGCTCCTTTCCAGTTGTTATGAACATGACCAAAAAGATGAAGCGCTTGGCGCCTTGCATGGTTCCAAGTCATCATTGGATAGTGGCAAAGTGTATGAGCCTGGTTTTGAGGCCCATCTTTGACCTCGACCAAATAATGTATGCTGTCCCACGGCAGTTCTAAAGTAGGACTGAGGTCATGGTTCCCAACAACAAGGTGCTTTTTCGCTCCGGGCAGCTGGCTGAAAACACCCGCCAAATATGGTGCCTCTTTCGCTTTTGGACCAAAGGCAAAATCACCAATTATCCATAGTTCGTCATCCGGCTTCACGACCTTCCACATGTTTTCGATGAGGAGGGCATCCATTTCGGCTGCCGACCGGAATGGACGATCACAATGAGCGATTACATTCTCATGCGAGAAATGCGTATCTGCAGTGTACCAATTGGCCATTTTCCGGCTCCCGAATTTCTCACCACCTTTGTCGATTTAGCTGAGGCAGTAAATCCCAATTGAGCTATTCGGACCAATGATCATCTCGTTACGTGAAATCACGTAACATATTGAATATATTATTAACTTAAGAAAATTTTTGAGGTAATATAGTACCCATATGGGTATTAATTGGGCCTGATTGGGGATTGCAACGAGACCGCAAAAGATTCATTGTGATGGTACATCGTATAGGAAAGTGGACGTCAATCCATGCAATGTGAAATGTGTGCTGGAGAGATAAAATTTCGCCTCAAGACTGAAGCTGGAATGTCCCTTGCTCAATTCGCAGATTCCATAAATCGACACCCATCGACCGTCAGCATGGTTATCCATCGCAGGCGGACTAGTAGTCCGATTATGGCAAAGATTTTCGAAACATTGGAAGCCGTACGCTCTGTGCCGAAACAGCCCTCCAACGACCAAGAGGACGCAGCATGATCTAGCCACCAAAAACCATCAGCCAGAGGTAAGTGCTGAATGAACAAAGGCCCGGATGCTTTCGCAACCAGACCCCTGTCGTGACTGAATACATTCATCCCACCTCACAATTTGAAAGTCAACAGACTCGCGCAAGCGGCTGATCACTTGCGCTCAAAAATCCGACGCGGTCGTGTTCGGAAACAGGGATGCTTTGCTATGAATATGCTACTCGATCACGCGGTGATGGAGATCGCATCGACTCCACCTATCGATTTGTCAGGGTTGCCGGGGGCGTTCCAGCGCGCCTTTGGGCCTACAGAGCCATTTCCAGATGATTTTGGCCCTATTGAAATGCTGGACGTTACACCGCTCCCGTATCGTGGCAACCGTCCAATCAATGTACGATCTCGTGGGTCATGCAGGATCCTCGCGATTCTTGTTGATCTGGAAACAGGACAACCAAGGCGCTACGGACTGGATAGCCAACTTGAATTTCATCACCTAGCTCTGACGCTTGTAAATCCTTCGGTCGTGCAAGTCCGTGAACAGGTTGGCCCGCTGCCTTTCATTGACGAGGACGGAAAGGTTGCCAAGCATTTCATTGACCTGGTGATCCAAAATCGGGACGGCCGCCGCATCGCTGTCGCGGTTAAACCAACGGAGCGGCTGGCGTCAGGTCGTTTCATTAGGGAGCTTGAGTGCCTCAGAGAAAGCATTGTTCCCAAGATTGCAGATGAACTTCGTCTTGTTACCGAACACTGCATTTCACGCGTCCAAGCCTTCAACGCGATCATGTATCAGCGTTTTGCCCTCTGCCCCGATCATGACGTCGATGCACGATTGGCCGAAGTCTTGGAAAGCGTCCATGGAGAAATCTCGATTTGTGACCTGACGCGTCTATGCCGTGCAGGAGGTCGCGGGTTTCGGTGCATCGTCCGAGGCATGTATGAAGGAGTGCTAGCAAAGGTCAGCCCCGGTCGCATTAACTTCTTCACGATGGTGAGGGCAGTTTGATGACCCAAAAATTCCATTTCAACACCGTCGACCTCTACTGTTGGGGCGGCGTCTCGTACCAGTTCATGATGAGCGACGAAAAATTCGCTTACATGAAGCGCGCTGATGGTTCCGATGCCATTGAACGCTTCTCCTGGCCAGATATCCACGAAGCCGTGGCGAGCAAGGAATGGGACATCAAGCGTCGACCCGCAAACATCATCGAAGCGACTTATTCGCAAGATCCCTACATGTTCGTTTGGGAGTTGCCGGATACTCAAAGAACACTGGTGCTGAACCGATGGTTCATCGTGAGCGCTGTCGAGAAGCTCTACGCGCAAAAGAAACTCAAGTTTACCCCAAAGAGTGTCCAAGAAAATGAGGGCATTCTGTTCAAGGAAGCAAGCATTGCGCGTCGCGCATTCGAGGGAGAATTTGGCAAACAGTACTTCAGTTCAAAAACCGAAAAGGTTCCGCCCTGGCCAAACGCCTGCACTATTTTGCTTTGGAAACGTAAGTATCGGAACTCAGGTCGCCGGATTGAGGCACTTGTGGACCGCCGCGGAAAATTCTCATCAATCGACATCGATCAGGAGAGCTTTGCGTTCATCAATGCAAGGCTCCGGAAGTACCTCAATGATCAGGAATACTCTGGAAACGGGGTCATTCGTGAAACCCTGATGGATATCGAAAGAGAGAACGAGCGACGACTGGCCACTGGTGAACCGAAGATACAAACACGATGTAGATCCGTTCTGCATGAGTGGCTTCAGAAATTCGGCCCCTTTGCCATCAAGGCGGGGCGAGACGGACTGACCGCAGCCAAACACGAGTATGGAGGCATAGGAAAGACAGAGCGCGCAACGCGTCCCGGTGAATGCTTTCAAATTGACGAATGGGAGGTAGATGCTCGCACGTTCATGATGGCTGGACCATTGCGTGAAGGTCTAGACAAGAAGACCCTTGCAGCTTTACCGCGTGGACGACGTTGGATGTACATCGTCATTGACGTGGCCACACGGTATATCGTTGGCTTTGCTCTGTCCGCGTCCCAAACCCCAGAGGCTGCCGTACGCGCCTTGCGGATGGCGCCGCAGAATAAGGATCATCTTGCGAAAGCGGCTGGTGCCAAGAACGGCTGGGCTGGCATGCAATTTGAAAGCCTGCAGTCCGACACCGGCTCAGCGTTCTTTTCCGAGTTCACGCAACGCGCCGTCAACACAGCTTTTGCGACTTACTTCTATCCGACGCTTGGCGAACCTCAATTACGCGGGATTATTGAACGGGTGTTTGGCACCTTTACCGACTGTGCCATGCCTTTGATCCCGGCGCGGACCTTTAGCAACCCGCAGGAGCGAGGCGACTACAAGACTGAGGACCGGGTTACGCTAACGGATGATCAACTGGCATTGATTTTTATCCGATACATCGTCGACGTATATCATCAGTCCAGCCATTTCGGCCTGTTTGACGAGACGCCACAAAACGCGCTCAATCGCCTTGTCGGGACGGTAGGCAAGCCACCTGACTTACCAAAACACATCCGTCGACATGCCTTTGGTATTAGGATCGAACGCACACTTACACGGCGAGGTGTTCGAGTTCTTGGTATTGATTTCAACAGCGAGGAAATCGTTGAAGCACGCAAACAATATGGCAGCCCTAAGTGCCCCGTTTATGTTGACCCAGACTCGCTTGGAGCGATCAGCGTCTATGTCAAAGGAAAATGGATCGAGGTTCCAAACAGCATTGAAAACTTCGATGGCATCTCTGTCGTCGAATGGAACGCGGTCGGTGCGACCCTAAGGCAGCGTTACGCCGCCGAAGCCAGGGTCAATTTCTCCGTCATTTTGGCAGCTCTCACCAACATCAGATCACGCGTGACGGATCAGCAAAAGATTGTAGGCACGTTGCCGCAGGCGCCAACTTCAGCAGATTTCAATCGACTTGAGAACAATCTGTGGCATGGCCTGTCGATCTTCGATGATACTGTTGACCAATTAGATGGGCTTCCGAGCGCTGACGACGGGTTGGGTTTCATAATAGGCGAGCCAGCACCCGGCATCGAAAAAGACGTTGCCGCAGAGAAAGCCACCCCGACTTACGTTGATGACACGCCAATAGCGGAGCCCGACGCTGGGGATAGCGGTGTCGATTACGACACTGATTGGTGGCAGGGGGACGACGACGATGTCTGATCATGTTTCCACTATGACCAATGCCGGTCCACTATTCATAGACAGCCGCGACGCCAAACGGATCAGGGAGCGGATTACAGAGACGTACGAGGACTTTGTAATGGCAACCAGATCCGGCCGACGTTTCGAGGCGCGCGGGATTGCCATTCTGGGTCTGACCGGAACCGGAAAATCTGAGGGAACTATGCAGGCACTAGAGGCGCTCGGGATGGCCGAAACCAACGCAGGGGACTCAGAAAGACCATTTCTGAAACTCGACCTTGGAGCGAGAGCGACATTGAAATCGCTCAGCGCGGCGCTGTTAGAAGAGCTCGGTTGGCCGGCCCGCCAGAAAGATAGCGCCGAAGCCATGCTGCGCTCGAGCCGCAATTACATGGCTAAGCTTAACACCAAGATTTTGGTGATCGACGAAATCCAACACATCAGATCGACGGGAAAACAAGATCGAGAGGATCTGCAGGACTTTCTCAAATCACTGGTAAAGCCGCGCGTTGGTCAGATCATTCCAATCCTGATTGGCATGCCCGAATTTAACGATGTCCTCGCATCAGACGGTCAGTTGGATCGACGTTACAGAAAGGTCAGAATGTCGAGTTTTGACCCGGCGTCAGACCTCGCGCGGACGATACGAGTATTGAAGATAGTAGCTGAAAACACCGGTATCGCGTTGGGCGCCAGCGTCATGACCCAGAACTTCGCAGCACGCCTCATGCACGCCGGTATGTATGCCTTTGGCGAAATCTGCGTCTGGTGTCAGCGTGCCGCATCAAAAGCATATCGGAGCGATGCAGATGAGCTTGTCATCGCACATTTCCAAGACTGCTACCGAGAAGAAGAAGACTGCGTTCCCGCACTCAATCCGTTTATCGCCGACGACTTCGAAACCATAAAAATCAAACCCCAAGAATAGCTGTCGCACAAGACGGCCCAACAACGAGCAGAAAAATGATCACAGTTCTACCATTAAAGACATCGGCGCTAGCCGACGAACCCGGATTCTCACTACTTGCCCGGAACACCGCCATCAACGCATCCGGCACCACACAAGAATTCTGCACAGCGACAGGCCTGTCAAAGGCGAAGGTCTGCACTGGTCGTCAGACCGAGCTTGATCGCTTGGCCGATCTTACGGCTTCTGAGCGATCAAGCTTGACGCAAAACAGCCCAGAACAGCTGTCACGAACCTACTCACGCCTGCACGGTCAGCAGTTCCTGACGCGGTCGTTGCGTAAGCAAGACCTCGCGATCTGTCCGGTTTGCTGGCTGGAGACGGGAACATCCGACAAATCGCAGCTACATCTCCGTCGAAACTGGCTTCCTCGCCCAATACAGACCTGTCCGATTCACAACGTTGCTTTGATACCGTTGCCGTATGCGGACTACACCTCTTGCTACGACCATATTTTGCGTGCCCGCTTTGAGCGCGGCTGGCTCGACCAGCTGCCGCGATATGTTCTGCCCATGCGTCAAAGTCCGTTCGAGCGCGCCGCTATCTGTCAAATCGATAGTGATACACCAATGTGCAATTGGATCGGTGACGTTCAGATCGACGTTGTGGAGCGTTGGTGCCTCGGTCTAGGGCAGTTCGTCAAAATGGGCACCGGTCATCCAGCTGACCTAACTCGTGAACAGCAGCGGAATGCGATCAACGCTGGCTTTGCAATTACTGAACAGGGCGCGTCCTCAGTATTTGAAGCTGTCGATAAGGCCCTCTGCAAGCATCGTCTTCGGCTGAGCAAAACCTGGCTGCACAACTGGGCTTTGCTGTCCGTCAAGCCAAAGGAACGCTCGTTCTTTCGAGAGTTGATGAGGCAACTATGCGCCGACCAGGGCCACTTTTGTCTGAACAGTATCTCGCAAAAGGTCAGTGTTGAACGATATGTCGACGCCAACATTGTTGCCATTGCCAAGGCAGCAAATCGGCACCACAGCTGGGTCAGGATGGCACTGGTACGTGACGGATTACTGCCCGAAGGTGGAAACCCTCAGCAACAGAACCTAAAGGTTCAGATGCAAAAATGCTTGGCCCACATCCAAGACTTAGTGAAAAGCCTGGATACGACCAAGGGTGCTAAGCTTCTTGGCATTGGCACAAAAGGGTTTGAAGCGCTGGTGAATGACGGTCTACTCCGGCCGATCAGAAGCACTGCCCACAAGAAATGGCGGTTTCGGCGAGAAGATATTGAGGGCTTTTCGGCTCGTATCCAGGAGCATGTTGCTGGCAACAGCCCTACTGACAACGCTGATTATTGCAGCATCCATCAAGCGTGCTTTGCTTACGGATGCACCACGCCGCAAGTCATTCGGCTCATCCTGACCGACCAATTGGCTGGTTCGTATCAACATGAAACCGAAGTTGGCATTTCTGGCATTCGTGTTCTCAGGTCTGCACTTGTTGCCAAGCTTCCCATCTTCACCAGTGAACACATCACACCATATGATCTGACCAAGCAGCTTGGCTTAGAGTACGCTGAACTCAAACAGTTGAATAAACTCAACCTCCTGCCATGCTATCCAACTCCATCCGGCTGCCGGCGGAGAATTCGGAACAGTGTGAGCGTCATAATTCTCGATCAGTTTCTGGGGCGTTTTCAAACGGTGCGCAGTGCAGCGAGTGTGTTGCAGATTGAGGAAAGCGATCTCCAGAAACGCATCAATGAAGTAGGGATTTATCCATCTCCAGATGCTGGTGGCCTGCCGGTATATCCGGCATCCGAACTGCTAAGCCTCTAATCTTAAGTCAAAATTTCTATGCTGTTTCCGGCCGCTTCCTGCGGCCTTTTGTTTGCCTTCACGCCCACAAGACTCGCATCTAACCCGGATGAAGTTGGGGTTCTATACGGACAGTTTCGGAAAAGTGTCGTATTATCAGTGTGTTGAGAATAGAAAAGACTCGGTTTCAGGCCGGACTCCACAACGAAATTGTGTCGTCCGATGTGAACTGGAACTTGTCCGGCTTGAAAAGCAACTTTTGTCGGCCGAGAACGCAACTTTTGCCAAAATTAGGGAATTCGGCGGGCGGTTGTCATCTCAATTGGCTTGTTATCAAGTTACAAGGAACTATGTCGGCACTTGAGGTCTGATCGCACTGGATCCGGCATTCGGGGCTGGACGCTTCAACTTCGCTGCGATCAATTTCAATGACGACAATGCGCAGAAAGTCGACTTTGCAAAGTCGAGCGGACGGCCCTACCAAACTTTAAGAAATCGATATCGATAAGATCACACACAAACGAAGGGCGGCCCGCACAAGGCCGCCCTTCGTTTGTTTCATTTGCCCATAATCACTCGCGGATCGTCAGCGCTGGGTTGTGAGCGAAGAAGTTGAACGGCATGATATGAACCGTCTTCCACTCGGTCGACATGACCGGCCAGTCTTCCATTCGCGGGATGTGGTGGAACCCTGCAGTAAACCACGACACGATGTCCTGGTGCATGAGGGGTTTGTCCTCTTTTACCCATTCGGCCAGCGTGTCCGAACCATCGCTTTGCATCGCGTATTTACCACCCGCATAGCGCTGTTCCTGATCGTACACTGTCGTCCAAGAGGAATACTCAATATAGGCGTTTCGCTTGAATGGAGGGTCGTTTTCAAAGTCAAACGGGCCATAGGCGATCGAGCCGTGGTGAATCATCCAGCCCGGGGTATGGCCCAGATAGCCTTCTGCTTGCGGGTTCGAAATATGGACGTGACGCGGTTTGGATGCGCTGAAGCGATAGCGCGCGTCCAGCTCACTGTCCGGCATCACGTGCTGCCAGGTCCACATCGATTTGCGCGGGCTGTCTGCAGGCACTTCAGCCGGGATGATTTCCATCAAACCCATGTGGTTGACCGGCTGGTCGATGTCGAAGTCGATACGGAAGTTGAAATAATGATCATGGTTGGCCGCAACCAGATGCGGTGCAATCAACGTGCCGTATTTCGTATCTTCCGCAGCCGTCGCGTCGTTCATCGAGGTCGAAACCACACCTTTGACTGCGTCCAGACCAGTTGCGCCGATCTTGATGAACATCTGACCGTCCTGCTTGAAACGGTAGTCGATCAAGTAGTCGTAGTTCCCGACTTCCGATGCCGTCCGTACAACCAGTTCGGTTTCCGAACGACCTTCGGTCGGGACAAAGTTTTCGGGCGTCTGAGCGAAGATCTCGAAGTGACGCCATGCAGGATCGCCGATGTTACGCTCAAAAATGCAGATCGCATCCGGAATTTCCAGCGGCATACCGGCGTCATCCGCGATCACAGCGGGCAGGAAGGTCGCATATGCCGGGCAGTCAACGCCTGCGCGAAGCGGTGTCAGGAACAGGCCGAACCCGTATTCGCCACTGTCCATATAGGTCCGCCAGTACCAACCGTCAGTCGGGTCCATATAGGGGACGAACACTTCGGACAAATGCGTCTGATAAATGACCGAACGCCATTTGCCCTGATCGTTCACATCGATGTTTGAGACAACCAGACCAGCACGCTTTTCCGCGCGCAGGTTCATGCGCCAAATATCCCATTCCAGATGATTACCGTCCAGCGTGTAGTTGGGTCCACCTTCCTGAGTCAGCAGCACCTTGTTGGTTTCAGGGCGCAGCTCGGCCCGTTCGGCAACCTCTTCCAGCGTGTAACCCCAGGGATCTTGCGGCAAAGGGATCGCACCAGTGTCGATGACCTCAACAACTTCCTGCTTGCCGATGTCGTAGATTGCAAACAGACCCTCGATTGGCTTTGCGTAGAAGTTTGAGCCCGTCGGGTTTTGATAGCAAGGCACCTTCATCAGACGTGTACCGTCGAATTCGGGGGTAAAGAAATTGCCCGCTGTGAGAGGCAGACAGAACGCGTCTTCATTTGTTAAACCACGTGCTTCCAAACCCGCGATCATGTCCGGGTGGCCCAGAGCACCTTCCAGCGCACCGATAAACTCGGCGAACAGAACCATCGGCTGGCCCGAGCCCTCGATGGCAAAGTTCTCTTCGACCGTGCCTTGCGTAATGTTTACGATCGCCTCGCTAAAGCCTTCGTCGGTTGTGTATTGCACCATCGCTTTGCGATCCAGCGCATCCCCTTCTTTCCACGCCAGAACGTCGGCCTTCGACGGCTCATGCAGGTCGATCAACGGATACAGCGTCTCATCCGTGACGGTGCCGCTGTCTTTCAGGATCGTGTTGATCTGCTGAAGTTCGTCGGGCGTCAGCCCATCCAATGGATGCGCAAGGGCACCGCCGGCGAAGGCGGCCCCCAGCGCAGTTGTGGCAAGGATGTTCCTGATTTTCATCTTTTCCTCTCCTGTCTTGCTTTTAGCTGAATACGACTTGGATATCGGTGTATTCGGCCAAACCTTCATCGGCGAATTCGACGCCGATCCCAGATGATTTGACCCCGCCGAACGGGGCGTTGGGTTGAATGGCGCCATGCTTGTTGATCCAGACTGATCCGCATTCCATACGGCTGGCAACTGCCTTGGCGGCCTCAATATCAGACGACCAGACCGAGCCACCCAGCCCATTCGGGCTGTCATTCGCAGCGGCAATCGCATCTTCCACGTCCGAGTACTTGATGATCGGCAACGCCGGGCCGAACTGTTCTTCATCAACCAATGGGTCGCCGTTCTTCAGCCCCGCAACGATCGTAGGAGGGAAGAACAACCCATCGCCCGGTGCACCACCCAGTAGCACCCGGCCACGCTGTTTCGCGTCGGCGACCAGGCGGCTGACCTTGTCAAACTGCATTTTGTTCTGGATCGGGCCGAGTATCGCATGGTCGTCCATGCCATCACCCACCGGGATATTGCGGGCAAATTCGACAAGCGCGTCGCAGACCTTGTCATGGATACTTTCATGAACATAGAGGCGCTTCATCGCGGCACAAGTCTGGCCGTTGTTGATGAATCCACCCCAGAACAAACCTTCGGCAATAGCGTGTGGGTCGGCGTCAGGCAGAACGATGCCCGCATCATTGCCGCCCAGTTCGAGCGTCAGGCGTTTCATGGTTTCGGCGGCCGACGCCATGACCTTTTGCCCGGTGGCGCAAGACCCGGTAAAAACGATCTTACGGATATCGGGATGGGCTGACATCGCGCCACCGATATTATCACCCATGTCATCGCTGGTGATAACATTCACGACGCCCGCAGGCAGAACTTCGTTCATAATCTGAACAAGACGCAATGTTGACAATGGCGTCTGGGGAGATGGTTTGATGACGACAGTATTGCCGGTACGCAGTGCCGGCATGATGTGCCAAATCGCAATCATCACCGGGAAATTCCAAGGTGTGATCGATCCTACAACACCAAGTGGCTTGCGATGTAACTCGACCCGTCCTTCATTGCTGTCCTGCAGAACCTTCATCGGCAAAGACAGGCCAGCAGTATATCCGGCCCAGGCCCCTGCCCCACCCATTTCCCAGCGCGATCCAAGACCGTTCAGCGGCTTTCCCTGTTCGGCGGTAATGATTTTGGCAAGCTCATCGGAATGCTCTCCGATCTTCTGTGCCACAGCCTCGCAGGCGGATTGCAATTCTTCGTCCGATCTGGCCGACCAGCTTTCAAATGCTGTTTTTGCAGCTGCAACTGCCGTCTCCAGTTCGGCTGTCGTCGCATTGGGCGCCCGTCCTGCAACTTCACCCGTCGATGGGTTCAGCACATCAAACATGGTTGCCGTGGATGTTGGCTGACCATCGATGGTCAGATCGTATTCGATCATGTCTCGTCCTCCCTGAATCTCGATGCTCGTACACGACCATCAATCATAGAGAGAAAGTTTAGCCGACCGGTCGGTCGAGTCTTGGGGTTTTGCGCCACAAGATTTGGGTCAAGGCGACATATTCTTTCGCGCAGCCCCCGGGGAGACACCAAATCGTTCCCGAAAGACCTTGTAAAAATGCGACAGGTCGTTGAACCCGGAATCATACGCCACGACGGCGATCGTGTCGCGTCCGGCGTCAGAGTTCACTTCCTTCAGTCGGGCTTTTGCGGTCTCAAGCCGCACAGACAAGATACGCTTACTCGCCGTTTCACCAATCGTTCCAAAATGGCGCTGAAGGGTCCGGGACGATACTTGCAGAGCTTCTGCCAACGCTTGCGGCCCGAACGCAGGGTCGGTCGCTTTGCGCTCTATCAGTTGCAAGGCACGTGACAGCACTGCGTTAGCCTCTCGTCCGTTTTGATCTTCCTGATGGCTGACACACCGGAAATAGGCCCCCAGCAAACTCAAGAACGCCTCACCCAGCTGCAGTGTAACTGCGTTATCTTCCGCAAATATCTTGGCCAGAACGGCGCGCATTGCCACAAACAAGGGATCATTGTGGTCTACCCCAATCCCGCCGGTGCAAATTGCCCCGAATCTGTGCAGCATCTCGTCACGAGGCAGGTGGATCGAGATTTGGCGAGAGTTCATCCCGTCATAGACAAACTCGGAGCGTTTTGCGCTATCAACAAGATACATGTCGCCGGGGGTCAACAAAACCGACGTATCGTTCTGGTGAATGCGACAGTTTCCCTTGTCCTGTATTAGTAGAAACAAGTGCTCTCCGGGATCCTTCCGTATCATACGCTCGTCTCGAAAAACTCTTTGAGCGTCTAGAGATACAATTGCCGTTTCAAATCGTGACACTGGTAATGTGGAAACGTCTCCATCAATGCGCCCGCGTGAGGCAGACCCAGACTCGACGGCAAACTGCCCGCAGACCCTTTCAAGATCTTGAGAAAACCCTTCCACGGATCGCGAACGCAAATTCGCCCGCACAAGCGGTGCAAATGATGCGTTGTTTGGTTGTGGATTCATGAGCGTTGGGTTTGCTGTGATTGGATTGGCGTAAACAGTACCGGTGTTGTGGGTTTTCAGCAAAACGTTTCTTGTTGCAAGACGGGTGGCTTTGGCGAGATGATGGCTGGTTTGGCCGCCTATCACGGCGAGGAAATAACTCTGATGATTGATGCGACTTACCTGAAGGCTCATCGAACTGCGTCCAGTTTTGACGTCAAACAGGGGGGCGTGGGCGGCTGAACCAAGGGCGGCATGAACACAAAGTTGCATGCGATCTGCGACAGCTGAGGTCGTCCACCGAACCTCTTTGTAATCGCCGGATAGGTCAGCAATTACATCGGTGCATGCGTCTTGCTCAGTAGCTTGCCAGATGTCGATTGGTTGCTCGGGATCGCGGCTATGATGCTGTTTGGTTCAGGAAAGCTTTGAACGACAAAGGCACGCCCCTGCGTTCCAGGTCGAAAGCACCGCAAGAAACCCGCGAGGTATGACATGTGGCGTTACAAACGCCGCTACCGCATAGAGATCATGTTCGGTCGATTGAAGGATTGGCGGCGCGGCGCAGCACGGTACGACAGGTGCCCGACAGTCTTCCTCTCAACAATCGCCATCGCAGCTCTCGTCATGTTCTGGCTATGAGTCCTGAGCCCAAGTGACCTATTCAAAGGGGTGGCGATAAACTAGATCCGTCGGATCTTGACGAGGTGCTGCTGCGTCCAACTTAGCGCCGAGCCTTTCGGCAAGCGAACGAGATCGAATATTAAGTGGATCGACATAACTGACCAGTGTCTCAAGTTTCCTTTCATGATACGCCCAGCGTTTCAACTCCAGCGCAGCTTCGTAGGCAAATCCTTTACCCTCTGCGTGTGAATAGATAAGCCAGCCCAGTTCATACTCCGGAAACAGAGGACCGGAATTAACTCCTACTTGCCCTAAACACTGCCCCGACCGACGTTCTTCGATCGTCAGTGCGCCAAATCCCATCAGTGCCCATTGCGCAACGTCGTGACAAAACAATCCCCAGGCAGCAGCAAGAGAGAAAGGACCACCCATGAAAACCGAGCGTTCTGACACCATCAACTCAGAGTATTCTGGCCAGTCCTCCATCGTAGGCACACGCAATATAACGCGCTCTGTTTCCAAAGTTGGCATCGAATACATAGACTATTGGCTTCCAGTTGAATCCTGATGGACGTTGCCAATACCTTCACAAATAACGAAAATCAGCAACGACAACTTTCCCACTCCCCTGCCTTTCACAAAATTGCGCTCAATGTCCGGTTTGTGCGTTCACGACGCGCCGCACTTGCATAGGCCCGAAGCGCGACTAACGGCAGCTCCGGGCTCAGAATGGACGTTTTTCAGCAGTGCACTTGTACTGGCGATAGGAGCCCTGAGCAGACATCCATCACTATTTGAAACTTCACTAGTGCAGCATGTCGCGACGCGCAGGAACCGGACATTCAGCCTTAGACTGTTAGTGACTGGTGGGCAGGCTGCAACAGCGGCATTCGAATATTGGCCACAAAGTCTGTTATGGGCCGCCCTCGAAGACGGCCCATCTTCCTAAATCTCGACGGATTCCGAGATTGCCAAGGCATCTTCCAGTTCAACGCCGAGATATCGAACTGTACTATCCATTTTTGTGTGACCAAGCAAAAGTTGAACCGCCCGAAGATTACCAGTCTTCTTGTAGATCTGCGAAACCTTGGTTCGACGCATCGAATGCGTGCCATAAGCACTCGGCTCTAAGCCAATCGACTTCACCCATTCGCGAACCAATCGCGCGTACTGACGTGTCGAGATGTGAAGACGCTCGTGGAAACGCCCCGGCCAAAGATACTCGGAGCCGACCATCAATGGCTGTTCCATCCATCTTGAGAGTGATTTTCGAGTTCCTTCTGTGATCTCAAATCGGACCGGTTTTTGAGTTTTGCTCTGGATGATTGATGTGCGCTCTTTGACCTGACCGGCTGCATAGACATCAGCCACCATTAACTTGACCAGATCACACCCACGCAGTTTGCTGTCGATTGCCAAATTGAAGAGAGCAAGATCGCGAAAGTTGTCTGCGATCTCCAGTCGAACACGGATCGCCCAGACGTGTTTGGGTAATAAAGGCCTTTTCTGACCGACGATACGTCCTTTGTTCCAGGCAGGGCGGCAGGCGCGAATGGCGGGTAAATTTGGGATAGTCATGGTAACTCTCCAATCCGCCACACCCCGCCTCAACGCCAACCCGACGTTGACGGGAATTCATACTAACTGGATGTGCGATTCCGGAGAATGTCTGCAAAGAGCCCTCTCTACCAATTGATTGACCAGTAATCTCACAGACGATAGTCAGTGTTCCATGGAAAACACTACGATCATCGCAATGACTTGGTGGCCGGCCTCCTGACAGGGTGGCCGGATGACCAAACGTATTCCGAGGCCGCCGCAAGGGCGGCCTTTTGTTTTCCGAGCCTCCCGATGCGCCGCCTCCATTTTCTTGAGAAGACGCAAATGAACAAACCAACCATTCTAACAGGTGACCGCACCACGGGGCCGCTTCACATCGGACACTATGCAGGCTCCCTTGCAAACCGGCTGCGCTATCAGGACAGTCATGAACAATTTCTGCTGCTGGCGGATAGGCGGAGTGAGTTTCGACTTCAGTACTTCCACAAGCGAAAAAACTATGACCTTGGCACTGTAACTCGCTGTTGTGAATCACCCTATCGGACAGGGCTTACCCATCCTTGTTTTCGTAATTCGCGTAATACGGCTTCTGCGTTTTCGACGTCTTTGTGAATGCTTTTGAGTATCGCGTCTATTGGCGCGTCCGGCCATGCACGCTCAAGTTCAGCCAGCTTGGCTTTGGCCGCTTGATCTTGCCCCATGGCTGACAGCGCTGCCGTTACATAAGCCAGAGAAGGAGCACTAAGCGGATCGCCAAGTTGCTTAGCCTCTTCAAAGCGCTCTACCGTTGTTTGATATTGACCCAGATGAAAGTGCGTCGCGCCCGAAATGTTTCGATTGGCAAACCTCTGGTTGCTGGGATCCAGCAACGAGAGCCTGTCTGCGGTCTCGATTGCCTCCTCGAATGCGCCCGAAAACAAAGCCACAGCGCCAAGAAAGTCGAGAACCGCTCCATCATTCGGATCAAGTTTTGAGGCCCGTCTACCGAGTTGCAAAGCTGCGTCGTAGTCGCGATTGGCGAAAAAGGCCCAGCTTTTAGCGGACTGGCTCCAGGCTTGGTCCGGAGCAAGGCTAACTGCTTGGTTCGCCAGCTTCATGGCGGCATCAGCATATTCGGTCTTGGCATCGGACGGCGGAGTTATTACCGCAAGGGACGCGAGTGCCTGCGCTGCACCCGCATATCCGCCGAAATACTCTGGGTCGATCTCGATCACGCCTTCGAACACGGTGAGAACCAATAACTGGCGTTGTTGGTCGAAGATCGGAAATATCATTGTCCGCGCTTGTTGCGCCAAATTGAATGCTTGAAGTGCGGCCGGGGATTTTTCGTAAATTGCAGCGCGCTGCAAGTACGCGTTCGAGTCAGCTGCAGGCAAACCGCTCACTTCAGCAGAAGCAGTTTCCTGTCCATCTTGGGCAAGACCGACTGCGACCAATGCACCAACTAAAGCCCCTATGGCGAACGCGCCTATGGGTAGTCCAAAACGTTTAACTTCAGTCGAGATTGATACTGTAGCGATGCCTGAAACGGCTTCGAAACGCGGCCTATATCCACCGCTATCGATACACAGTCGTACCGGATCATCTTTTCCAATACCTTCGTAATGCAGTTCCAAGAACTGGCGAAGCCGCCGAGCATCGACGCGAACGATGTTCTCCGGATCAGTTCCCTCCGAGGTATCGCGGTCATAAACATCTTGAGCGATAGTCTTGCTGCGGATTTCCTCGCCTCGCCCTGCGAGTTCTTCCTCGACGATGTACGTCAGGAACGCCTGAAGTCTATCAGATCCATCTAGATGAGCGTCAGCAAGCAACCTGCCTAGGGCAGCGCGTTTCTCACCGTCCGAAACGATTTCAGGATGCTGTACCATATTCGTATTTTTGCAATTATCGGTGCGTGAGTCACCCCGTTATTCACCGTGAGTCACTTACGTGTATGTTCCCTAAGCCTCAGGCTTGCAACCAAAACAGCGGGCCGGAGCGCCAAAATCCGCATTTCCAGCTCGCCAAATCACCAAGCGACTGGAGGATGACACATGGCTCAACATCTGAATTTCAGGAGTCTTAGCAAGCACTTCGCAATTGGTGCGATATTTGGCGCTTGGGCTGTCTCCCCTCAAGCGATTACCGACGCGGTATTTGATGTAGTTGCCCCCTCGGCAGCATACGCGCAGGAAACAGAAGAGGTTTCTCCGACGATGGTGCGTGATCGCCCGCGCGATGTGTACTACCCCAATACCGAAGATCTCGCCGAAGACGAGATGCGAGTAATTGCCTGCGGAACCGGAATGCCCACAACGCGGGCTGCTCAGGCTGCTGCGTGTTTCCTTGTGGAACTGGGCAACGGAGACAAGTTCTTGTTCGACATTGGTTCGGGATCGGCCGAGCGAATTTCTTCCCTGCAAATCCCGTACAATTATTTGGACAAGGTTTTTATCGGGCACCTGCATACCGACCATTTCGGCGCTTTGCATGACCTGTTCATCGGTGGAGCGTTGATGGGCAGAAATGTTCCGTTGCGGGTTTGGGGGCCAAGCGGTCCTGTGGAAGAGTTAGGGACAGCCTATGCGCTTGAAAATATGCGCCGGATGTTGACTTGGGACCTGGCAGCGCGTGCCGGTAATACAGATTTTCGCGGATACAGCTTGGAAATCAACGAATTCGACTACAAAGGTGAAAACCAAGTGGTCTACGAGAACAATGGTGTAACGATCCGGTCCTTTCCAGCAATCCACGCAATTGATGGCTCGGTTAGTTATGCTTTGGAGTGGAATGGGCTGAAATTTGTGTTCAGCTCGGACACCTATCCGAACAAATGGTTCAAAGAATACGCAAAGAATGCAGATCTCGCGATCCACGAGTGTTTCATCGCCGTACCTGAACTGGTCACCAAAATGAAGTTTACGCCTGAATCGGCACTATTGGTCGGAACCCAAGTCCACACAGCACCTGAAGCCTTTGGAAAGGTGATGAGTGACATCCAACCAAGACTGGCCGTCGCGTATCATTTCTTTAACGATTTCGACACGGTCAACTCGGTCTACCAGCGCATTCGGTCGACCTATGACGGCCCGCTCAGTCTGGCAGACGACTTTATGGTATGGAACGTCACCAAGGACGACATAACCATCCGTATGGCGGCAACAGAAGAAAGAACTTGGGCACCTCCATTGGCTGCTCCGGCGCAAGCACCAGACATGCAGGATCGAGTCAATTTCTCTGAAAAAGCTGGTGTGCCGCAAGATGTTCTCACGTTCTCAGAGTTCACTCTCGGGGGTGTTGACGACGTGGATGACGTCTTGCGACCGATCTACGAGGAAGCGTCAGAGGTGTTGGGCCAAGAGTTCCCGTATCCCGGCGATCAATAAAGTCAAATTTGACCGGCGCGACTTTAACACGCGCCGGTTTCACCTAAATCTGATCGGGTTTCCTTATGCGACACACATCTTTGATTTATCGCCATTTGGTTTGTGTGGGTTGGTTGACTATAGCGACATCCCATGCGGCGAGCGCTCAGTCTCTTGCGCGTTCTGAAGATGATGAAGGCGGGTGGCGACATTCCATTACGCCCTATCTGTTCCTGCCGCTCAGCACGACGGGTACATCGACAATTGATGGTACAAGCGCCGATCTGGACCTGAGCCTGAGCGAGGTTCTCGATGTTCTCCAAGGTGCCGCCTCCGTACGCTACGAGGGTTGGAACGGAGACTTCGGGATCATCTCTGAACTCTACTATGTAAGGCTTGGTGAAGACGGAACTCTACCGGGCGGGAGAGCAGGCGTTGATGTTGATGTCCGGCAGACCTTTGTCAATGTTCAGGGGGCTTACCGGTTTGCGAACGGGGTAAATGCTTCGGGTCGACGCTATGCAGCAGACGCTGCTATTGGCGTTCAATGGAACCGGCTAAAACAGGAAATCGACATTGCTGGTCCCGGGCCCGGCGTAACTCTGGGCGGAACAGAAGATTGGCTCGAACCGATGATCGCGCTCCGCTATGCGATGGAAATCAACGATAAATGGAGTTTCGCCAGTCGCGCTGAACTGAGTGGTTTCGGCGTGAATGGCGATGACCTGCAATATCTGCTTCTGGCTGGTTTTGACTGGAAAGGCTGGGAGAACACGTCCCTGCGGTTTGGCTATCAGTTCTATGGAATTGACTATTCCACTGACCGCTCGGGCGGGGAGTTTGCCTATGATGTTGACCAGAATGGTATCTATGCTGCCGTCGCGTTCCATTTCTAAGACTGGAGAATGCGGCACAATATGCGTTTGGTTGGGCTCGGTGCTCGCCAGTCTTACGTTTAGCGCGAACCAATCGATTGCTGACCTCGTGTCCCCCTACGGCGGGGAAACCGCCCCAAACTTTGTCGAGCTTTCGGTGCAGCCCGATCATGTGCGAGTAACCCTTGAGGTCGATTTGAACGACTATCCCATATTCGTCATTCCAGACGATGGTTCGGGTACGTCACTGGCCGAGCGTACGGGTCGAAACCTTCAGATCTGGGCAGACGAAGAGGAACTGACCGGCACAACGAATACGATTGATGTACGCCCCAGAATTTCACGGCAAACAGCCGCGAGTGCTCTGTATCGACCGCGACCACGCAGCGAAAATGTCGTCTTCGTGGATATGGAGTTTCCGTTCAATGGCAAGCCTGAACGGGTCACATTCATTCCCCCCCTAAGTCCAGACGGGATTCCCCTGGCTTCACTCGGCGTTGTGGTCGAGCACATGGGTGTTCCGGTGACAGACTATCGGTACCTTTCTCAGGCTGAGACCATGCTGCCAGATTGGGATGATCCTTGGTTTAGCAAGTTTGAGAACCCAAACCTCACCCGCCACCACAAGTCCCCGATGATGTCTTTTCTAGCCATGGAACCGCGTGTTGTCCGGCACGAGATCATATTGCGTTTGACAGACTTCGAAACTTGGGCGGATTTGGACTTTGAAGGCGCAGAGCGATTAACCTCAGATGATGTCGCCAGGATCAAGTCTGACGTCTCGGACTTTTTTGCGACGCGAAACCCGCTCACCGTCGACGGCAAGCCGATGAAACCGGAAACGGTGCAGGTTTCACGTATTGAAGTTGGGGCTGAAGGTTTGCGTGTTCTTCCGGATGAATCAGAGGCTAACCGAAAGACGATGTTGCTGGGCGTGGTCCTTTCCTATCCGGTTGCGACCTTGCCGAAACAAGTTGATCTGGCATGGGAGCTTTTCGCAGATGGTTTGGATGTTATTCCGATCACCCTCTCCGATCCGGCAGGGGCAGTCCCCTCGCAGATTTACGCATCCGATCCTGTTGTAAGCTGGAACAATCACCTGACGACTTGGATAAACCCACAAACGAGCCCGGTCGTAGTCAAAGTCTCGGGAGTAACGCAGGTGCCTTCGCTTGCGTTCGGCTTAGGTTTTCTGTGTTTGGTATGCGCCTATTATTCGTCGCAACGTGCAAACGGTCAGCGTCTGATCTTGCTTGGCCTGACCGGAGCATTCGGTGCCGCTGCGATTGTCACTTACTCATTGAACAACTTGTCGACAGCGCCCGAGCCGGATGAGATCGCGACGCATCAAATCGTAGAAGGCCTGTTGACCAACATCGGAACCACGATGCTTGAGACGCGAGATGACAATACCGTGGCGGCGATGGAGCCATATGTCGAAGCAATCAATCGCGAAAAGGTTCAAGCAGAGATGCGTCGTGGCTTGTCGGTTACCCTGCCCTCTGGCGCCTTGGCACGAGTCGAAGCGATTTCAGACCTGAACGTCGAAAGCTTCTCGCCCGGCACAGACAGACATCAGCATCAGGCCCTCGCCAATTGGACTGCCCGTGTAAGCGGAGGTCATTGGGGGCACCTACACAGGCAAACGGTTTCTTATCGCGGCTTGCTAGACGTTTCGCGGCATGGCGACCATTGGATGCTTGATGACCTGACGATTATCAGCGCCAAAACAGGAGGGTAATTCTGTGGTAGTGGTTAGATTGTTTTTTGCCACGTTCCTGTTTGCCATGATCTTTTTGTGCGCAGGCAGAGCAGAGGCGCATTTCAATCTAAACCAGAATGTCCGCATTCATCATGTGGCTCATTCGGAAGATGGCTTAGATGTCTATTTGCGCCTTCCGATGCCGTATCTGGTTGCGGAACTCGTCGGTCCCGAAGGCTCGGACGGTTTGCCCGAACCAGCTCCTTACACATACAATCTGATCGAAGATGGGGTGCTGATGCACTACTTGGATCAGGTCGCGTTGCAAAAAGATCCAACCGGCTTGGCTCGTATTGCTGAAAACGGCTTTGTGCTATCTATCGACGGTCACCAACAAACACCAGAAATCGTCTCGATAAGACTGCACCCGTCGGGGCAAGAACCTGGGTTTGCCACGCTTGATGAGGCGCATTCGGCACTTGCGCCAAGAGATGTGTTTCCAACAACCGAGGAGATTTATGTTGGCGAGGTGATGGTTGACGTACATCTGCGCTTTGTGACGGGAGAGGTTGTAGCATACAGTTTATCCTACACTTCTGATCCGGGACTTCCTGAACAAGAAGAAACGGCGAACCTGATCCTCGACTATAACGGGCAGGATGTTAGGACATTTCGTGCGCGGGGCCTGATGCATACCCCGGTCGAAGTTTCCGGATCAGCAACCGCAGCCGCTTCGACCTTCTTTGTCGAAGGTATTCGGCATATTTTGGAAGGTCCCGATCACGTTCTGTTTGTGCTTTGCATGATCATCGGTGCATTGAACTTACACAGCCTTCTCGCCCGCGTCACAGGGTTTACATTGGGTCACACGGTAACACTGATTTTAGGTTTTTTTGGCTTTGCGCCGAGCGGAGCGTGGTTCATCCCAACTGTTGAATTAGCAATAGCACTTTCAATTATCTACGCTGCTGCGATGGCAGTTTGGCCACCGGAAAAAGGCCATGGCGACCTGAAGGCTTTTGCCATCACGTCCGGGATTGGGTTGCTGCACGGGTTTGGTTTCTCCTTCATGTTGCACCAGATTCTACGTGTTGATGCACCGAACGTTTGGCACAGCTTGCTGGCCTTCAATGTTGGAGTAGAGGCTGGACAAGTCATGATCGTTCTATTGGTCTGGCCCCTGGTGTTGTTGTTGCGCAAACAACCAGGTCGTATTTGGGTCGGCTCTCGCACTGTCGTTGCCGCGTGCGCAAGTCTGGTCGCAATGGTTTGGGTAGTGGAAAGGGCAGAGTTCTTTCTCTGATCCGTGCGTTTGTTGACATGAATCACGTTAGCCGCTGGTCGTCCGATACGTGGTTTTTGCCGCTGTATGGCAAGTTTCTTTACGCATCGCTTAATCTGCGAAGTTTACTTGCGAATGTCCGCTTCGGGCTGTGACAGGTCGCCGAACAACAATGCAGCGAAATGCGGCATGGAGCCCAAAACAGGCAAATGATAAATCAGGCTCCTTTGACGGCAGACACCCAGCCTCTGCGAACATCTAGTATCAAATTGAAACAGAAAATACTGCGTCGCTCTTGTGAATTAGCCTCAGCTTCTGCCCACTAAAGCGTGCGAAGCCATTCAGGACAGAGCGTTAGGACTAGCTTTTTTGCATCTAACTGTCAGGAATCATATTAGTTAGCACTACCAGTCTGCAAAAAATTTACAGATATAGCTGCAATTGGTGAATAAATTTACAAAATTTTATTTCAAATCCAGCAATTTGTTGTGAAATTTTCCTCCGGCTTTCCATTATTGATTTGCACATAAGTGCGCTTTCGTCTGCTGGAAGAGGAGCCAAATGACGAAAGAAAGGGAAATGGGAGGAATTAATGACCAATAAATCTGTCACACGCCGCGGCGTGTTGAAGTCTGGTGCCGTCGCAGGTACCGGTCTGGCCCTGCCTACGATCTTCACGGCTTCGTCGGCTGCTGCTTACACCAACGAACCAACCGGAGGGTCCGTAACCCTGGGCTTCAATGTTCCCCAGACTGGGCCGTATGCTGAAGAGGGTAACGACGAGTTGCTGGCGCAACAGCTGGCCGTCGAACATCTCAATGGTGAGGGAGATGGCGGTTGCTTGAACACCTTCACTTCGAAGGCGCTGAAGGGCAACGGTATCCTTGGAAAGAAAGTAGAGTTCGTCACAGGCGACACGCAGACCAAGTCAGACGCTGCGCGTGCATCGGCAAAATCGATGATCGAAAAAGACGGTGCCATCATGATCAATGGCGGTTCGTCATCGGGTGTGGCCGTTGCTGTGCAAGGCCTCTGTCAAGAAGCAGGCGTGATCTTCATGGCGGGTCTAACCCACGCCAACGACACGACTGGCAAAGACAAGAAGGCAAATGGTTTCCGCCATTTCTTCAACGCCTACATGTCGGGTGCTGCCCTTGCACCTGTGCTGGCCGCCGAGATGGGCAATGAGCGCCGCGCCTATCACCTGACGGCTGACTACAACTGGGGTTGGACTCAGGAAGAGTCCATTGTTGCCTCGACGGAAGCCTTGGGGTGGGAAACGGTCAACACTGTCAAAACACCGCTCGCGTCCACGGACTTCTCGTCCTACATCACTCCGGTTCTGAACTCGGGCGCTGACGTTCTGGTTCTGAACCACTACGGCGGCAATATGGTGAACTCGCTCACCAACGCAATTCAGTTCGGCTTGCTCGACAAGGTGGCCAACGGCAAGGATTTCAAGATCGTCGTACCGCTGTATTCGGAACTGATGGCCGCTGGTGCAGGTGAGAACATCAAAGGCGTGCTGGGTTCGATGAACTGGAACTGGCAGCTGCAAGATGAGGGCACCAAGGCCTTTGTCAAATCGTTTGGTGAGAAGTACGGCAAACCGCCGTCCAACTCTGCACAGACCTGCTATGCACAAGTTCTGCTTTATGCGGATGCGTGTGAGCGTGCTGGTACATTCAACCCGTGCGGCGTTGTCGAAGCTCTGGAAGACTTCGAGTTTGACGGTTTGGGCAACGGTCCGACCTGGTACCGCGGTGCGGACCACCAGTGCTTCAAAGACGTGTTGGTCGTTCGCGGCAACGAAAACCCGACCAACGCCTATGACACTCTGGAAATCGTCGAGATCACGCCGCGCGCACAGGTCGAATACGACCCTGAGCATCCGATGTTCGCCGGTGGCTCACTGGGTGAGTGTAACCCGGGCGCGTAAGTCCTCGTGTCTAAGTCTGGCTGCCAAAAAGGTGGCCAGACACCTTCAACAGGGCTGATCCTGTTAACCGCTTAATTCACACTGACCAACCCTGAGGTGGGGCCAATGGACGCCATCCTATTGCAAATTTTGAACGGTCTGGACAAAGGCTCGGCCTATGCGTTGATTGCGCTGGGTCTGACGCTTATTTTTGGAACGCTGGGCGTTGTGAACTTTGCCCACGGGGCACTGTTCATGATCGGTGCGTTCTGTGCCGTTACTCTGCAAAAGCTCATGAACCTGAGCTTTGTGACCATCGACGAGAGCCAAACCGACTTCCTGGGTAACCCGCTGAAGGTTGAAACACCCTACGTCGAGGCCTGGTTCGGCCCAGAGACCGGTGCGACGATCATCGATTGGTCTGTTCCACTGGCTGTCCTGTTTGCGATCCCGATCATGTTGGCAGTGGGCTACGTGATGGAACGCGGGTTGATTAAGCATTTCTACAAGCGCCCTCACGCTGACCAGATCCTTGTGACGTTTGGTCTGGCGATCGTGTTGCAGGAAATCGTAAAGTACTTCTTCGGTGCCAATCCAATCCAAACTCCACCGCCTGACGCGCTGAGCGGTTCTATCGACCTTGGCACAATGGTTGGATTTGACCCCAACGCCATAATCTATCCAATTTGGCGTCTGGTGTACTTCGGATTTGCCGTCGCGATAATCGGTGCTGTTTTCTCATTCCTGCAATTCACCACGTTCGGCATGGTCGTGCGCGCCGGAATGGCGGATCGCGAGACCGTAGGCTTACTGGGAATAAACATCGACCGGCGCTTTACGATCATGTTCGGTATCGCTGCCGCAGTGGCCGGTTTGGCAGGTGTAATGTACGGGCCGCTGAACCCGCCAAATTATCACATGGGGATGGACTTTCTGGTCCTTAGCTTTGTTGTGGTTGTTGTCGGCGGCATGGGCTCGCTGCCCGGAGCTGTGCTGGCTGGCTTTCTACTGGGCATCCTGGAGAGTTTTGCCTCAACAACCTGGGCCACCACGACAATCCCTGGGATCAACCAAATCATCATCTACCTTGTTGCCATCATTGTGCTTCTGACACGCCCGCGCGGGTTGATGGGACGCAAAGGCGTGATGGAGGAATAATCGATGTTTGGACTGAACAAAAAAGACACCAGCCTTCTGATCATCGTCGGCCTTCTCACTCTGCTGGCCCCATTCATCCTGAACCCGTTCCCAGAAGGCAGCGCCATGGCGCAATTTAACGCGGGTTATCCGGACTTGATGCAGCGTTTCGTGATTTTTGGCATCTTTGCCATCGGGTTCAACATCCTATTCGGCCTTACAGGATACCTGTCATTCGGTCACGCAGCCTTTTTGGGTGTCGGATCGTATTCAGCCGTATGGATGTTCAAGTTGCTGAGCTACAATATCATTCCAGCGATCGCACTCAGCGTTGTAGTTGCCGGGGTGTTCTCACTGCTGATTGGTTATGTCAGTCTGCGTCGGTCGGGCATCTACTTTTCGATCCTGACTCTGGCCTTTGCGCAGATGAGTTTTGCATTGGCCTACTCTGTTTTGTCGAACCCCAAGTTCAACCTAACCAACGGGGAAACCGGCCTGCAGGTTTACGCAGACGATCCGCAAATCTTGCAAGGCGCCAACTCACCAGACCTGCCGCATCTATTCGGGCTGCCGATGCGCGCAACCTATACAATGGACGTGGGAGCGTGGAGTTTTGATTTTAACGCGGGATACTATCTATGTGCGATAATCATGATGATGGTATTCTATCTGTCCATCCGCATCTTCCGCTCACCTTTTGGCATGATGCTACGGGCGGTCAAATCAAACCAGCAACGGATGAGCTATACCGGCCTAAACTCAAAGCCGTACACATTGGCGGCGTTTGTTATCTCTGGCATGTATGCCGGATTAGCTGGTGGTCTGATGGCCGCAATGGACCCGCTGGCAGGCGCAGAGCGTATGCAGTGGACCGCTTCGGGTGAAGTCGTTCTGATGACGATACTGGGTGGTACAGGCACTTTGATCGGTCCAGTACTGGGTGCAGGTTTCATCAAATATTTCGAGAATATCTTCTCCAAGATCAACGACAACGTCTTGCACAGTTGGTTTGCTTTCCTGCCTGACGGTTTGGAGGACGCGGTAGTGTTCGTGATCCATCCGTTCATTGGAAAAGGTTGGCATCTGACGCTCGGCATCCTCTTCATGCTGGTCGTTATCTACTTGCCCGGTGGTCTTGTCGAAGGTGGCCAGCGTTTGCTTAACCGGATCAAGCGCAAGAAATCAAAAGCCGACGATGCAACGTCTGGCAAAACGGAACCGGCGGAATAAGGGGCGCGCCATGGCAATTCTAAGAGTCAAAGACGTCAGCAAGCGCTTCGGCGGTCTCAAGGCACTAACGGACGTAAATCTCAGTGTTGAGGAAAACTCGGTTCACGCAATCATCGGCCCCAATGGTGCCGGCAAGTCGACTTTGCTAAATTGTCTGGTGGGCAAGCTTATGCCAGACACCGGTTCCGTATTGTTCGACAACGCCTCGGTGTTGGGGCGTGAACCCTATCAGATCAACCAGATGGGTATTAGTCGCGTGTTCCAGACGCCGGAGATTTTTGGTGAGCTGACAGTGATGGAGAACATGTTGATCCCGATTTTTGCAATGCGGGACGGTGCATTCCGAATGCATGCATATGAGACCATCGCAAACGAGCGCGACATCGTCGATCAAGCCGAAGCCATGCTGGAAGAGATGAATATGGCAGACAAACGCGAAATGCATGCTGCCTCGCTGTCGCGCGGTGACAAGCGGCGGCTTGAGATTGGCATGTGTCTCAGCCAAAATCCGCGGCTACTTCTACTGGATGAACCCACGGCTGGGATGGCGAGGGCGGATACCAACAACACGATCGATCTGCTAAAACAAATTAAGGATGAGCGCGACATCACCATCGCAATCATCGAGCATGACATGCATGTGGTCTTCAGCCTAGCCGAACGCATCACTGTTCTGGCTCAGGGTACACCTCTGGTTGAAGATACTCCTGAAAACATCCGCGGTAACCCCAAAGTTCGCGAGGCCTATCTAGGCGAGGCTGCGTAAGGAAAAGCTATGAACGAAAAACCTGACTTTTCGAAAAACGCCAATTTGGCCAGCACGGCCCCTGCATTTCTCTCCGTTTGGGATATGCACTCCTACTATGGAGAAAGCTACATCGTGCAAGGCGTCAGCTTCAACGTGCACGAAGGTGAAATTCTTGCTCTTCTCGGGCGCAACGGCGCGGGTAAAACCTCAACACTTCGTTCGATTGCGAGAGTTGGAGAGCCTGAAGTAAGACATGGTGAAATCTGGCTCGACCATAAGCCTCTACACAACATGACTAGCTACGAAGCCGCCGCGGCAGGCCTTGGTCTGGTACCGGAAGACAGGCGCATTATTCCCGGCCTAACCGTGGAAGAAAACTTGCAGCTTGCTCAGATTGCCCCGCCAATCGGATGGTCACTGGAACGGCTTTACGAACTGTTCCCGCGTTTGGGTGAGCGTAGAAAACAAGAGGGAATTACACTGTCAGGAGGCGAACAGCAGATGCTGTCAATCGCCAGAGCCTTGGCGAGGGACATCAAGGTCTTACTCTTGGATGAACCATATGAGGGACTGGCTCCTGTCATTGTCGATGAAATCGAAAAGACCCTTATTCACGTTAAGCAACAGGGTATGACCACGATCATTGTTGAGCAAAACGCCGTACGTGCTTTGGAGTTGGCGGACCGTGCGATCATACTAGATACCGGGACCATTGTATTTGATGGTACGGCGAAAGAGGTGCTTGAGGACACCAATCTCCGTGAAGAATATCTAGCAATCTAGTTCGCATATTTCGCGCTAATCAGGTCAAAAGGGCAGACTTAAAACACGTCCAAAGCACTTGTTTGCTTCGGAGGTAAGTTTACTGACTTGCGCGAACCTTCGCCAATTCTCGTGCCGCAGCAGCATCTTGAAGCGGCGGCAATCCAAATAATCGTCGATATTCGCGGCTGAATTGGGACGTGCTTTCATAGCCTACACGGTAAGCCACCGACGCAGCGTTGCCTTCACGGGCAACCAGATAACGCTTGGCTTCATGCAACCGGAACTGCTTTTGATATTGGAGTGGGCTGATACCAGCGACTTTCTTAAAGCGACGGTGGAAGGTCGTAAGACTCATGCCCGCCAATTCAGCCAATTCACGGACCTCCAATCGTTCGGCATGATGTTGACGTATGAATTCCATCGTCTGACGAATGCGGGATAGATCGGAATCTGCTGTGCCAATCTGACGTAGGAATGGACCCATCGGTCCAACGAGAAACCTGTACAGAAGTTCCTGCTCATACAAAGGTCCAAGCGCTTGTATTTCATCTGGACGGTCGAGCATACCCAACAGTCTGCCCCATGTTTCAATCAGCAATTCAGAAGCTGACTGCAACCCAAAGCTTTGATCGCCTGAGTGTTCAGATATCGGGGCTTTTCGCATCGCGTCAGCGAGTTTGGTTGTATTGATCGTTAAAGCAAGCGCCAGAAAAGGTTCGCTGACAGATGCGCGGGTGACTTGTCCGAGCGCCGACAATTCTGCTGCTATCATCAGGCAAGAGCCACCCGAGTAATCCAGCACCTTTTCCCCGATGATGGTGCGTTTTTCGCCCTGTAAAATCAGGCAAACGCTTGGCTCATATATGAGTGGGATCAACTCTGTAGGCTGGTCCAGCTTATGTATTTCCAAGTCAGGAATCGCAGACGAGCCCGCATGTTTCAACGCAAGCGCTTTGAGATCGGATATCTGTTTCATGCAAGGAATAAGGCGATTCCTATGTGGATAGTCAATATCGTGACAGAAATAGGCAATGATTGTACATGATCAGGCAGGGACGACCCTTTCTCCATGCCCATATGCTCCACAACGATCAATCAAGAATGGAGTATTGATATGAAAAAGCGACAACTGGGCAGCCAGGGACTTGAGGTATCCGCCCTCGGCTATGGTGCGATGGGGGTGACGTCTTTCTATGGAGCAAGTGATGAGGCGTCTGCCCTTGCCGCTGTCCAGAAAGCCTATGATTTAGGGGTCACCTTCTTCGACACAGCAGAACTGTACGGCTGGGGTGAGAACGAAAAATTCATTGGCCGCGCGGTCAAAGAGTTTCGCGATGACATCGTGATCGCAACCAAGTTTGGATTCTCACGCGATCCTGAAGGCGGTTTGAGCATCGGTTTGAACAGCACCCCCGAGAACATTCGCAATGTGACTGAAAACAGCCTGCGCTATCTGGATACTGACCGCATTGATCTTCTCTATCAGCACCGGCCAGACCCCAATGTTCCGATTGAGGACGTTGCAGGCACCGTCGCTGACCTCATCAAAGAAGGCAAAGTGCTGCATTTCGGACTAAGCGAGGCGGGTGAAAAAACACTCCGACGTGCCCATGCTGTGCAACCCGTCGCAGCGCTGCAAACAGAGTATTCGCTCTTTGCTCGGGATGTAGAAGTACTGTTTCCAGTGCTGCGCGAACTCGGGATTGGTTTTGTTCCCTATTCACCACTAGGGCGCGGATTCCTGACGGGCCACGCAAAACCTGTGGACAACTATGAAGAGACCGATTTCCGAAAGTTTGACCCACGTTGGCAGCCTGGCAACTATGAAAAGAACGTCGACGCGGTCGAAAAACTCAAAGCGCTCGCCAAAACGAAGAACGCATCTGTCTCGCAACTTGCGCTGGCGTGGCTTTTGGCACAGGGCGACAACATCGCTCCTATCCCAGGTACACGTAGTCAGGAACGACTGACAGAAAACGTCGGTGCGGCAGAACTTGATCTGAATGCTGATGATTTGAAAGCTATCGCGGAAATCCTTCCGAAGGGAGGATTTGGTGCGCGATACGCAGAAGCGTTCATGCCGCAGTGGGACTAATCTCGCGCTCAGCGAGTGACTTTGTCTGACTTGAGTTCACTGCTGAAAATTAAGACAGCGATCATCGGTGGTAAGTACGATGGCCGCTTCGTCCCGCTATTCGGAATCGCAAGGTTTCATCATTATTATCCCCTCAGGGGTAAAGGCGCACCAATAGCCTGATAGTTTTGGACACGATCGATCGCTCTGGCAGATCACCGATTTCTGACCGGGAACCCAGACCCTGCTTGTGATCAAACCAAGAGAAAACCCCCAAAACTGTTAGTCCTGGGGGTTCTGATTGTTAGTAGTGGATCGAACGCTGACCCGGTGTTTTCTGCAGAGGAGGCGCAAATTTTGTCAGGTCAATTCCATCTACAGCGCGCTTGTATTCATCCATGTTCGGGGTGCGACCCAGAATGGCCGACAGGACAACTACAGGAGTTGATGCCAACAGTGACTCGCCCTTCTTCTCAGCCGAGTCCTCAACAACCCGGCCCTTGAACAGGCGCGTGGATGTGGCAAGAACGGTATCACCTTTTGCGGCTTTTTCCTGGTTACCCATGCAAAGGTTACATCCCGGACGTTCAAGATACAGGATGTTCTCATATTCGACCCGAGCTGCGCTTTTGGGTGCCGCATCGTCGAACTCGAACCCCGAGTACTTTTGCAGAACTGCCCAATCGCCCTCTTCCTTCAACTCATCAATGATGTTGTAAGTCGGAGCCGAAACAACCAGCGGAGCATTGAACGCGATCTTTTCATGCGTCTTTTCAAGGTTACGAAGCATCTGTGCGACGATCTTCAAATCACCTTTATGCACCATGCATGAGCCGACAAAACCCAGATCAACCTTCTTTTCACCGTTGTAGTAAGAGACAGGCCGGATCGTATCATGTGTGTACCGCTTGGAGACGTCTTCATTGTTGACGTCAGGGTCCGCAATCATGGGCTCGTCGACCTGATCTAGATCCACGACCAGTTCTGCAAAGTAATTTGCATTCAAGTCGGGGGTCAGGGCGGGTTTTGAGCCGGATTTAATCTCGGCAATGCGCTTATCGGCGATGTCGATCAAGCCCTGAAGAGTCTGGGCCTGGTTGTCCATTCCCTTGTCGATCATGATCTGGATGCGGCTCTTGGCGATTTCGAGCGATTCAATCAGCGTTTCGTTTTCGGAAATACAGATCGATGCTTTGGCCTTCATCTCAGCCGACCAGTCGGTGAAGGTGAATGCCTGATCTGCGATCAGCGTGCCGATGTGAACCTCGATGACGCGTCCCTGAAAGACATTGTCTCCGAATTGCTTCAGCATCTGAGCCTGCGTTGCATGTACCACATCACGGAAGTCCATGTGATCCTTGAGGGTTCCTTTGAACGTAACCTTCACGGATTCCGGGATTGGCATCGTTGCCTCGCCGGTCGCCAAAGCAAGCGCAACGGTTCCCGAGTCTGCACCAAAGGCTACACCCTTTGACATACGGGTGTGAGAGTCGCCACCAATGATAACTGCCCAGTCATCGACCGTGATATCGTTTAGAACTTTGTGAATCACGTCCGTCATGGCGTGGTATTCACCCTTTGGATCCCGTGCGGTGATCAGGCCGAACTTGTTCATGAAACTCATGAGCTTTGGGATGTTTTCCTGCGCCTTGAAATCCCAGACCGAGGCGGTATGGCACCCGGACTGATACGCACCGTCAACAGTCGGGGAGATCACGGTCGCGGCCATGGACTCAAGCTCTTGTGCAGTCATCAGGCCGGTTGTGTCCTGCGAACCGACGATGTTCACCTTGACCCTAACGTCCGATCCGGCATGCAGGACGGCCCCGTCGGCGACACCAACTGCATTCTTGTTGAAGATCTTCTCAACCGCGGTCAGGCCTTGTCCTTCATGCGAGATCTCTTTGGACGCAGCAAAGACAGGTGGCGTTTCAACGCCGAGTGTCTGTGCAGCGAAGCTCTGAAGCTTTTTACCAAACACGATCGCATAGGAGCCGCCGGCCTTGATGAACTCGACTTTTTGCGGGGTCAGTGACGAAGAGATATCAACCAGCTCTTTATCGCCGTCATAGAGCTTTTTTGTCTTGGTGTTGATTGTCAGCACAGTGCCATTATCAACCGAGTAGGCTTGCTCAAGCACCGGTTCGTCATTGTCATCCAGGACCGGCTGACCGTCAGCATCAAGTTTCTTGACCCAGTTCTTCAGGTCAATCCCGATGCCACCTGTCACTCCGACGGTTGTCAGAAAGATCGGCGAAATTCCGTTCGTACCAGCCACAATCGGTGCGATGTTGACGAATGGCACATAGGGGCTTGCCTGCTTACCAGTCCACAAAGCCACATTGTTCACGCCCGACATCCGGGACGAACCCACGCCCATGGTCCCTTTTTCCGCGATCAGCATAACGCGCTTGTCAGGGTGCTGCTTCTGCAGTTCCTGAATTTCGACCTGAGCCGCTTCGGAGATCATGCACTTGCCATGCAATTCACGGTCAGACCTGGAGTGAGCCTGATTACCCGGCGAAAGAAGGTCGGTCGAAACATCACCTTCTGCAGTAATGTAGGTTACAACCTGAATTTCCTCTTCGATGTCGGGAAGCTTTGTAAAGAACTCGGCCTTGGCGTAGCTTTCCAAAACTTCTTTGGCGACCGCATTACCAGCGGCGTAGGCAGACGCCAGGCGGTCAGTATCTGCTTCATACAGAAATACCTGTGTTTTCAGCACTTCGGCCGCTTGCTGAGCGATCTCCAGATCATCTCCCAGTGCCAGATCAAGAAGGGCGTCGACGGAAGGGCCACCCTTCATGTGCGACAAAAGCTCAAAGGCAAAAGCCGGTGAAATCTCTTCAACAGTCGCCGTGCCTAGAATGATCTCTTTCAGGAACCCCGCCTTTTCGCCTGCAGCGCTGGTCGTGCCCGGCAAGGTGTTGTATACGAAGAACTTCAGGGATTCTTGCCTGTGTTCATTTTCAACATCTTTTATTTGCGAGATGATTTCTTTTGTGAGCGCGCCGTCTTCGATAGGCTTCGGGTGCAGCCCCTGCCCTTTGCGCGTTTCAATCTCATTTAGGTAGTCTGTGAACAGGCTCATGATTTTCCCGACGTATAAGCGTTAAATGAAGCTTGAACGATGGGCCTCAGCAGTGACTGGCGAACCCGGAGAAGCTTGCTGTATGCGGCGGTATACCAAATGAAACAGAGTTGCAAGAAATACGGATCGTGGCATGTTGCCCCACCTGACCCATACCTGAAAGTTGCTTACGGCGTCAGGTCTGGTTCGCCTCCTGCTCCCTATTTGGCAGTGAAGAGTTTTCACCCTGCAACTTCGACATCACGATCACAGAAGTAGCCGGCTGTCGGTCTTGACCAAGATTCAAGATCCGGCGTTTCTTTACAGAGAAAAAACAAATCATCTGGCCTGCAGTGAATTCACAGTGTTATTGGTCAGCATGATATGAGGAGGGGCGGTATGTCATTGAAACTGGAAGAAATGTGCAGCGGGCTGGGATTTCCTGAAGGCCCTGTGGCTATGGATGACGGATCACTGCTTTTCGTCGACATCAAAGAACAGACACTGCTGCGCCTCAGCGAAGATGGCAAAGTCAGCGTAGTTGCTGAAATTCCCGGGGGTCCGAATGGCATTGCCATCGGCCCTGATGGCGCCGCATATGTTTGTAACAACGGTGGCGTCTACAGCTTCGTGCCCTACGGCCCCGAGCAAATTACGGTCCCTGCCCCTATACGACCGAACTACAAGGGAGGATCAGTCCACCGTGTGGATCTGGACACGGGGGAAGTAACCCAACTCTACGATTCGTATGACGGAAAGCGTCTCATCGCTCCGGACGATATCGTTTTCGACACGTCTGGGGGATTTTGGTTCACTGACACGGGCATTCAGGATGACGAATCGACGCGATATGGCGGCCTATATTATGCAACCATCGACGGAAAATCCCTGACCAAAGCTGCCACCATACCGATGCCAAATGGTGTGGGACTGTCCCCAGATGGCAAGACTGTTTACGTATCAGACACTGTTTACGGACGTCTCTGGGCGATGGAGATCACTGCTCCCGGTAAAGTGAAGCCGGGACCTTTGCCCGGAATGCCGGGAAATGTTGTTCAAACGCTACCCGGATACCAGTGGCTTGATAGTCTCAAGGTCGAAGAAGACGGACGTGTTTGCGTGGGAACATTGTTCACCGGTGGCATCACAGTATTCAATCTCGACGGAACCACGGAACACGTTGAAATACCTGATCTTTTCACAACCAACATGTGCTTTGGCGGCAGTGACATGCGTGACCTGTGGATTACCGCTTCAAGCACAGGCAAGATCTACAAGACCAGGTGGCCTCGACCGGGATTGAAACTTGTTTATTCAGTCTGATCTCAAAAACAAGATCGACTTTGCGCAATCAGCAACCCGGATCAACCCATAGCTGTGTAATGCGTGACATTTTGGCTGCCGTTCAATGAACCTTGGTCACGTGATGTTGCGTAAGTCTGGCGGGACAACCTTTGCTGTAGTAGATAGGTTTTTCAGATGGGGGATGTTGCGAACATACCAGTGTCACAGCAAGCTAGCCTTGGTGAAAGACGCCAGGTGTCCGTGTTGTTCGCGGACATGGTCGGTTATACCGCTATCGTTGCCGAACTTGGCGAAGAGAAGGCCCTCAATTTTGTCCGCCTAACCTACGAGACGCTGACCAACGCTGTTGAGGAGCATGGCGGTACAGTGCGCGACTTTGCTGGCGACAGCATCATGGCTCTGTTCGGCATCCCGGAAGCACTTGAAGATGCAGCACTGCGCGCATGCCGGGCAGCGATGGCGATTCACAAAGCCCTGGCGACAGCAGCGAATGATCTGGAAGCAGAATTCGGGGTACGCCCACGCATGCGTGTTGGCATCAGTTCCGGAACTGTCCTGATGGCCGCTGTGCAAGGCGAGGACGGACCAACAACTGCTGTTGGCAGCACGGTCAATCTCGCGGCGCGTATTGAGAACCTTGCACCGCCTGCTGGCACCTTGATGTGCGATACAACACGTCGACTGGTCGAATGGGTCGCCGATCTGAGCTTCAACGGTGAGCATCAAATCAAAGGTTTGCTGAAACCGCAGAAGCTCTGGCAATTGCAGTCGGTCAGCAATGATGCAACACGCTTTGATGCCTCGATTGCGCGTGGGCTCAGCAGCTATGTCGGACGGGTTGGGGAACTGAACCAGCTATTCGATGCGCTGGCTAATGTAGATGACGCCTTGTCCGTCATTGATCTGGTCGCTGAGCCCGGCTTGGGCAAGACGCGCCTTGTGTTCGAATTTCTTAAGAGAGTACCTTCCGAAGAAGCCTCGGTTCTTTCCGGCTATTGCTTTGCGGATGGTCAGCAGGTGCCCTTCCTGCCCTTTCTGGAAATCATGCGCAGTGCGTTCAAAATCCGCGAGGCTGATGACCCGACAGAAGTAGCTCGCAAGCTGGAAAAGGGACTGACTGCCGCGGATTTACACTCGGCTGAAAACTTGGGCTTACTGCTCAACTTGCTGGGCCTGAAACCTCCCGCAGGTGCACTTGACGGGCTTGATGGAGTTTTGATCGGTCTGCGCACGCGCGAATTGCTGCCAGCTTTGATGAAGGCAAAATGTGCGCATGGCAAAGTAATCCTGCTTATAGAGGATGCGCATTGGATCGATTCCGCTTCAGAAGAGCTTGTTCGCAATCTGGTTGAAAGTGGTCAGCAGAATAACCTGTTGATCATCCAGACACGGCGCCCGGAATATTCTCCGGGTTGGAATGCGCAGGCCGGTGTGACAACGATTTCGCTCGGCCCGTTACCGTCTGACGATATTACCTATCTGGCCCAGACGCGGCTCGGGGTAGATACATTGCCGGACGATCTGGCTTCTCAATTGACAGAACGTGCTGGAGGAAACCCTCTTTTTGGAGAGGAGCTTTTGGGATTCCTGCTCGATGAAGGCACCCTGAGGGTCGATGCAGGACGAGCCTATTTCGAAGTTGGCAAAGGTGAGAATGAACTGCCCGTAAGTATGCGTGGCCTGCTCGCCGCCAGAATGGAACACCTCAAACCAGAAGACCGAGAGTTGTTGCAAGCGGCTGCTGTCATTGGGCGGAGGTTTGATCCTGGCCTGTTGTCTCAACTGGTTGAAAAGCCCGGCGGCGTAGGGGCAGCGCTACAAAGGCTGCAAGCTCTAGACGTTCTTTATCGGGAAACCAACTCTTCCGACTATATTTTCAAACATGTCCTGCTGCGAGACTCGGTGTACCAAAGCCTCGTATCAACTCGCCGGTCGGCACTGCATCTGGCCATCGCGGATATGTTGGAGTTGAGAAACTCGAACCGACTTCAGGAAGTTGCTGAAACCCTTGCCCATCACTATGGGCTCACAGATCGAACGGATCAGGCCTTCAAGTACAGCACTTTGGCAGGTGTAAAGAGCTTGGGCATCTACTCCCTTGACGAAGCCAACAAGTACTTTGTTTCTGCGCTCGAACTTTATCAAAGCGATCCGGGCTGCGCCACGAATGAGCAATTTGTGGAGTTTCTTGCAGATTTTGCCTTGTGCTCGAATATTTCGATGCGTGTGCTCAAATTGATCGAACTAGCTGATAATGTTCGGCCGATCCTCGAAGAAGCTGGAGACAGCAGCCATCACGCCCTTTTCCTGCATCACTACGTTTCCTGTCTCGTCTGCAATGGAAAATTCCGCAAGGCACATGGTGTTCAGCAAGAGCTGACCGCAATGGCAGAGCGACTTGGTGACCCGGCCTCCCGAGCGTATGCCATGGTTAATGAACTGTCGGTATCCATCTACTTTGCGCCGATTGAAAACGATCTTTTCAATGCCAAGATCGCCGAAATCGAAAGCTATCTGGAAAAGATTGAAGACGCCTATATTCAGAATTTCTTCCTGGCGACCATCGGTTGGAATGAACTCAATCGTGGTCGGGTAGCTGCAGCACATGCCAATTCGGATCGAATGATCGCCGTTGGCAAGGCCAAGAACGATCCACGCTCACTTGGTTACGGCACCGCGATGAAAGCCCTGATTGCGATGGTCACTGACGACCATGAGCTTGCACTAAAGATGGCAGAGGAAGCACGACGCCAGTCACAGGTCGAATTTGAGTTGGCCATCGCCGAAGTAGCGCGGGTAAGTTCGATGATACCCTTGGGCAAACCCGGTGCCCTTGAGACTGTCAAACAACATATCAGCAGATGCGATGCCAAAGGCTGGGCATTGTTCACCAACGGCCCAGCAACCATGCTGGGTGTCGCCTACGCTCTGAATGGTCAGATTGCCGAGGGGCTACGCCAGATCAAAGATGTTATTCGCCAGCGCGACGAAGATGGTACCCAAACCGCTGCAGACTGGGGCCGCCTCTTCCTATGTGAAATGCATCTGGCCATTCTCACGGGTGAAGGTGGAGGATCGCTTGGCGTCTTGTTCAGAAATCTGCGCTCGATCCTTCGGGTCATGATCTTTGGTGAAAAAGAAATGATCGCCATGATCGAACACATTCGCAAGAATCCGCAATTCGACAGTGGCGGTCATTATATCGCACGCTGCGACATGATCATGGGCCTGCTTTACAAGGCAAAAAAGAAAAGGCCCTTGGCCGTGGAGCACCTGCAGCGGGCCCGTCTGGTCGTGGAAACCGCGGGCCAGTCGCCGATGCTCACACGGATCGATACCGCGTTGAATGAGCTTTCCCTGAGCGCCTAATTAGTCAACTCTGACAGGTACTTGATCGCAGCAATGCTTGGCAGGAACGTATAGGCTCCGCCCCGCGACGTGATCAGGCGGGGAATGCCGCGAATGCGGATCGTGTCACCATCCGGCAATCTCATATCGAACCAGCTGGTTTCAGCTGTGTTGGCACCCAACAGTGGATCATTGGATCCGGTGATGGTCGGATCATGAAGACCAAGATTGATCCAGTCGCACATAACCGCTTCGAACTGCGCACCTATATTGGCTCCGATGAAGCTGCCAAGCAGTCCGCGCTCATGACTGTCCGGTTGCTGAGGATCGAAATCCGGACCGTATGACATCCCGCGCCGCACGAGACGCCTGGTATAGTTAGCGATACGCTGAACGATGGGCCCACCACGAGGATTTCCGCGTCGCAAGTGAGAACCGGCCGGGCAGCGAGAATTGCGCGTGTAGTCGAAATTGGTTAGCGAAACAGGCTCTTCGGGGAATTGCGCATCAGGAGACAACTCGTATGGCACACCATTGCGCCATCTACCGCACATCTGTGCGGCAACGACCTCACGCAATGCGCCATGCAGATCCAACCCCTCGCCAATCCGGTCCAGATTTTCAGGATCAGCCAGTTGCGTTGCTTCAGGATGCTCCATCAACTCGGTGGCGGCCTGATCCAGATAAGCTTCGAAACCCACAACATCCTGCGCGAGAACGCGGAAGGCGTTGAACGACCCATTGAACCCCAACTCATGCGGCGTAGGGACCCGAAACGTCACACCTTCCTGACGTGTGGGATAGCCCAGCAACGCCGTACCAAGTGGATCGATGGGTTCATCCACACCTAACTGATCCGGATCGATGACATGTTTGAAGCGTGGCTGCGAAATGCCGTCAACATAACCAAAGAACACCTTGCCTTCAGGCAGGTTTCGCCCGTTGCGCACGCCCAGAACATTAAACGCACCTGCCACCTGTGCCTGAACTTCATCCAAGGGTTCTTCGGTATCCGCGTGTATCGAGGCAATGATGTGCACACGGTCCGGAGTGTCGAAAGGCGCGGGCCAGTGTTCGGGGGCACTCTCCCCGAAATCACCAATTTTCATGGCGCGTTTCGTCATACCCTGCCGGAATTCGGTCGGGAATGTATCCAAATGCTCTGAAGGCGTGCCCAGCGCGCGCAAACCTTCAAATGTCACACCGATATTGAAACAAACCGCGGGCTTCTGGCGCCATGTCGTGTCTCGTGTAATCGCCGGAACATCCGAGTTGTTCCCATCTACCGAAGCAGCCAGAAAATTTCTTGCCGCTGCCAGATCATTAACCTCAAGAATGAGATGTCGTACAAAGTTGCGGCGATAGCCACGCAGGATGTTGCCTTGAATATCGCCGAGATCGAAAGCCTTGTTCACCAGCCCACTCCGAATTTGCTGCGTACTTGAGCGGCAGAAACACCGGGATAAGCGCGGTAACCGCCACCCAGTGAAATGTTGGGATTTGCATGCAACTGCAGGATCAGATCGCGCGGTAGCGAGCCAATCATGTGCGGCGGATCATTGGGAACTAGCCCTTTGGCTGCGTCCTGCAGACCGAACAAATCTGTTGGGAAGTCAGGCGCTTGAAACAGATCATGCTCATGCACCCAATCGATGAACTTCTCAACGTTGTGCTCGGTCGGCATAAGCTCATCACCGCCTTCGACCAACGACATAACATCGTTGAAGACACTGCCTATCGTTGTGATGAAATCCCGGATGTAATTGCTGAAATCGCCATCATAGACAGATATCATGCAGATGTTGTTTCCGATCAGCAAAAAGCGCGCAAAGTGCACCGTACCCACATTGTCGAGGCCAGCAAAAATCTCATCGACATTCTGGGCAATTGCCAACGTTGCCCGCGCCCGCCCTGCTGGTGACGGATCCTTCAGAGGCATGATGAGGTTCATCATCCTCTGAACATTTTCGCTGGGCTGCGGTGACGGGCGGGGCCCACCCGGCAGCTTTGGCTTCGCCTCTTTCCAGATCCAGTAGGGTACGACCACGTAGCGGGAGAGAAAATTGAACCATCCTCGCTCGGGCAAACTGTTGACGTAGCGATTGAACCATCCGTTCCGGCTTGTCATGGCATTAACTCCGCGAAAATGGGCATGGTGATCCGTCCCGCCACTTGCTTGAAATCTTGTAGGATTCCTTGCGGATATGCAGCACCGGATCATCTGACGCCTCGATACCATCAGTAAGGAGGCCCGGATTGAAGCTGAGCTTTTCGCACTGCTCCTCCTGGTTCTCGGGTATGGCGTCGAGCGTGAGCGTTCCCATCATCACCCTTTGCCGATGCGGTGGCCAAGGTCGTGACGAGTCATTGAAGTCATCGCCTACTTCGCCAATCGTCATCATCAGCGAAAAACGAGCCGGTTCGTTAGCAATGCGGTCCACAAGTTCTTGCTTAAGATAATCATCGACCGGCGTTTTGTTGGGATCGGTTCTGAGAACACCCGCAATCGGCTGCCAGCTAAACCGCACCCAGCGGCGCGTGTTGTCAGGATCAGTAACCACGAAGGTGTGGACAGCGTGATATGCCGCACGCACATAGCTCACCGGCGCGCCAATGGTTGCGGCCTGTAGCACGCCAAGCTGCGCATAGGCATTCTTGTCCGCAAAGCGGATAGCTCCTGCATCGGGGCTGATGGTTTCACCCGGATATGGATCACGTTCGGGCAATCTCAGGTGCAGCAGTTCCAGGATTTTCTTCCACGGAGATTGCCCCTCATATGGCGCCGGGGATGCCTCTAAAGCAAATTCCAGAAACGCCTCGGGCGTAGGGGCAAAAAACTCCGGCAAGGTCATTGCGATAAGGTCGGTGTCGCTCCCGTCAGACAGATGGAAACGTACCGCCATCCCCCGTACATCAGACCAGCCGTCTCGTATCGTTGCGCTACCCGACCCGTTTGAAAATCGAACGATTACATTTGTTTTTTCTGCTTTGAAATGCTCGGCGACACAGAAATTTCCCGCGATCGGTGACGGTTCAAAAAATCCGGTGGCACTGACACCAAAGGTGTGAACGGGGCGCAACGAAGTGTCGCCATCGCTGCGCTGTAGAACTTCGACCAATTTCTCGGCAATGTTGGGATCGTCCATATGCCTCCCCTTCGCGTATGAACAAATAAGACTTGGGCGTTAACCTTTATGGTTTAGCCGCAATCGCAACAAACACTTCGCATTTTCTGGAAAGTGCCACAAAAACAAAACGGGGTGTGTTCCAGTATCCCCAATCGATGTCCCGAAGTCTCTCAATAGGACTACCATCCACGAAGCATCTGCACCGCGCGCATCCAATCCTCGGATTCTTTGATAGACTGATAGGCCTCATCCATCAGGTCATAGGCGGCGGGCTTGTGTGTCGACAGCCCTACGACCTTGGGCAACGGTGGGTTCAGGCGCACCAACCGATCTTTCAGCACCAGTCGCGCCATCCAGTACTGGTTCTCCGCCGAAGTCGTTAGCAACAATTCAATCAGCGCGCCGCGCGGTGCGTTCGAGGTTATCCCAAACCACTTTAGCAGGCCCCAATCGTCAGGGTCCTTGATCATCTCTTCCGAGATATCCGTAGGCTGCTGACCGGTTCCGATCGACAGCGCCTCGATTTGCTCAAGCCCCTCAGCCCGATCTGCAGCTATCGCTATGTTGATCCCATTCAGCACCGGATTGTTCGCAAAGGTACCGCCATCAGCGAAGTACCCGTAATCAACCCCATCCGCCGTTATCAGGTGCGGTGGAAAATATGTCGGGGCCGCCGAGCTTGCCAATGCAACGTCAAGCAATTTGACCGCACTCATATCCAGCCATGATCCATTACCCAGATCCTGGTTGGTGACTGTAAATGGCGCCCAGCCGGCTTGGTCACTGCGATGCAAGCACACTGTGTTGATGGCCATCACCAGATCCGAAGAAATTGATCCAACGGTCCGATCACCGACAAGGGTCTCGCCGATCTCAGCCAAACCGGTCGAATTATACTGCGCAGCTGTAATTCCCGGGCCGCCACCGAATTTGAATTTTCGAAGTACTTCATCGAGCGCCTTGTCTACCAGACTACGCTCATTCTCTCTGAAAATCGTATCCGCATCGTCACGATAATGCGATGCAAGATCCGTGATCAATGCGGTCAGGTCTTTTCCCTGAGATCTGCCATCTGCCAAAGCGACCGCTATCAAACCACCGGTCGAGGTTCCTGCAAACCCATCGGCCTTTTCCAGAAACTGAGTTTCCTCCTGCAGACCCTGCAAGATCAAACATGTTAGATATCCTCTGATCCCGCCCCCATCGCAGGATACCAGCCTGAATGCCATCCGCCTTCATTCCGTTCGTTCGCTTCCAGTGCGTTTGATGATCACTGAACAGTTGTTCCAACTACCCCCGGAACTTTCCGTCAAATGTTCACACTGACTGCTTCGTTTCCCTCACCTTTTTTTATCACGTTAAAAATTCCACGCCAGACAAGACCGCAAAGTCTGGGGCACTCAAATTGGTGTGATTTACACCTTCGCCTGTCTTGGCCGCAGCAAGAGAGGACCATATCCCCAGAGGAATCCGCCAAAAGACAGTAGCCAGAGCAACCCGGAAACTTCTGTCAAAACTGGAAAGCTATCCGCGCCGAACCGAGCCATGACAGAGCCAAAGAGCGCGCAATAGATTAGAACAGTCAGCAGATTAGCATGCAGAGGTTGCCCGGTATGTCCAAGGGTGGCGCGGGTCATGACTGCTAAAGTCATCCCCCCGATGCCGCCGACCATCCACAAGTGTTGAGCCGCGGCTATCCCATCGCCTTTCAAAATGGCCATACCCAACACCAAAGCCCCGGCAGGAATGAATGCGTAAGAAATGTGCAGCACCCAAACCAGGGGCTCAGTAGCCGTGTGATAACCTTTCCAACGCAGCAAGCGCACCAGATGCAGAGCGCCAAGGGTACACAGCAGTAATGCAGACAAAGTAAGTTCAGGCGCAATAACCCAAATCAAAAGACCTGCAATCGTCAGCAAAAGCAGAAATTTATCGAACCGCTGCATGGGTGGCACGGGCAAAGGCTGGCAATTGTGTTGAACCATCCAGTTGCGGGTAAACGATGGGATAATTCGGCCTCCAATGACAGCGATCATCATCACCGCCGTAGCCAGCCCCAACCGCAGCCCTGCCCCCCGAGCCGCAAATTCACCGGTTGCCGCTTCGATATGAAACAGCGCATTGGCTATGGTGAACGTAGCTAGCAGTCCCAAGACGATCAGGTTACGCCAGTTTTTACCTGCCACGATCTCTCTCAGAACGACGTACCCGAGTACAACGGTGAAAGACAAATCGACCAAGGCAGCCGCCCACGGCGGCAGGTGCGCAGAAACCAGTACTGCGACCCGACCTGCGATCCAGAGAGCAACCAGCCCAAAAAGGGGCCAGCCAACCAGTGGAAGTCTTCCGGTCCAGTTCGGCACAGCCGTCAACAAAAAACCTGCCAGAACGGCATTTAGGTACCCAAACAGGAATGCGTGAGCGTGCCAGGAAACCGGATCAAACCGCGTAGGCAGATCAAGCGCACCCGATAACGTCGCGATCCATAGCAACATGGAAAACACGGCCCAGACCGCACTGAACAGAAAAAATGGGCGAAACCCAAAGCTGAGCAACGCTGGTCCGTTCCAGGCTCGCATTTGCTCCGACGAAGTTTGTGCCATGAGGTGTCTCCTAATTCTTATTGAGACCATCCGCGACATCCATCAGGTGCCGGATGTGGCGTGCAAAATACCAGGTTGCAGGCAGGCCAATAAGACAGCCCAATACGATGGACCACCCGGTTGAAATGACCGGAACTCCCAGCCAGCTGAAAATCAGCGAGGCAAAGAACACGTTGACCGCCGCCGCCCCGGCCCCGAAGGGATACAAGGCCAGTGTTATATGTATGGTGGACCAGCCTTGTCGGTTCATCTGCGCGCGACCAGCCGTTGCACTGCAATCAGCGCGATGATCAAGGCGATGCTGCCGATGGCAAACCAGAACTCTGCTGTCGCAGATTGTGGTTGTGGGATGGGACGGTCGAACCCTTCGGACCAGGCTGGGGCGGCGACAAGTGTCAGGAATATAGCTGCAATACGCATGTCAGGTCTCCTTCGTCAGAGTGCGGTAGATATCGGGTAAGGCGCGCGTCAGGCGCTCGGGTGAGGGCAACAGAGTAAATCCGCCACGCCCGAAGATGCGCGCAAACCAATCCTGTCCGTCTTCGTCGATGACAACACCGTGCAAGCTCAGACCGGCACGGCGTGCTTCGCGAACGGCCATATGACTGTCTTCGATCCCGTGCTGACCTTCGTAATGGTCCAGATCGTTTGGCTTACCGTCGGTCAGCACGATCAGTAACTTATGAGCCGACGGCTCCTCGGCCAGCTGGGCACTGACGTGACGGATCGCAGCCCCCAATCTCGTGTAGTGCCCGGGCGTCAGTGCGCCGATATTTGCCGTGATTTCTGCGCTCATCGGGGCGTCGAAGGTTTTGCAACGGGTCAGGAAAACCCTGTCACGACGCAACGAAGAAAACCCCCAGATACCCAACCGATCACCTGCGGCATCAATGCCCGCCGCCAATGCAGTCATGGCTTCGCGCGCAACTTCGATCACCGAGGTATCACCGATGGCCGCCTCGGTTGATCGCGAGCTGTCGATCAGGAAAGCGACGGACAGGTCACGCTCGATTTGACGGGCCGCTTGCCAGATACGGTCTGAACCGCGCCCGGTCGCGGCGAGATCGGCACGCGTGGTCAACAACGCGTCCAGATCCAGTTCTGACCCATCGACCTGCCTTGGCTGTAGAATACGGCGGGGACGCAGTGCCTCAAACTGCCGGCGCACCTCGCGGACGCGGCGTTGGTTCGGAACGAACAGCTGAGACGCATCCGGTTGAGCCGGTGCATCCAGCACGCGACAATGACCTTCCATGTAAGATCGCGAACGGTGGTTCCATTCGGGATAGGTATGCTCACCGGCCAGAGCCTCGTGATCGGCATCTGCGGGGGAAAGGTCGAGATGCAGGCGCAGGCGCGTTGCTGCCTTGCGGTGCTGTTTCGACAGAATGATCTCGTCCTGATCATCGGCCGCTTTCTGGGCGTTCTCATCATCGTCGTCATCGACGCTGCGGTTGATATTCATCGACTCGACCCAGGACAGGATCGACTCAAATCGGTGGATGATGAAGCTGTCCTTGCGGTTCTGCTGATCCTGATCCTTGCGGTGGCCCAGTTTCCGGCTGGTCAGCGCCGCATTGGGTGGAGGGGCGGCAGGATCAGCCTGTTCTTCAGTTGCCGCCGCACCCGATCCGGGGCGGGCAAAGCACAGCCAGATCGGCACCGGGGCAAAGGGTTTATAGCCGCGCGGGGCGGTTTCGACCCCGATCACCGGTGTCGCACCGCAGAGCTGATCGCGGATCGCGGTTTCGATCTGTGCCTCGGGTGTTGGGCGCATCACGTCGGGACGTGTGGCGGCGCAGTGTTCGGTCATCCGGGCGTAGTCTTCGCGCAGGCCCGGGCAGCGGGCATAGGCTCGGTCGGCGGCTGCGGCATTGGCACGAATTTGCGCCCCGTCCATGGCGGGTCCGTCGCCTTCCAGATCGAAATCGGCCACTTCGCTGACCGCCGCCAGCGCGGTCAGCCAGAAATAGGCGGCGCGGTTCAGGTGTGGTTCCGGGAAAGCAGCGATAGCCGGAGGCAGCGACAGGCGTTCGCCGTCGTAACCGGCCACCCATTCACGGTCGCGTTCGGCCCCCAGATTGCGGCGGACAGGTCGGCGGTGGCGCACCAGCGTTGCCGGGGCCTCGGCCAGTTCCACGCCGGGCGCACCGCCCAGCGCACGGAACAGGACCGCAAGGCTGGGCCGGACCGAGATAAGGGAAACACCGGCCTCGGGGTAGCTGACATGCTCCGCGATTCCGCTGGCCATCTCGTGCCAGAGATTGCCAACGGTTTCTTCGGGTTCCATGAGATCGAGAAGTCGCATGACGCTTATCCGTAAATGGTGGCAACCAGATCGCGCAGCGCCTGCTGCATGTCGGCCTCATCGGTCAGGGGTTCGACGATGGCGGCCTCGATCGCCTGATTGACCCCCATGCCCCCAGCCATCAGCGTGGCGGCATAGATCAGCAGACGGGTCGAAACACCCTCTTCGAGGTCCATGCCCGACAGCGCCCGGATATGACCGCCCAGACGGACCAGAGGCGCAACGCGACCCGGTTCAAGTCGGCTTTCACGAGCCACGACGGCAATCTCGGTCTCTTCGTTGGGGAAGTCGAACGAGATCGACAGGAAACGCTGCCGGGTCGAGGGTTTCAGCCGCTTCAGCACGTTCTGATAGCCGGGGTTGTAGGATGCCACGAGCATGAAGCCCGGTGGTGCCACCAGTTCTTCCCCTGTGCGGTCGATCATCAGCGTGCGGCGCGTGTCGGTGAGCGGGTGCAACACCACGGTCACGTCCTTGCGGGCCTCGACCACCTCATCAAGGTAACAGATGCCGCCTTCGCGTACTGCGCGGGTGAGCGGGCCATTGACCCAGACGGTTTCCCCGCCTTTGAGCAGGTAGCGCCCGATCAGGTCGGCCGCCGACAGGTCGTCATGGCAGGCAACGGTATAAAGCGGTTTGCCCATCTTGGCCGCCATGTGTTCGACAAAGCGTGTTTTACCGCAGCCGGTCGGCCCCTTCAGAAGAAGGGGCAAACCATTGTCATAGGCCGTCTCGAACAGCTCGCATTCACGCGCAACAGGCTGATAGAACGGCAGGGTCGGAGGGGTTTGCATGTTCATGGCTTACTCCCCGGGAACCGAGCTGGCCGAGCCGGGCGTGATGATCTCTTGCTTGCGCACGACCAACATCGAGTAGATGAACAGCAGCGCACCGAGCACCACGGCAGCACCCGCGCCAAACCGCATCAGGTAGAAGATCGACAGAGCGTCCTGCACATCCATGTAATAGTCGCCGACCACTCGCTGCATATGGGTCTGGATGGTCCCCGCGAAGGTCAGCACGAAGGTCATGAACGCCATGCCGCCGGTCATCAGCCAGAACGAGGCCATGTTCAGCACTTGATTGTAGGGCGCGCGGCCCCGCAGCATCGGCATCGCGTAGGTAAAGACCGCAAGGTTCAGCGCCACGTAGGCCCCATAAAAGGCAAGGTGACCGTGGGCGGCAGTAATCTGCGTGCCGTGGCTGTAGAAGTTGACCCCATGCAGGGTGTGCAGGAAGCCCCAGACACCGGCGCCAAAGAAGGCCACGGTCGACGAACCCAGCGACCACAGCAGCGCGGCCTTGTTCGGGTGGTTCTTGCGGCCCTTCCAGACCATGACGAAGGCAAAGCTCATCATCAGGAAGAAGGGGATCACCTCGAAAGTCGAGAAGATCGAGCCGATCCATTGCCAGTAGCCCGGCAGACCGATCCAGTAGAAATGGTGCCCGGTTCCAAGGATACCCGAGAACAGCGCGGTGGCGACGATGACATAGAGCCATTTTTCAACCACTTCACGGTCCACGCCTGTCAGCTTGAGCAGCAAGAAGGCGAGGATGGCGGCCATCACCAGCTCCCATGTCGCTTCGACCCACAGGTGCACGACGAACCACCAGTACATCTTGTCCAGGCTCAGGTTGTCCGGGTTGATGAAGGCAAACACCCAGAGCAGCGACAACAGCCACAGGCCCATCAGCAGCACATTGGTGATCGCTGTTTTCCTGCCCGCCAGAACGGTCATCGAGACGTTGAACAGAAAGATCAGCGCCGCGACGAGGATGCCGAACTTGACCCACAGGGGCTGTTCAAGAAACTCACGCCCGCCATGGATGCCAACCAGATATGAGCCGACCGCACCCAGCGTCCCCACCAGAAGGATGATGAGTTGTAGATAGGCCAGTTTGACCGAGTAGATCTCACGCTCGGATTCCTCGGGGATGAGGAAGTACGCTGCCCCGAAGAAGCCCAGCAGCAGCCAGACGATCAGCGCGTTGGTGTGGATCATGCGGATGATGTTGAACGGCAGAAGTTCGGACAGGAAGTTCGGCGAGACATAGACCCAGCCAGCCAGAAGCCCGCCCAGCACCTGAATGCCAAACAGGGCTATTGCAGCCAGAAAATAGTAATACGCCACTTTTTGAGATTGGTATTTCATGTGATTTCTCCTTCGTGCCGCTTAGCCAGCGTCGTTGGGCGGCCAGCCCTGCGTGTCGGTCTGATCAGCCCAGCGCAGGAACTCGGCGAGGCCGCGCATCTCTTCTTCGGTCAGATCGAAATAGGGCATCTGGCGGCGGCCCTCGACGCCCGAAGGCTGCGCCTTCATCCAGCCATCGAGGATTTCATAGGCGTCCTCGGGCGAATCCATGACGTCCCAGCGGGTCATCACATTGCCCAGTTCGGGGGCGAAATAGGCGCCTTCGCCATGCAGGCTGTGGCAGTTGATGCAGGAATGGCGTTCCCAGACATGTTTGCCCAGGACGACCTCTTCGCTGAGTTCCATGCCTGCGGTTGACGTATTAACCACGTAACGGTGGCTGTGGACGGTCATCGCCACGAAGATCACGACGAAAAAGATCGAACCCCCGTAGAAGATGTTTCGCGCCCGCGATTTGGTTAAGATTTCAGCCATGCGTCGGCCTCCTTCAGATCGGGATGCCTATTGCTAGCCCGAGCGAAGAAGGCACTGTTTGCGCCAGCGCAACGTTTGGAACGGTTCCAAGCCTAAGGTCGAGGGTGAGAGGAACCCCAATGCCTTGCCCGAACATTGACGATCCAGACCTGACGCTTGCGGATCTTATGACGCAATGGCCGCAGACAATTCGTGTTTTCCTAAAACATGGAATGTTATGCGTCGGATGCCTTGTGAACCCGTTTCACACCATCTCAGATGCCTGTCTGGAATACGATCTGGATGAAACGGCCTTTTTGGAAGAGCTGAAGAGCGCAATTTCCAACTGTGCCTGACCGGACGGCTAGCCCTGGCTGAGCTCGACCAGCGCGTGGGGATCGCATACTTTGATGCGCTTGCGTTTGCTTTCAACGATACTCTGCTTTTCCCATGCGCTCAGCAATCGGCTGACCGTATGCAAGGTGGTCGCTGTAAGTTCCGAGAGATCCTGTCGGGTGATGGGGAAATCAATCTCGATCCCATCCTCCACCTTGCGGCCGGTCTGATTGATCAGACGCAACAGCGCGTTAGCCACGCGCTGTTCCACCTGTTGCGTCGCAAGCTCCACAATACGGGTGTTCATTTCTCCTACACGGTGGCCAACCGTCTTGTAGGTTTCAGTGGCGAAGCCGTCATATTCGGTGACGAAAGTATCCCACAGTCTGGTGGGCCAGCTCAGCGCAATGGACTCTGTCGCCGTGACCGCCGTGGCCGGATAAGTCTCGCGCCCGATCGCCTTTGCAATTCCCAGAAGTTGACCAGCGGGGATATGCAACGCCGTGACCTGTTCACCGGTCTGCGTGACCCGCACCACCCGGACATAGCCATCCAGCAACATGAAGAAACGATCGGCCGGGTCTTCTTCTTCAAAGATATGCGCACCCGCTTCATAGCGGCGCGAACTGGCCTGATCCAGAATCGTGCGAATTTGCCGACGATCCAGTTTTGAGAATGGTGGCAAATGCGTCAGCAGGCTTTCATCAAGCCGCGGCAATATTTTCTTGGCTGCTTCCATCATGGCTTACCTGATTTGGCACAATCACAGCCGCAAAACCAGATCGTAACGGTCAGTGTTTCCCGAAAACGCAGCAAACCTTGCGCCAGCGCAAATTGCAGATCGCAGAAATCAATAGAGTCAGGCCCAAGAGATCATTCAGGAAAGGACAATTCGATGATCCGCACGCTTACAACCAGCGTTGCACTGGCCACCCTGCTGGCTGGTGCCGCCTTCGCGGAAACCTTCGAGGTGCAAATGCTCAACAAAGGGAGTGATGGCGAGCGCATGGTGTTCGAACCCGCGTTCATCCAGGCTGCTCCGGGCGACACGATCAAGTTCATCGCATCGGACAAGGGCCACAACGCTGAAACAGCCAAAGGCATGCTTCCTGATGGCGCCGAGCCCTTCAAGGGCAAAATCAACGAGGAAATCGAGGTCACGCTGGATACCGAAGGCGTCTATGGCGTGATCTGCAAACCCCACTACGCGATGGGCATGGTGATGACCATAGCGGTGGGTGACGTTGAAATTCCCGAAGATTTTCTTGAAGGCCGCGTCCCCAAAAAAGCCAAGGCGCGTTTCACAGCTCAACTTGAAAACTTCTGACCCCCGATACGGCAGCGAAATGCTTACCCGCTGCACCCATCCGACCTCAAGGAGGATACCATGACCAAGTTCATCAACCCCGGCCTCATGAAAACCAGCCGCCGCAATGTGTTGCGAGGATCGGTTCTGGCAGGCGCTGCAGCAATGACCGGCGCAGGTGCCATGGCAGCTCGTCGTACACCAATGCCACTCAAGGCAGATGCAACCTCGGCAAAACTCTACAAAGTTGCGGGTGAACAAACGGCTGACAGCACAGCCAAACCGGCGGATTTGTCTGGTTATACCCGTGTTAAACAGGAGCTCGTTGCACCACCCTTTGCACCAGAGCACGAGCAGGTAGCGACAGGCGGACCAAAGATCATCGAAATCACCATGGAAACAACCGAACGTCTTATGGTCGTTGACGAGGATACCGGCGCGTCTGTCTGGGCGCTAACCTACAATGGCTCAGTCCCCGGTCCGCTGATCATCTGTCACGAAGGCGACATGATCGAGCTGACCCTGCGCAACCCCGAAGACAGCGTGATGGAGCATAATATCGACTTCCACGCGTCAACAGGCGCTCTGGGCGGCGGTGGCCTGACCCACGTCTATCCGGGCGAAGAGACTGTTCTGCGCTGGAAGGCGACCAAACCTGGTTGCTTCACTTATCACTGTGCGCCAGGCGGAGCGATGATCCCGTATCACGTCACCCACGGCATGAATGGTGCGGTGATGGTACTGCCACGCGATGGCCTGAAGGACAAGGACGGTAACCCGCTGAAATACGACAAGATCGCCTATATCGGTGAGCAGGATTACTACCTGCCCAAAGATGAAAACGGCGAGTTTAAAACCTACGAAGTTGCAGGGGACGATTACGCCGACAGCCTGGATGCGATGCGTACTCTGACACCGACCCATTCGGTCTTTAATGGTGCGGTTGGCGCTTTGACTGGTGAAAATGCGCTCAAGTTCAATGTGGGCGAGACGGTTCTGATGATCCACAATCAGGCAAACCGCGACACCCGTCCGCACCTGATTGGTGGTCACGGCAACTATGTGTGGGAAACTTCGTTCAGCGATGATCCTCTGACCGGTGTCGAAACATGGTTCGTTCGCGGAGGGTGTGCAGCGGCTGCGATGTACACGTTCGAGCAACCCGGCGTTTATGCCTATGTGAACCACAATCTGATCGAAGCTGCGCTTCTTGGAGCTACTGCGCACTTCATCGTTGAAGGTGAGTGGGACAATAACCTGATGGAACAGGTTGTAGCACCCCGCCCATTTGCAACCTGATTTCGGGAACCAAACAATCATGAAAACCGTCACCACACATAAATTCACCCAACCGATCGTCATCATCGGGGTTGGTGCAGCAGTGGCGGCGGCTCTGGCCGGAGGGGTGTTCTTGCTGAACACCCCTCTTCCCGCATCTCAACCACTGCCAGAAATGGCTGAAAGACCGGTTACTCTGCCAGATGGTGAAGAGCTTTATGTACAGCGCCACGAGGTGACAGTTGCAGAATGGAACTTGTGCCATGCCGATGGCGGTTGCACCCTGAAATTGCGTACTCGCAATGGGTTCACACCCGATACAACACCAGCAACCGGTCTCAGCTTTGTTGACGTTTCCGAATATCTTCGGTGGTTTAACGAAGCTGCACGACACGAATTTCGGCTGCCCACAACCGCCGAGTGGGAACATATAGCCCGAGCAGTCCTACCAGAAGAGCCGGATCCGATCTTTACTGACCCATCGCTGACTTGGGCCTCAAGCTACCTTTATGAAGGCCTCACACCCAGAGCTTTGAAGCCACAGGGCAGCTTTTCAACCTCGCCCGAAGGTGTCGTTGATCTGGATGGTAGCGTCTGGGAATGGACGCAGGAATGCTACTCAGGGACAGAAGCCGATCCTGATCGCTGTCCGGCCTTTTTCGTCGGTGGCGAACATCTGGCTGCCGTGCCATTCCTTGTTCGCGACCCTGCCCGGGGTGGCTGCGCCGTTGGCTCGCCTCCTGCCCATCTGGGTATGCGTCTGGTATCGGATACACCGGTCGGAAGCTAACAGGTCAGATACCATGCTGCCTCAAGTTCGAAGGTGGACCGCTAGTTGCTCGCCAGACGTTTTGTAATCTCTGACAAACGCGACCATGACTGCAGTGTGATCGGCAATGCCAAAGCCGCCTCTGTGAATTCCCAAGAATAGCTGACGATAGAAAAGATAGCCCCCGCCGTTACTCCAAGCTGAGTGGTCGCAAACCACAGGTTAAACAGCAGCATTCCTAGAAGCAGTATAAAGATCGCTCCGTATAGCACAGCCTCGACATCCGACAGAGCAACTTCGTAACGGCGCAGCCTCAGCAAATGTAACAGAACAGGTCGGTCGCGCCGTGTTTCGAGTATGCTGACCTGCTGCTCACTCTGGTGATTGAGCGCCCCGTTCCAGCGATAGAATCCGCTGTGGAACAGAGAGTAAATTAGGACCATCCCAATCAGCACCACTGCTGCCGCCAACGCCAAAGTTGGCGAAAACAGATACAGCAACACAATCGCGGCAACGAACTGTACGGTGCCAGCGATTGCCTCGGGCAAAACGCCTTCCAGAAAGTCGGCCAACTCGCGGCCCATTCCGAGACGCGCATTCAGCTTTGACACAGGCAAATCGCGGGAACGCGCGACCTGCGCTTTGCCAATCTCAACCCGCATAGTGCCGTAAACGCGCGTGTCGTAGATACGCCGGATCACGCTCAGTACAATCAGCACGAATAGCAGCGCGGCCAACTGGGCCAAGGCACGGGTTTCCCCGGCCAGAAGCCCATCAATTGCAAACCCGATGAAAAGCGGGATCAGTACGGTGATCCCTGTCTCGGACAGGATCAAGATCCAGGTCAATCCAACCTGCCAGCGGAAAACACGCAGCAGCGTACCGATCGAAAAGGTCTGCCCGTTCAGCATTGCAGTTTACTTGTCGTAATAGAGGCTGATGCTGACATCTCCCGGCATGACCGAGGCCGCCGCGAAATCGGTGTCAAACTCTGGTGTTGGCACTCCGGATGCGCCGATCCCTTCCAGCAACTGCTCACCTTCCATGTTCAGGTTCTGGTCGCCGTTTTCATCATGCAGCGCAAGCACCGCATACGGACCTTTGTTCAGCGCTTTGAATTCGTGCTGCACCGCGCCTTGCTTTGCTGGAACCTCGGCATAGTCAACGGCTTTGGTCATATCCAGTGTGTCGAAAGCATTGGCGTCGTCAAACACGATGATCAGCAGCTTTCCATTAGCGTTGCGGACGCCTTCAACCGTTAGCGCAATGCCATCCGCCAAGGCTGGGGCAGAAAACGCAAGCGCCGCGAGTACCGAATAGAAAATAGAACGTGTCATGTTGTGGACCTCTGTTGATAGGATTGAGAAGGGGCCTTGCAGAAGAGCGCGATGAAATCTTCTGCGATCGCGATCAGCACCGGCACGAGGATCAGCATCAATGCCGTGCCGAATAGTTCTCCGAAGGCAAGCGATACAGCCGCAGGGATCAGGTACTGCGCCTGTTCTGACGTCTCGGTCAGTAACGGCAGCAAGCCGATCACCGTCGTTGCAGTGGTCAGAAAGATAGCTTTGAAGCGACCGATACCTGCGCTGTGAATGGCACGGTCGACGGTGTCACCTTCGTCGCGCGCCTGATTGTAGCGGGTTATCATCACCAGACTGTCGTTCACGACCACACCGGTCAGTGCGAGCATTCCAAAGAAGGAAAAGAGCGACAGGGACACACCCATAATCATGTGTCCGACAGCTGCCGAGATGAAGCCAAATGGAACGATGGCCAGGATGACAAATGGCTGCCAATAGCTTTTCAGCGGCACGGCCATCAGTACATAGATCAGGACTGCCGCAAGCAGAAGCGCCCGTTTCAGGCCACCGCTGATATCTCCCATTTCTTCCAGTTCGCCCGCGGGCAAGACCTTTACGCTCGGGTACTTGGCGGTCAATTCCGGCACAAGTTGTTCAAAAACAGCCTGAGCAACCTCTTCTGGAGCCACGAGATCTCGGTCAATCGAGGCTGCAACGACATTCATGCGCCGCCCGTCGCGACGCTGAATCGTTCCCGAAACATAGCTGCCCTGTATATCGGCCACAGTTTCCAGCGGAACCCATGCACCATTGGTGCTACGCAATCTGGTCTGCATCAGGTCTTCGATCGTGTCCCGATTGATACGCCCGTTCTGAACGACAACTCTCACCTCTGAACCGTCACGGCGCAGTTTGGTCACTTCGGCACCGCCAAATCCGAACCCGATCTGGCTAGCCAGAGTTTCAGCATTGAACCCTAAGCTACGCGCATCCGGACGCAGGCTCAGTTTGAGTTCAGGTTGCCCACCGATCAAACCATCGCGGATGTTGCTGACACCTTCGATATCAGCCAGAAATTCCTGCATTTCTTCGCTGGCCAGACGCAACAGATCCTCGTCTTTGGACATCAGCCGGATACGGAAGCCACCAGCGAGTTCCTCCGATCCTGTAAATTCAAGCTCGGTCGCCCCTTCGACTTCTCCCACACGTTCACGCCATTCTCGGACGACATCCAGGATTGGTACTTGAGGCCGTTCAGCCACTGGCAACATTTCGGCAAAAATCTGGGCGCTGCCTGCGCTATTGATAATGGTAAAAATGGTCTGGATCGGGGGCGATATCATGCCCGTATCTGCTGCGAGTTCAGCGTTCAGTTTCTCACCAACTGCTTCGATCCGATCAACATTTTCACGTGTCAGTGCGAAGGGCGCACGTGCATCCATTTCCAGATTAATAGTGATTATCTGCCCGGGAACATCGGGAAAGAAGACGGTTTTGACCTTCCCTTTGTACATCAGTCCCAAACCTAGCGTCGCCGCCGCAATGAACAGGACTAGAACTGCGTAACGTTGCCGTACCGAGGCGACCAAGGCCGGTTGATAAATATGGTCGCGGAACCAAATCAAGCCGCCCTGAGCTGCATCCTGAATTCGCCCCCAAATCCGGGTCAGCAAATACCGAC